>NZ_ATLP01000099.1:0-42585 GCF_000416215.1 Pseudomonas sp. CF161
CGTCAAAAGACTCGTTACCAATGCTGAAGGTAAAACGCAGATCGGCTTGGCTTGGCATGCTGTATTCCCGGCAACCTGAGTGCATGCCCTAAAAAATGGGCGTGCCTGGGTGTAGCCGGCAGAAGCCTGCACCTGTTTCATAGCCCGCAGATATCGGAACTTGCTGAAAAGACACATAGAAAAATCGCTTAAACCACGCGATCTAGAGCCTGGCGCCTTTTGTTGAGTCGAACCTCCCCTACGCCACACCTCCGAGTTCAAGCGCAAGACACCGAGTGCAACCCACCCCGGCGTCCCCTACCATGCTCCGGCAAAGAGCCCTTGGACCCACGATTTTTCAGGTATCACCATGCCCACCGCCGATGACCCTTATGCCGACGCCAGCGCATTTCTGGCGGCGCTGGACCCACAGTGGGCCGCCCATATCCAGCGGGTGGGCCGCTGCCTGCATCAACCCAAACCGACCCGCGACCCGTTCCAGGCGCTGGTGCGGGCGATTGCCTATCAGCAATTGCATGCCCGGGCCGGCGACGCGATCCTCGGGCGGCTGCTGGCGCTGTACCCCGGCCAGGCATTCCCCAGCCCGGCACAGATCATCGCCACCGATCCACACACCCTGCGTGGCTGCGGCTTTTCCGCGAGCAAGCTGGCAACTATCCAGGGCCTGGCCGAAGCGGCGCAAAACGGGATGATCCCCAGCTATGAACAGGCGCTGCAAATGACCGATTCGGCCTTGATCGAGCGCCTGGTCACCTTGCGCGGAGTGGGCCAGTGGACCGTGGAGATGTTGTTGATCTACACCCTGGAACGCCTGGATATCCTGCCCGTCGACGATTTCGGCGTGCGTGAGGGCTACCGGCGCCTGCAAGGCCTGGACGCACCGTTGACCCGCAAGCAGATGGCCGATACCGCCCAGGCCTGGAGCCCCTACCGCACCGTGGCAGCCTGGTATTTATGGCGGGTTCCGGCACGCCCGGCCCAGGGCGCGGACACCCCGGACTGACCGACAATTCAAGCGCAAGACTCGGAGTTTTCCGCGCCGGAAATCGGCCTATGCTGCTTGCAACCTGAGCCACCCCAGAGAGCCGATATGAAGCAACCCACCCTGCCCCACAGCCCTGGTGCCGAGTCTGAAGACGACCGGCGCTGGCGGGCGATTGAGGCCCGCGACCCAGGCGCCGACGGGCAGTTTGTCTACGGGGTGAAAACCACCGGGGTCTACTGCCGCCCCAGCAGCTCAGCGCGCCTGCCACGGCGACACAACGTCGAGTTTTTCGATACTGCCGAGCAGGCCGAGGCCGCCGGTTATCGGCCCAGCAGGCGCGCAGCGGCGGATCAGACCAGTACCGCGCAGCAGCATGCCGCCCTGGTGACCCGCGCCTGCCAGCTCATCGAACAGGCCGAGGCCGCGCCCAGCCTGAATGCCCTGGCGCAGCAGCTGGGCATGAGCGCGTATCACTTCCACCGGGTGTTCAAGGCCATCACCGGCTTGACGCCCAAGGCCTACGCCAGCGCGCACCGGGCCAGGAAGATGCGCCAACACTTGACCCGTGGCGGCTCGGTGACCGAGGCGCTGTATGACGCCGGCTTCAACTCCAACAGCCGCTTCTACGAGTCCTCCAACGACGTACTGGGCATGAAGCCTGGCGAGTACCGCGCCGGTGGCGCCAACACCGAGATTCGCTTCGCCGTCGGCCAATGCTCGCTGGGGGCAATCCTGGTGGCGCAAAGCAACCGCGGGGTCTGCGCCATTTTGCTGGGCGATGACCCCCATGCCCTGGTCACGGAACTGCAAGACACCTTTGCCCAGGCGCGCCTGATCGGTGGCGACCGGCAGTTCGAGCAATTGGTGGCCAAGGTCGTGGGTTTTATCGAGGCCCCGGCCCTCGGCCTCGACCTGCCCCTGGACCTGCGCGGCACCGCGTTTCAGCAACGGGTATGGCAGGCCCTGCGCAGCATCCCGCCGGGCAGCACTGCCAGCTATGCCGAGATCGCCGCGCTGATCGGCGCGCCGAAAGCCTTCCGCGCCGTGGCCCAGGCCTGCGGCGCCAACAGCCTGGCGGTGGCCATTCCCTGCCATCGGGTGGTGCGCAGCGATGGCCAACTGTCGGGTTACCGCTGGGGCGTGGAGCGCAAACGCCAGCTGCTGGAGCGTGAGGCGCAGTGAGCCGGCGGGCGCTCCTGGTCCCCGACAAACACTGGCACGATGGCCGCCGCAACCGTTAAGGTGACCGACCTCGATCGCGCCCCGCCCGGGTCGCCCTGCCGCGTTGCCGCCACCCGGAGCGCACTGACAGACTGCTCAAGGAGCCGCCATGAGCCTGGAAACCGTTAAACATTTTCTCGCCGCAAACGCTTCCGACCTCTCGGTCATCGAACTCGAAGAAAGCACCGCCACCGTCGCCCTCGCCGCCAGCGCGCACAATGTCGAACCGGGGCAGATCGCCAAGACCCTGTCGCTGCGGGTCAACGACCAGGTGATCCTGATCGTGACCCGTGGCGACGCGCGCCTGGATAACAAGAAATTCAAGAGCCACTTCGGGGTCAAGGCCAAGATGCTCGACGCCAGCGAAGTGCAGGCCCATACCAGCCACCCGGTGGGTGGCGTCTGCCCGTTCGGCGTGCCGGACAGCGTCGCGGTGTACTGCGATGTCTCGCTCAAGCAATTCGACGAAGTGCTGCCCGCCGGCGGTGCGACCAACGCGGCGGTACGCATCTGCCCGCTGCGCATGGCGCAACTGGTCAGCGCGCAATGGGTCGACGTGGCCCAGGCCTGATTCCCGCCAACGTCAAGGACCGACAACGGCATGGACAACCTTTAGCTCTGCGGGCTGAACACGCCTTCGATCAAGCCTGGGGCTGCACCACCCCGCGTTCCTCCAGCAAGCGCACGAACATGGTCAGGCTCTGCGAGACCGTGCCCCGGCGCCACACCAGCCAGGTGCGCAAGTAGCGAAAGGCTTCCGACAGCGGCCAGATGCTCACGGTGCTGCACCCGGGCATGCTTTCGAGCATGCTGCGCGGCATCAGCGCCAGGCCGGCCCCGGCGCTGACGCAGGCGAGCATGCCGTGGTAGGACTCCATTTCGAAAATCTTCCCCGGCACCGCCGCGTCCTGGGTGAACCAGCGTTCAAAGTGATGGCGATACGAGCAGTTGGCGCGAAAGGCGTAGATGTTTTCGCCGTTCACCTCACTGGCACGCTGGATCGGCCGGTGGTGCAGCGGCGCGATCAGCACCATTTCCTCTTCGAACGCCGGCACGCCTTCCAGGGCCGGGTGCAGCACCGGGCCGTCGACAAAGGCAGCCGCCAGGCGCCCCGCCAGTACGCCGTCGATCATGGTCCCGGAGGGCCCGGTGGACAGGTCCAGTTCGACTTTGGCGTAACGCTGGTTGTAGGCCGCCAGCAACCCGGGGATCCGCACCGCCGCGGTGCTTTCCAGGGAGCCCAGGGAAAACGAGCCCTGGGGCTCTTCGCCGGCCACCGTGGCCCGGGCCTCTTGCACCAGGTCGAGGATGCGCCGGGCATAGTCGAGAAAACTCCAGCCGGCCGGCGACAGGCGCAGGCGGCTTTTCTCGCGGATAAACAGGTCGACCCCCAGGTCCTGCTCCAGTTGCTTGATGCGCGTGGTCAGGTTCGACGGCACCCGGTGGATCTGCGCCGCAGCGGCGCTGATGCTGCCGTGCTCGGCCACGGCCTTGAAGATTTCCAGCTGTACCAGATCCACGGCATTCTCCGATCGTGAACGAAAGACTCAGTATTATTCAGTTTCCAGAAAACAAACGCCACCGTAACCTGCGCCCATCCCCACCCAGCAGGACGGTGCCATGACTCAGGTTTCCAGCGTCACCCACGCCATCTCGATCAACCCCGCCACCGGCGAACAGATCGGCCACTACCCCTTTGAATCGGCCCAGGCCCAGGAAGCGACACTGGCGCGCGCCGCCTCCGGGTTCAGCCTGTGGCGCAACACCCCGGTGGCACAACGGGCCGCCGCGCTGCTGGCCCTGGCCGCTGAACTGCGCAACGACGCGCAACAGATGGCGAGCATGATCACCCGGGAAATGGGCAAGCCGATCACCCAGGCCCGTGGCGAAATTGAAAAATGCGCCCAGCTCTGCGAGTGGTACGCGGCCCAGGGCCCGGGCATGCTCAGCGCCGAACCGACCCTGGTCGAAGGCGGCAAGGCGCGGATCGAATATCGCCCGCTGGGGCCGATCCTGGCGGTGATGCCGTGGAACTTCCCGATCTGGCAAGTGCTGCGTGGCGCGGTGCCGGCCCTGATCGCCGGCAACACTTACGTGCTCAAGCACGCACCGAATGTCATGGGCAGCGCCTATTTGCTGCGCGATGCCTTCCAGCGCGCGGGCTTCGCCGAGGGTGTGTTTGAAGTGCTCAACGTCACCCCGGACGGCGTCTCCAGCGCCATCACCGACCGCCGCATCGCCGCCGTGACCCTGACCGGCAGCGTCCGCGCCGGCATCGCCATCGGCGCCCAGGCAGGTGCCGCGCTGAAAAAATGCGTGCTGGAACTGGGTGGCTCCGATCCGTTTATCGTGCTCAACGACGCCGACCTCGATGCCGCCGTCAAAGCCGCGGTGATCGGCCGCTACCAGAACACCGGGCAAGTCTGCGCTGCGGCCAAGCGGCTGATCATTGAACAAGGGGTGGTCGAGGCATTCACTCGCAAGTTCGTCGACGCCACTCGCCTGCTGACCGTGGGCGATCCCCTGGCGGCCGACACCTACATCGGCCCCATGGCGCGCTTTGACCTGCGTGACGAACTGGACCAGCAAGTGCGCGCCACCCTCGAAGAAGGCGCGACCCTGTTGCTGGGCGGCGCCAAAGCCGAAGGTGCCGGCAACTTCTACCCCGCCACGGTGCTGGCCGATGTCACCGACCAGATGACCTCGTTCAAGCAGGAGCTGTTCGGCCCGGTGGCCTCGATCATCACCGCCCGGGATGCCGAGCACGCCCTGGCTCTGGCCAACGACAGCGAGTTCGGTCTGGCCTCCACCGTCTACACCGCCAACCTGGAGGTGGCCGAGTACTTTGCCCAGCACCTGGAAACTGGCGGCGTGTTTATCAATGGCTACTGCGCCAGCGATCCACGGGTGACCTTTGGCGGGGTGAAAAGAAGCGGTTTCGGTCGCGAACTGTCGCACTTCGGCGTACGCGAATTTTGCAACGCGCAGACGGTGTGGCTGGACCGCAACTAAGCGCAGCACCCCGCCCACGAGCCTTGGCGGGCGGGCGCTGGCGAAGCAATCCCGGCCGGCGCTCAGCCCCAGGCTTGAGCCGCACCGTTGCTGGGGTCGCCCTCGGCCAGCATCTGCTTGAGACGTTCACGCTCCGCAGGTCCCGGCAGTACCCCACGGGTGGTGGCCTCCAGCACGCTCACGCCCTCGGCGTTGACGATCCGCACCTCGGCCCTGGCGTGCCGCCGCGTGTCGATCGCGGAAATCAGCCAGTGGCAGGTCAACTGCTCGCCCGGATACACCGGGCGCTTGAATTCGAAACTCATCGCCGTCGCCAGCCAGCCGATCTGCCCACCGATTTCGGTGAGCAGGCTGGCGGTCAGCAGGCCATGGGCAATCGGCGCCTTGAACCGACGCAGCTCGGCGTAGGCGGCATCGCAATGCACCGGGTTGTAATCCCGGGACAACCTGGCGAACTGCCGGACGTCCTCCTCGGTAAAACATCGAACCACGGTGAATGCCTGGCCAACCTGCAAGCCATCGGCGGCCAACGCTCTTGGGCTCTTCATAACGCCTCCTGTGGGCTCAAAAACCATGCTCGGGACCGGGAAAGGCGCCTGCCTGCACCTCCTCGGCAAACGCCATGGCCGCGCCACGCAACACCGCACGCAGGTCGGCGTATTGCTTGACGAAACGCGGCAACTGCCCGTCGCGCAACCCGGCCATATCCTGCCAGACCAGCACCTGGGCATCGCAGTGCGGCCCCGCGCCAATGCCCACGGTCGGGATCGCGATCGCCTCGGTGATCGCCCGGCCAACCTCGGCTGGGACCATCTCGATCAGGATGGCGAAGGCCCCGGCAGCCTCCAGGGCTTGGGCACTGTCGATCAGGCGTTGCGCGTCCTCGCCCCGGCCCTGGACCCGGTAGCCCCCCAACTGATGCTCCATCTGCGGCGTAAAACCTATATGGGCCATGACCGGTATGCCCGAGGTGGCGAGTTTCTGCACCTGGGGCACCATCTCGATCCCGCCCTCCAGCTTCACCGCGTGGGCCCCGGCCTCTTTCATGAAACGCACGGCGGTGTGCAGGCACTGTTCGGCGGAGGCCTGGTAGGAGCCAAACGGCAAGTCCGCGATCACCAGCGCGCGCCGCGTCGATCGGCTGACCGCGCGCACCAGCGGCAACAACTCGTCCACCGTCACCGCCAGGGTCGAGGTATTGCCAAAGACATTGTTCGAGGCCGAGTCGCCCACCAGCAGCACCGGGATGCCGGCCTCTTCGAAGATCGCTGCGCTGTACATGTCATAGGCGGTGAGCATGGTCCATTTGTGCCCGGCCGCCTTCATCTGTTGCAGGTGGGGAATCCGGACCCGCACGGGCGCCTGGGCGCTGGCATAGGGTGAAGGGTGTTCGCTCATGATCAGGCTCTCGAATAAGGAATCAGCCCAGACACTGCTCAATCAGCAGCACCAGGGCAATGATGATCATCGCCGCTCCGGAGAGTCGACTGACCCGCCGTGCAGCTGCTGGTCGGGCGCCCAGGACCGCCTGCGAGCCGAACCCCACCAACAGGTAGATCACGCCACAACTGAGGGTATGCACCAACCCCAGGGCCAGCATCTGTAACGGCACCGGCCAGGGCGCCGTGGCATCGGTGAACTGCGGCAGCAACGCCAGGAATAACAGGAATACCTTGGGGTTCAGGCCGCTCACACACAGTCCCTTGAGCGCCCAGCGCCTGGGCGAGCCTGGCGCTTCGGACTGATCGGCATGGGGTGTGGCAGGGTCGCGCAACATGCCAATGCCCAGCCACAGCAAGTACCCCGCGCCGGCCACCGTCAACACTGACAAGGCCAGGGGATGGTTGGCCACCAGGGTCCCGACTCCCGCCGCCACAATCAGCGTCGCCAGCACATGGCCCGACAGCAGTCCGGCCACCGCCGGGGGCACCACCCGACCCTTGAGGCCCGCCGAAATCGCATAGGCCCAATCCGCGCCCGGGGTGATCACAAACAAGACCGACACCGCCCAGAACGCCACAAAAACACTCAAGCTCATGGCGCTGCCCACCGCCACTGCCCCATCACCCTTTGCATTGCATTGCCCCGCTATTGAAGGCCGCCCTTGCCTGCTGCATGGCCCAGTACGGCGATTAATGATGCGAGGAAGAATAAGCAAATCTTGCTAGAATTTACTTTCAAAGATGCTCACTAAAACGCCGTATATGGGGAGATTCTTCTACGTGGATAGAATTGACCGGAAGATTCTTTCTGAACTGCAAAAAGACGGGCGGTTGTCGGTCACCGAACTCGCCGAACGGGTGGGGCTGAGCCTTTCCCCGTGCCATCGCCGGGTACGGGCCCTGGAAGAATCGGGGGTCCTGCTGGGTTATCGGGCACAGTTGGACCCCGGCGCCCTGGGCCTGAACTTTTCCGCCATGGTTTTTGCCACCCTGCGCGAGGGCGACAGGCAGGCCGTGGAGGCCTTTGAAAACGCGCTGATCGAAATCCCCCAGGTGGTGGATGCCCAGCGCCTGTTTGGCGAGCCGGACTACCTGCTGCACGTCGTGACCCAGGACTTGCCGGCCTTCCAGCGGCTGTACGACGAAAGCCTGTCGACCCTGCCCAACGTGCAGCGCCTGACCTCGACCCTGGTGATGAAGCGCGTGATCCAGGACCGACCACTGCCGTTGTAGAGAGGCCCGAGCACGATGCTCAGGCCCCAAAACCCATCAGCTTTGGCAGAAGCGGATGCGGTTACCGAACGGGTCGTAGACTTCCAGCACCTGGCCCCAGCCCTGCTGGACAATTTGCGGACGCCCGTAGCCGTAGCGCTTGGCCAGCAGTTCGTCACGCAGCAGCTCGATATTGTGCATCGGCACAAAGACCGTCGAACCCGGGCTGGCATCGCCGTGGTGCTCGGACAGGTGCAGTTGCAGACCGTCGCGGCTCAGCCCCAGGTACAGCGGCAGATCGGCTTCGAAGCGGTGCTCGAACTCGACGCCGAAACCCAGGAAATCAAGGTAGAACTCCCGGGCCTTGGCTTCATCGAACATGCGCAGGATGGGGATGGGTTTGTCGAAGGTTATGGCAGGTGCTGTGGCGGGCTGGGCGTCGGCGGTTTGCTCGGGCAGCAGCGCGGCCGCGGTGTTCCAGTCCTTGTAGCCCAGTTGCTGCGCCACCAGTTCCAGCGCGGCGCAGTGAGACACCGCCTGATCGCGGGTCTGCAGCGAGGCACGCAGCCGCTTGGCCATCTGTTTGGCTTGATCGATCGAAAACATCGTTGCTCCTGTGATCGAGGCATTTCGGTGCTCGCATTGCCAAACCTCGACTCTCAAGAGTGGCGACAGGATTGGGAACGACAACACATGCTTTCACCTTTCCCGGGGACGGGAGCGAGCGGCAGGCAGCAGCGGCCGGCGACGATCATACCCAAGCCTGCACCCAGTGGCGAGGGCGCAGCAGGAGCCCGTCTGGCCCAGGCAGCCACGCAGAACCGAATGCCCGGCCCAGGGTCATAGAACGAGCCCTTTTCCAGACGGACCCTGCCCCGTGCCTATTCGCCTGCCCCTGGTTGTCGCCGCCACCGCTTTGCTCAGCCTGTCCGGCTGCACCGAATACCGCTATGTCCAGCCCGACACCGCCGAAGGTCGGCAATGCGTCGCCAAGCTCGATGCCGATGTCGCCCAGTGCGAGCAGCGCGCCAGCAAGCAGTTGGAGGCCAATACAGGCATCTACGACGCGATGATGGCCAGCTATCAGAGCTGCCTGCACAACAGCTCAAGAGACGCACCCCAAGGCCAAGTGTGCGGCCCCGCCCCGGTCGACCCGCGCACCGAACAGGCACGAAGCTGCCGCCAGGGTTACAAGCTGTCCTTTACCGGCTGCGGCGGGCGTATCGAAGAAGTTCCCCGTGACTGACCCCTGCCTTTGGCGCCACGGGGCACCACGCCATCAATAGCGAATCGCCATTTTTTTGCACGGCGCCCGGAATTTTTTTTTACTCTTGCGACTCAGATTGTCAGGTGGAACACCAACGTATCCACTTGGCAGGACCGTTGTGCGGCTGGCGCTATTGTCCATTCAGCCCGCTTCCACCCCGCCCCATGGCCATGATGAGGCCCGACCGCTAGAGCTGACTTACATGCAATCAAACGTCCGTAGCGTTGATGTTCCGTTGTTGCTGCAAAACCTGCGCTCAGGAACAGCTCCGTTACACATCGCCCTGGAAAAACGCCTGCCGTTTTTCTCCCCCCTGCTGAGCCACTCTCACTATTTACGCCTGATCAAGGCCTACTACGGCTTCTATCAGCCCCTGGAGCAACGCCTGCTGGACAGCAACGCGGTGCCGGCCGACTTCGGCCTGGAGCAGCGCCTCAAGGCCACGACCCTGCGCAGCGACCTGCTGGCCCTGGGCCTGGATGACGCCGCCATCGACGCCCTGCCCCTGTGCTCGTCGCTGCCTGGCACGCCTTCGACCCAGGCCTGCCTGGGGGTGCTCTATGTGCTGGAGGGCGCCACCCTGGGCGGGCAGATCCTGCGGCGCGAGATTGCCGCGCGCTTGCAACTGGACGCCGACAACGGCGCGGCGTTTCTCGACATCTATGGCGCCGCCACCGGCCGCCGCTGGCGCGAATTCACCGACTACCTGGGGGCCTGGCCCCTGGAGGCCGACGCACGGCAAGAGGCGGTGAACGCCGCCCAGGATACGTTTTCCTCTTTTGAACACTGGCTTGACCGCTCGCAGGTGCTGCTATGAACCCATTGGACAAAAAAGCCTTCGAAAAGCTGCTGGCCAACTGTGATGACGAACCCATCCGCACCCCCGGTGCAATTCAGCCCCACGGCGTGCTCTTGACCCTGGCCGAGCCCGAGCTGCGCATTCTGCAGATCAGCGCCAACGTCGAGCGCCTGCTGGGCCGCACACCGGACGAAAGCGTGGGCGCGCCGTTGCAGCATTTGATCGGCGCCGAGTACGCGCAGCAGGTCGAACTGGCCGCGCAGCACGCCAACCCACTGGACGCCCCCGAACTCTACTTTTCACTGAATGGCGGTGTGTTCGAAGGTTTCGTGCACCGGCATCAGGGCGTGCTGGTGCTGGAGCTGGAGGTTCAGGCCGAGCCGGCCCAGGTCGCCGGCCAGGCCACCAACCTGGGGCGGATGCTGCAACGCCTGCAGGCAGCCAAAAGCCTGCAGGCGCTGTATGAAATCAGCGTGCAGGAAATCCAGGCCATCACCGGTTATGACCGGGTGCTGATCTATCGCTTTGAGGAAGAAGGTCACGGCCAGGTCATCGCCGAAGCCTCGTCGCCGTCCATGGAAGTGTTCCAGGGCCTGTTTTTCCCGGCCTCCGACATCCCCGAACAGGCGCGCGAGCTGTACCGCACCAACTGGCTGCGGATCATCCCCGATGCCGACTACCAGCCGGTGCCGCTGGTGCCCAAGCTGCGCCCGGATACCGCACAGCCGCTGGACCTGAGCTTCGCCAACCTGCGCAGCGTGTCGCCGATTCACTGCCAGTACATGAAGAACATGGGGGTGTTGTCCTCCATGAGCATCTCGCTGCTCAAGGGCGACAAACTATGGGGCCTGATCAGCTGCGGCAATCGCCAGCCACTGCATGTGCCCCACGAATTGCGCAGCGCCTGCCAGACCATCGGCCAGGTGCTGTCGTTGCAGATCAGCGCGATGGAAGCGCTGGAAGTCAGCCGCCAGCGTGAGGCCAAGGTCGAAACCCTGGCCCTGCTCAACCAGGCGATGATCGACTCCACGGAAAACGTGTTCGACGGCCTGGCCCAACAACCGGAGCTGCTGCTGGCCCTGGCGGATGCCGGCGGCGTGGCGATCATCGAAGACAAACAGTTGCACCGCTACGGCAACTGCCCCGAGCCCGATGACATCCGCGCCCTGCACAAATGGCTGCAAGCGTCGTCGCAGAAGGTGTTTTCCAGCCACCAGCTGTCGTTGCTGTACCCGCCTGCCGCCGCCTTTACCCAGGTCGCCAGCGGCGTGCTTGCGATGAGCCTGCCCAAGCCGGTGGACAACGGCGTGCTGTGGTTTCGCCCCGAGGTGAAGGAAAACATCAACTGGAGCGGCGACCCGAACAAGCCGCTCAATCTGGAAGACTCCGAATCGGGCCTGCGCTTGCGTCCACGGACCTCGTTCGAGATCTGGAAAGTGGAAATGGCCGGCATCGCCACCAAATGGAGCCATGGCGACCTGTTCGCCGCCAATGACCTGCGGCGCTCGGCGCTGGAAAGCGACCTGGCGCGCCAGGTGCTGCGCGAGCAGCGCGCGGTACAAGCCCGGGACGATCTGGTGGCGGTGGTTTCCCACGACCTGCGCAACCCCATGACCGTGATTTCGATGCTGTGCGGCATGATGCAAAAGGCCTTCAGCTCCGACGGCCCGCACACCTCGCGGCGCATCTCGACGGCCATCGACACCATGCAACAGGCTGCCGGGCGCATGAACACCCTGCTCGAAGACCTGCTCGACACCTCGAAAATCGATGCCGGGCGCTACACCATCAAGCCGCAAGCGCTGGAAGTCGGGGACATCTTCGAAGAAGCCCAGGCCCTGCTCACGCCGTTGGCGCTGGATAAAGACATCGAAATCTCCTTCCAGGCCGAACCGCAGCTGTCGATCCACGCCGACCCGGAGCGGCTGTTCCAGGTGCTGTCGAACCTGGTGGGCAACGCCATCAAGTTCACCCCACGGCGCGGCAAGATCGGCGTGGTGGCGATGTCCTCCGGGGATGACATCGTGTTCAGCGTGCGCGATACCGGTGAAGGCATTCCCCAGGATCAACTGCCCCATGTCTTCGACCGCTACTGGACCATCAAGGACGGCAACCCGACCGGCACCGGGCTGGGGCTGTACATCACCCAGGGCATAGTCGAGGCCCATGGCGGGCGGATCGAGGCCGAAAGTGAAGTCGGGGCCGGGACCGAGTTTCGCTTTACCGTGCCCAGGAGTGCGCTCACCCGCAGCTGATCAACATCGGTCACGGCGTGTGCAGTAGCCCCCGGTATTTGCCGTGACCGACCAGGCGCAACCGCCTATTGAGCAATGGCCATGCGCCGCTTGGCCTTGTAGCAATCGTTGATGTCCAGCGCCTTCTGATAAAACACCTGGCGTTGCGCGCGGTTGCTGTCCCCCAGCAGGCGGTAGATTTCTGCCTGATAGTCGCGGCTGCTGCCCCACTGCATCGCCAGGCCCTGGGGTTGCTCGCGGCGGCATTCGAGCCTGACCACCGGCTGCGGAAAGTACTGCGCGTAACCCGGCATGGCGTCTTCCACGGCATGCAACGCTGCCTGGTACTGCGGGGTGTCGGTGAATGGCAGGCACCAGGATGAAATTTCCAGCGCCGCCGGCGCAAAACCCTGGGTCAGGCTGTGCTCAAACAAGGGGCAGGCTTTGGCCTTCAGCTCCTCGCCTGGATCAAACACCACGTAGATCAGCGCCAGGCGATATTCAGCCACCGGGTGTTGCAGCGCAGCGGCCTGTTCCAGCAGGCCGATGGCCGGCCGCAGCAAGGCGCCGGCCTCGTCGATCAGCAGCATGCCCCGCTGCTTGTCCTCGGCACTCGCGGTGGGCATGTTGACAGGCACCGCTTCCAGCTTGCTGTTGGCCTGTTGCAGATAAGGCACGGCTTGTTGATAGAGGCTTTCTGCCCGGGGATCGATCGATGCCGCGCCGGCCAGGCACACCTGGGGCACGAGGCACGCCAGCAGCACGTAACGGCTGAGAAAAACAGACATGGAGGCTTCCTTGCAGGACGGGGACGAAGGTCGGGCAGGATACAGAGCGCACGCCGTCGCAGCCACTCCAGCCAGCCCCCGGACTAGGGCTGCACCTGCCCCTTGCGCCGCCATAGCCACGCGAACAGCGCATTGAGCGCGGTGCACAGGCCACCCGCCACCAGGCCCAGGGCCAGGAATAGCAACGCCCCCTGGCCAAATCGCGACGGCCAGGGATAGTCGGCATGCACGGAGGCCCGGGCATAGTCGAGAAAATGGGGCAGCGCGGACATCAGCCAGATCAGGCCACTGCTGATGACCCCGCCGACCAGGTACCGCCAGGACGTATTCAGGCGACGTTCCACCAGCCACAGGACCGGCCAGCACACCAGCATGCCGAGCAGCCCGCCAATCAGGAAGAACAGGCAGAAAGCGCCCAGGCTGTGCTCGATGAATACGCTCGCCGCCAGGCCCAGTGTCAGCCCGCCCGACAGCGGCACGGCGATGACTGAAGCGGGGCTGCGCCTGTGCGCCGGGGTGCGGCCGGGCAAGCGTTCGATGCCCAGCAGCACCAGGCTGGACAACAGCCCCAGGGCCAGACCGCCCGCCAGCGTCGACCACAACAACGTAACCAGGGGCAGGCCCAGCAGCAGGTTGGCCGCCAGGCTCTGGAGCAGCGCGCTGAGCAGGTGCTGCAGCCTGGACCCAGGGCAGCGCCGATCCCCCCACAGCAGCAAGGGGATCCCCAGGACAATGGCAATCACGCTGCCAAACAAAAAACCCGAGAACAGTGCCGCAGCGCTCGGCCCCAGGACCAACGCCTTGGCGCCGGCATACACCAGCCCGCCGCACATCGGCACGGCAAACAGCCGCAATTCGCCGTCAGGCGCCATAGCCTCTCCCCCCGGTTCGACAATTGGGCGCCAATGTACCGGGGCCGTGAGGCCGGAGCCAGGCCTATTGAAACAGGCTGTGCAATCAGTCCGCCTGCACCGTGAGCTGGCGCTGCTCGCCCAGGCCGCTGATGCCCAGGCGCATGATCTGGCCCGGGCGCAGGTACACCGGTTGCGGCTTGATGCCCAGGCCGACCCCGGGCGGGGTGCCGGTGGAAATCACATCCCCGGGTTGCAGGCTCATGCAGCGGCTGAGGTAGGCGATCAGCTGCGGCACGCTGAAGATCAGGGTCCGGGTATTGCCGGTCTGGTAGCGCTGGCCATCGACCTCCAACCACAGGTCCAGGACGTGCGGGTCGGGGATTTCATCGCGGGTCACCAGCCACGGGCCGAGGGGGCCGAAGGTGTCGAAGCCCTTGCCCTTGTCCCAGGTGCCGCCGCGCTCGAGCTGCCATTCGCGCTCGGACACATCGTTGATCACGCAGTAGCCGGCCACGTGCTGCATGGCGTTGGCTTCGTCGATGTTGCGCCCACCGGTGCCGATGATCACGCCCATTTCCACTTCCCAGTCGGTCTTGCGCGAGCCCCGGGGGATCTGCACATCGTCGTTGGGGCCGCAGATGGCGCTGGTCCACTTGTTGAAGATCACCGGCTCCTTGGGCACCTCCATGTTCGACTCGGCAGCATGGTCGGCGTAGTTCAGGCCGATGCAGACAAACTTGCCGACCTGGCCGACGCATGCGCCGATCCGTGGCTGCCCGGTCACCAGCGGCAGGCTGTTGGGGTCAAGCGCGGCCAGGGCTGCCAGGCGCTGCGGGCTCAGGGCCTCGCCTGCGATATCGGGAACATGGGCCGAGAGGTCGCGGATCTGGTGGTTGGCATCCAGCAGGCCCGGTTTCTCCGAGCCCTTTTCGCCATAACGCAATAATTTCATGTGCTGCTCCTGCTTTTTTCTAAAAGGGCTAAGCCCAGGCTCAGATGCTCATGCCGCCATCGATCACGTGCACGCCACCGGTGGTGTAGGCCGATGCGTCGCTGCCCAGGTACAGCGCCAACTGGGCGATTTCGCCGGCAGAGCCGATCCGGCCCATGGGCTGGCGATCCAGAAACTGCTGGTACACCTGGGCCTCGCTGACGCCCTGCTGCGCGGCCTGTTCGGCAATCCGCTGGCGCAGCGATGGCGACTCCACGGTGCCCGGGCAGATGGCGTTGCAGCGGATACCCTGGCCGATAAAATCGGCGGCCACGGCCTTGGTCAGGCCGATCACCGCGGCCTTGCTCGCGGTGTAGGCAAAGCGGTTGGGCACGCCTTTGACGCTGGACACCACCGACGCCATGTTGATGATCGAGCCGCCGCCGCGTTGCAGCATGCCCGGCAAGAAGGCGCGGATCACCCGGTACATGGCGCTGGCATTGATCTCCATCGAGCGCGCCCAGGCCGCTTCGTCGCATTCAAGGATGCTGCCGCTGTGCACATAACCTGCGCAATTGAACAGCACGTCCAGGCCACCGATACGCTGGCAGGCGTCGGCGATGGCGCTGCCTGAGGTCACATCCAGCAGCAGCGGGGTCACACCGTCGATGCCCTGCAGGTTGCCGATATCAATGTCGCTGGCAAACACCTCGGCGCCGGCCTCGGCAAAGGCCAGGGCACTGGCCCGGCCTATGCCCTGCCCGGCCGCCGTGACCAGGACCCGTTTGTCACGCATGTTCATCGGCTTTCCACCTGCGCAGTGGCATCAACAGCCTTGGCCTTGCGCCCCAGCATCGCCGCGGGGATCGCCAGGATCAGCCCGCCGCTGACAAACAGGCACAGGGCCAGGACGTAGGTGCCGTTGTTGATATTGCCGGTGAGGTTTTCCGCCACGGCCGTGATCATCGAGCCGGTAAACCCCGAGAGGTTGCCGATGGCGTTGATCATGCCGATCCCGGCAGCCGCCGCGACCCCGGACAACACAGTGCCCGGCAGGGTCCAGAAAATCGGCATCAGGCTCAGGATCCCGGAGGCGGCGACACTCAGGAACAGCACCGAGAGCAGCAGGTTGTCGGCAAAAAACGCACTGAGGATCAGCCCCACACCGCCGATAAAGGCCGGGATCGCCGCATGCAGCCTGCGCTCGCCGGTACGGTTGGAGTGCCGGGCATTGAGCAGCATCGCCACCGTGGCCACCGCATAGGGAATCGCCGTGAGCAAGCCGATGTGCAGGCTGTTGGTGATGCCGGTGCTTTTGATGATCGACGGCATCCAGAACGCCAGGCCGTAGAAGCCGGTGTTGAAGGTCAACAGGATCAGCACCAGCAACCACACCCGCGGGTTGAAAAACACCTCGCTCAAGCGCGTGGCCTTGCCCTGGTTGTCGCTTTGCAGATTGGCCTTGAGCAAGGCTTTCTCGGCTGCCGACAGCCACTTGGCCTTATCGATGTTATCGGCCAGGCAAACGATGACCACGAACGCCATGATGATCGACGGAATGCCCTCGATGATCAGCATCCACTGCCAGCCGGACAGGCCCTGCACCCCTTGCATGCTGTTCATCAGCCAGCCGGAAAGAATCCCGCCCAGGGTCAGGCTGATGGGCATCGCCATCAGGAACCCGGACATCACCCGGCTTTGGCGATGGGTCGGAAACCAGTAGTTGAGGTACAGGATCACCCCGGGAAAGAAGCCGGCTTCGCAGATCCCCAGCAAAAAGCGCAGCACGTAGAACATGGTGTGGGATTCGATGCCGAACAGCCCCGCCAGCGGCACGGTGTAGGCCACCGCCATGGAGATCACCGCCCAGCTGAGCATGATCCGGGCGATCCAGAAGCGCGCGCCGAAGCGATGCAGCAACAGGTTGCTCGGCACCTCGAACAGGAAGTAGCCCCAGAAGAACATGCTCGCGCCCAGGGCGTAGATGGTGTTGCTGAACTGCAGCTCGTTGAGCATGTCGAGCTTGGCAAAGCCGATATTGACCCGGTCCAGGTAGGCGGCCATGTAGCACAACAACAGCACCGGCAGGATGCGCCAGATGACTTTGCGGTAGGTGCGGTCTTCAAAATCCAGTTCGCGGGCTTGCGCCTGCGCCGGCAGGTGCTCGGAGATGGTTTGCATGGAGATAACCCCTGGGCATGTGGACATGCCTGATTGTTTTTATCGAATGGGTCGCGCCGGCTGAGTCGTTCAGCCGGCGGTGCAGCGGATTACACGGCCTGGGTGGTGTTTTCCCCATTGACCAGGCGCGTCAGGTGCAGCGGGTTGCTGTTCTGCAAGGCTTGGGGGAGCAAGGCGTCCGGGAAGTTCTGGTAGCACACCGGGCGCAGGAAACGCTCGATGGCCAGGGTCCCGACCGAGGTGCCCCGGGCATCGGAGGTGGCCGGCCAGGGACCGCCGTGGACCATGGCGTCACACACTTCGACCCCGGTCGGGTAGCCGTTGACCAGCACCCGGCCGACCTTTCTTTCCAGCAACGTGACCAGTTCGCCCGCTTGCGCAAGCTCGGCCGGCGCGCCGATCAGGGTCGCGGTCAGTTGCCCGTGCAGGCCGTGCAAGGCCGCCAGCAATTCGCCGCGGTCGGCCACTTCCACCAGCACCGTGGCCGGGCCGAAGACTTCTTCCTGCAGCAGTTCGGCGCCGCTCCAGCAGCAGGCTGACATCGGCCTGGAACAACTGCGCCCGGGCGTGCTGGCCCCTGTTGCGCCGCGCCTGCCAGATGGCGGATCTGCGGGTGCGCGCGCAAGGCGTCGCAGCCCTGCACGTAGCTGCGCAGGCCCCCGGCATTGAGCATGGTTTGCCCGGGCTGCTCGCCAATCAGCGTACTCAGGCGCTGGATAAAGGCGCTGAACTGCGGCGAACGGATACCGATCACCAACCCCGGGTTGGTGCAGAACTGCCCGGCCCCCATCACCACCGAAGCGGCGAGTTCGGCGGCGATCTGCTCGCCCCGGGCCGCCAGTGCCTCGGGTAGCAGCAGCACCGGGTTGATGCTGCTCATCTCGGCAAACACCGGGATCGGCTGCGGCCGGGCGGCGGCCATGTCGCACAGCGCGCGGCCGCCCTTGAGTGAACCGGTAAAACCCACGGCCTGGATCAGCGGGTGCTTGACCAGCGCTTCGCCGACCCCGGAACCGAAAATCATATTGAACACCCCGGCCGGCATGCCGGTTTTCTCGGCGGCGCGCACGATCGCTGCAGCCACCCGCTCGGCGGTCGCCATGTGCCCGCTGTGGGCCTTGAACACCACCGGGCAGCCGGCGGCCAGGGCAGCAGCGGTGTCGCCGCCAGCAGTGGAGAACGCCAGGGGAAAGTTGCTGGCGCCGAACACCGCCACCGGGCCCACACCCAGGCGGCATTGCCGCAGGTCGACCCGGGGCAGCGGCTGGCGAGGTCGATGCGCGCGGCGTAAAAGTCACCCCGGCGCAGGGCCTGGGCAAACAGGCGCATCTGGCCGCTGGTGCGTGCCCTTTCGCCCTGGATACGGCCTGCCGGCAGCGCGGTTTCACGGTTCACCAGGGCCACGAAGTCGTCCCCCAGGGCCTCCAGCTCGACGGCGATCGCCTCAAGAAATTCAGCACGGCGCGCGGCCGGCAAGTGGCGGTAGAGCTGATCGGCCTGGGCAGCGGCATTCGCTGCGGCGCCAACTTCGGCCAGGGTGGCCTGGACGAAAGCACCCGGCAGCGCTTCGCCGGTGCTGGCGTCGACGCTGTGCAGCAGCACCGAGCCGGCGGCGCTGCGGCCACCAGCGATAAAGTTGTGACCGGACAATTGGGGCATGACAGTCTCCTGACCCGGATTGAAATCTGGTCCGTACTCTACTGCCCGGTCGCGATTCTTTCCCAATGGCATTTTTGGATTAACCGATAACGATCCGTTATCGGAAGTGCCGGTTTATCGCGGCCATTTCAACCGCCCTGTTCCCGGGTCAGCCGGGCGTTTTCCAGGAGTATTTCGGCAAACTCCAGGGCCGCGCCCACCAGCGGCTCGCCCTTGCGCGTCAGGATCCCGTAGTCCTGGGGCACCAGGTGCAGCGGCGTGTCCAGGGTTCTGAGCTGGCCGCTGTCGAGCAGCGGCTTGACCATGGCATCGGGCAGCATGCCGATCATCGGCCCCCGTTGCAGGACCTGAAGAAAGGTCTGCATGGAAATGGTGTCCACGGTATTGCGCGGCATCTCCACCCCGGCGTCGGCGAACGCCAGCTCCATGCGCCCGCGAATCGGGGTGCCGACCGGGTACAGGATCCACGGCAGGTTCACCAGTTGCTGCAGCGAGATCGGCCCGGCCTCGGCCAGCGGATGACGGCTGTTGACCACGATGCAGAACGGCTCCGGGGCCAGGGGCTGGAAGTCATAGCGCCGACGCTGGCTTTGTTCGGTGAAGCGCGCCACCGCCAGGTCGAGCCTTTTCTCTTCGAGCATCTCCATCAAGTGGTTGCTGGTCTGCTCCACCACTTCGATCGACAGCAACGGCCAGCGCTGCTTGATCTGCAAAATGGCCTCGGGCAGCGCAATTGCGGTCGCGGCAAAAATCCCGCCGACCTTGAGATGGCCGTGGCCGCCTTCGCGCAGGCTGCTGATCTGCCCGACAAAGGCCCGAGCATCATTGAGGGCAATCTGCGCGTACCGCACCACATGCTCGCCCAGGGCGGTGGGTGGCATGCTGCGCGACTGGCGTTCGAACAGGGCGAAGCCCAGCAGGCTCTCGATTTCCTTGAGCATCTTGCTGATGGCCGGCTGGCTGAGGTTCATCTGCTGCGCCGCGAGGTGCATGTTGCGCGTGCGGCCCAGGGTGTCGATCAGCAGCAGATGCCTGAATTTGAGCCAACCGCAGAAGCTTGAAAATGACAGGTCCGACATGACACTCCCCCGCAAAACAATAACCGTACGTTATCGATAATTGAAAATATGTCATTGGAGTTTATCGACCCCCAGCCCTAGCGTGAAGGCTTTACGGACCTGGAATAGTCGTCATGTCGATATCGCTTACCCCACACAACACCCTGCCCGCCGATGGCGTGAGCGGCACCCTGATCGGCCGCGCCTGGGTTCCGGGGGCCATCGCCGGCCCATCGGCCATTGCCCTGCGGGCCGACGGCGTGTTCGATCTGTCGGCACGCTTTGCCACCTTGAGCGAGCTGCTGGAGTCGGACTCGCCGCTGGAGGCGCTGCGCCAGACCCCGGGCAGGTTTATCTGCAGCCTCGACGAACTGCTGGCCAACAGCGGTGCCGGCAGCGACCCGGGCAAGCCGTACCTGTTGCCGCCCCTGGACCTGCAAGTGATCAAGGCCGCCGGCGTGACCTTCGCCGCCAGCATGATCGAGCGCGTCATCGAGGAGCAGGCTGGCGGCGATGCGGCCAAAGCTGAAGCGGTGCGGGCCATCGTCCACGGGGTCATCGGCGACAACCTGCGCTCGATCGTCCCTGGCTCCGAGCAGGCTCAGCGCCTCAAGGCGCTGCTGATCGAGCAAGGCATGTGGTCGCAATACCTGGAAGTCGGGATCGGCCCCGATGCGGAAATTTTCACCAAGGCCCCGGTGCTCGCCGCGGTCGGCAGCGGCAGCCAGATTGGCATCCACCCCGGCTCGCAATGGAACAACCCCGAGCCGGAGGTGGTGCTGGCGGTCAACAGCCGCGGGCAGATCCACGGCGCGACCCTGGGCAACGACGTCAACCTGCGGGACTTCGAAGGGCGCAGTGCGCTGCTGTTGAGCAAGGCCAAGGACAACAACGCGTCCTGCGCGATCGGGCCGTTCATTCGCCTGTTCGATGAAGGCTTCAGCCTGGATGACGTGCGCCGCTGCGTGGTCGACCTTGAGGTGCGGGGCGCAGATGGCTACCGGATCCAGGGTTCCAGCTCCATGGACCAGATCAGCCGCGATCCCCAGGACCTGGTGCAGCAGACCCTGAACGCCAATCACCAATACCCCGACGGTTTCCTGCTGTTTCTCGGTACCCTGTTCGCCCCGACCGAGGACCGTGATCACGTCGGAGGCGGTTTCACCCACAAGCTGGGAGACCAGGTCAGCATCAGCAGCCCGCTGCTGGGCAGCCTGCACAATCAGGTGACCCACAGCAGCGAGGCCGCGCCCTGGACCTTTGGCCTGAGCGCGCTGCTGCGCAACCTGGCCGCGCGTGGCCTGCTGGCCCGCTGAGGCCGCCGCCGGTATCGATTCATCCCAATTACAAGAGAGAACCGCACCATGAGCGACACCCCGAGACGCCCCCTGCGCAGCGAACAATGGTTCAACGACCCTGCCCACGCCGATATGACCGCGCTCTACGTCGAGCGCTACATGAACTACGGCATGACCCGCGAAGAGCTGCAATCGGGGCGGCCGATCATCGGCATCGCCCAGACCGGCAGCGACCTCACCCCGTGCAACCGCCACCACCTGGAGCTGGCCCAGCGGGTCAAGGCCGGGATTCGCGATGCCGGCGGCATCCCCATGGAGTTTCCGGTGCACCCCATCGCCGAGCAGACTCGCCGGCCCACTGCCTCGCTGGACCGCAACCTGGCCTATCTGGGGCTGGTGGAGATCCTCCACGGCTACCCGCTGGACGGCGTGGTGCTGACCACCGGCTGCGACAAGACCACCCCCGCCTGCCTGATGGCGGCGGCCACCACCGACCTGCCGGCCATCGTGCTGTCGGGCGGGCCGATGCTCGACGGCCATCACAAAGGCGAACTGATCGGCTCCGGCACCGTGCTGTGGCATGCACGCAACCTGCTGGCCGCCGGCGACATCGATTACGAAGGTTTTATGGAGATGACCACCGCGGCCTCGCCCTCGGTCGGTCACTGCAACACCATGGGCACCGCCCTGTCGATGAACGCCCTGGCCGAAGCCCTGGGCATGTCGCTGCCAGGCTGCGCGAGCATCCCGGCGCCCTACCGCGAGCGCGGGCAGATGGCCTATGCCACCGGCAAGCGTATCTGCGAGCTGGTGCGCCAGGATGTACGCCCGTCACAGATCATGACCCGCGAGGCCTTCGAAAATGCGATTGCCGTGGCCTCGGCCCTGGGCGCTTCGAGCAACTGCCCGCCGCACCTGATCGCCATCGCCCGGCATATGGGGGTCGAACTGAGCCTGGATGACTGGCAACGCATCGGCGAAGACGTGCCGCTGCTGGTGAACTGCATGCCGGCCGGCAAGTACCTGGGCGAAGGTTTCCACCGCGCCGGCGGCGTACCGGCGGTGATGCACGAGTTGCAAAAGGCCGGGCGCCTGCACGAAGACTGTGCCTCGGTCAGCGGCTTGAGCATCGGCGAGATCGTGCGCAACAGCCTGACCAGCAATGCCGATGTGATTCACGCCTTTGACGCGCCCCTCAAACACCGTGCGGGTTTTATCGTGCTCAGCGGCAATTTCTTCGACAGCGCGATCATGAAAATGTCGGTGGTGGGCGAGGCGTTTCGCAAGACCTACCTCTCCGAGCCCGGCGCGGAAAACAGCTTCGAGGCACGGGCCATCGTGTTTGAAGGCCCGGAGGACTACCACGCGCGGATCAACGACCCGGCGCTGGATATCGACGAACGCTGCATCCTGGTGATCCGTGGCGTGGGCAACGTCGGCTACCCGGGCAGCGCCGAAGTGGTGAACATGGCCCCGCCCGCGGCGCTGATCAAGCGTGGCATCGACTCCCTGCCCTGCCTGGGTGACGGCCGCCAGAGCGGCACCTCGGCCAGCCCGTCGATTCTCAATATGTCGCCGGAAGCGGCCGTGGGCGGTGGTCTGGCGCTGCTGCAAACCAACGACCGGTTGAGCGTCGACCTCAACGCGCGCAAGGTCAATCTGCTGGTGGATGAGGCCGAACTGGAGCGGCGCCGAGCGCTGTGGAAACCCAGCATCCCCGCCTCGCAAACCCCGTGGCAGGAACTCTACCGACAGCTGGTAGGCCAACTCTCCACCGGCGGCTGCCTGGAACCGGCCACCCTGCACCTGCGCATCATCGCCCGCAGCGGCGAACCCCGGCACTCCCACTAACCGTAGCCGCTGCCGAGGCACGCGGCTGCGCTGGCCGGCATGGACGCCGGAGCTACACCAGAAAGAAACGCGGCGTTGCATAGGCCTCGCGCACTCGGCAGCAACGACGGATGCAAAAACGCCACTCGATTGAGTGGCGTTTTTTTGCGCCGGCTTAGCGGCCGGTCATCAGGCTCTGCAAGCGGGCCTGGGCCTGCTGGACGTTTTTCGCCTGGCTGCTCAGCTCTTGCAGCAGGGCATTCAACTCGGCCTGGACTGCCGGGTCCTGGACCTTGACCACCGCCCCGGAAATCTCGATCTGGCCTTTATGGGCGTTCACGTAATCGGCAATCTTCAGGCTGCTGGCGAAGGTGCCATTGATCTGCGGCAGCACCTCGCGAAAGGTGTTGGCCGGCACGCTGACGGTCTTGTCGTAGGCTTTGTCATACACCACCTTCAAGTCCTCGGGCTGCTTGAGCTGGGCGTGCGCCGCATCCGCCTTGGCCTGTTCGCTGGTCAGTTGGGTGGCCATGTTATTGAGCCCGGCCTGGATCGCCTGGATATCGTCACGACGGGCGATGACATCGCCCAGGGAACGCATCGCCCCCTTCTGCATCAGCTCGCCTAAAGGCTTGACCGACGCGTCCATGCCGGCATTGAAATCGCTGATCACCGCGTAGTGACGGCTGTAGTCGCCAAACGCTTTGCTCTCATCCGCGGTCAGTTGCGGTACGCGTACGCCAGGCTTGTCGAGGATGCGGGTCTGCAGAAACTGGCTGAACGCGGTGCGCTGCTCGGGCTCTTTGTCGCCACAAGCGGCCAGTACCAGGGGCAGTGCCAGAACCAGCAGCAAACCGGGACGAAACAGGGACTTCATGTCATGGACCTCCAAAAAAAAGATAAGCGCCTGCCGGGGTCAAGCCCTGAAAAGCGCCGGCGAGCATACGCGCTCGACGGCAGTCAGACCACCGCTTTCATCCGGGGTTCGCCCGATCTACCCTGCCATGCCCGTGGCCCTGGTCTTCAGTAGATATACGCCAGGCGAAATTGCAGCGAATGGTCGGTCATGGGTCCTGAGCGCACCGCCACATCGCGCCAGTACTGGCCCATCACCTGCCACTGCTTGCCGAGCATGGTGGTTGCAGACAGGCCCACGGTGCCGTTGTTGTGGCTGGTGTCCAGGGTCTGCCCGTCAAGGGTCTCGCGCGAGCCCCAGTTATGCCGATATGACAGGGCCACCGAGGTCTGCGGGGTGAAGTTGTAGCGCAAGTGATTGTGCAGCTGGATCAGCGGATCGCGGTGGGCACCGGTGTCGCGCTGCTCCTGGTAGAACTCGGTTTCGCCAATCACGTCCCAGGTCCACTTGTCGTTGAAGCCATGCACATAACCCACCTGGAAATCCGCTGCCCAGCGGTTGTTGCTCAGGGCAAACCCCTGGTTCTTGTGATCGCCGGTGGGCGCGGTGATGAACATCGACCAGCCCAGGTGCCGGTTGCGCTCCATGTCGGCCAGGGTCCAGAGCGTGGCGCCAAAGGTGATGTCACCCAAGCCGGTGTACTTCTGCCCGCTGGCCCCCAGGTCCTGATGGCCGTAGGGGATGACGATCTGTGGGTCCCAGATATAGCCGGTGTTGAAAAACTCGGTGAAGTGCACCAGCCGCAGCACTTCGACGGTCAGGTCGAGGTCGAGGTTGTCGGCGACTTTTTTACCGCCCTGGTACGACTTGTCGATTCGCGGGTTCTGCTGGTACAGCAACAGCAGGTCGGTGCCCGCCGGCAGCGCCGCGTAGTCGCCGGAGTCGGGCTTGACGTCGGCCAGGGCCTGGCCTGCAAGCAAGGCCATTAACAGCGAGCACGGCAAGGCAGCACTTTTGCTGGAAAAAAGCGTTTTCATCAGTTCACCTGTCTAGCGGATATTGTTGTTGGAATGGCTAAGGCACGGCTCGCCCGTGGGCCTGCCCGGCAGATGCCGGGTGGCCCCCGTGACGCTTTACTGGGTGGTGGCGGTGTCGGTCAGCGCACGCAAATCCAGGCTGCGCTTGATGATGTACTGGTGGATCAGCTCCATTTGCGGCATGTCCAGGACCCCGGCAAAGCTCGGCATGCCCTTGTTCATGAAGGCCCCGCTGACGATGCCGACAAAGGCCAGGTGCTTGTCCGGCGTCAGGTAGCGCAGGTCGGGAATCACCCCGCCGCTGGCTGCGTTCAGGCCGTGGCAGGCGCCACACATGCCGTTGAACAAGGTCCGCCCCTGTTTGATCTGCTCCGCCGAGGCGGTCAGTGCCGGCACTTGCGGCGGCAGCACCGGCGCCTGGCGCGGTGGCGGCAGCTGCTCCTTGGCCCCGAGCTTGAATACCAGCACCCGGGATTCGGGCCGGACCTTGCCCTTGTCGGTCAGCGGCCCGGCAATCAGCGGCATGATCCCGCCCCAGCCGGCCATGAAGGCCACGTACTGCTCGCCCTTGATCTGGTAGGTGACCGGCCCGCCCAGCACCCCGGAGTTGGCCCGGTGCTCCCAGAGTGGCTCGCCCTTGTCGGCGCTGAAGGCCATGACCCGGCCATCGGAGGTGCCCTGGAACACCAGGTTGCCGGCGGTGCTCAAGGTGCCGCCATTGCCCGACTCGACGTAGTCGTGGGTCCAGGCGGCCTGCTGCTTGACCGGGTCCCAGGCAATCAGGTGCCCGCGCCAGGCGCTGCGGATCTGGTTCAGGACCTTGGGATCCTCCGGCAGGTCCGGCACGTCGAGGCCGAAATTGACCACCGACTTGCTCGGCAGGAACAGCGGTTTGTCTGCCGCCTTGAGCTCGGCCAGGGTGTCCTGGGCCGGGATATAGACGTAGCCGGTGGCCGGGTTATAGGACATCGGGTGCCAGCTGTGGCCGCCGAGAAAGCTCGGCTGCACCACCTTGGGCTCCTTGGAGTAATCGGCCTGGGCGGTGAGGATCGGGCGCCCGGTCTTGGGATCGAGGCCGCTGGCCCAGTTGACCTGGACAAAGTTGCGCCCGGAAATGAACTGGCCGTTGGTGCGGTCGATGACGTAGAAGAAGCCGTTCTTCGGCGCCTGCATCAGCACCTTGCGCACGGCGCCGTCGATCTTGATATCGGCAAGGATGATCTGCTGGGTCGCGGTGAAGTCCCAGCGGTCCCCCGGGGTCACCTGGAAGTGCCAGACGTATTCGCCGGTATCCGGGCGCAGGGCGACGATGGACGACAGGTACAGGTTGTCGCCCTCGCCCTGGCTGCGGAACTCGTAGTTCCAGGGCGAACCGTTGCCGGTGCCGACATACAGCAGGTCCAGCTGCGGGTCGTAGGACATCGAGTCCCACACCGTGCCGCCTCCGCCCCACTTGACCCAGCCATTGCCCTTCCAGGTCTTCATGGCCTTGGCCATGGCCGGGTTTTCCGGTGGCAGCGCCGGGTCGCCCGGCACGGTGAAGAAGCGCCAGGCCTGTTTGCCGCTCTCGGCGTCATAGGCCGTGATGTAGCCGCGCACGCCGAATTCGGCGCCACCATTGCCGATCAGCACCTTGCCTTTGACCACCCGCGGAGCCCCGGTGATGGTGTAGCTCTTGTTCGGATCGAGGATGGTGTCGACGCTCCAGACCTCTTTGCCGGTGGCCGCGTCGAGGGCAATCAGACGTCCGTCGAAGCTGCCGAGGTAGACCTTGCCCTGCCACACCGCGACGCCACGGTTGACCACGTCGCAGCAGCCCTGGCTGAGTTTCTCCATGGGGATCTTCGGGTCGTACTTCCACAGCGGCTTGCCGCTGGCAGCATCGAAGGCATAGACAATGCTGAAGGCGCCGGTGGTGTACATCACCCCATCGACCACGATCGGCGTGGCTTCGGTGCCACGGTCGATGTCGAGCTTCTGAGTCCAGGCCAGGCCCAGGCCGGCGACGTTCTTGTCGTTGACCTGGTTCAGCGGGCTGAAGCGCTGTTCATCGTAGGTGCGCCCGTGGGCCATCCAGTTCTGGGGTTCCTGGTCAGCGTTGAGCAGGCGTTTCTCGTCGACTGCGCCTGGGGTCGGCGGCGCGGCCAGGGCCAGGGTCGAGAGGCAAATAGCAGCAAGCGGTATCAAGCGTTTCATTATTTTTGTTATCCCGTTCTGGGTGACAGCGTGGCAGGCCCTTGCAGGGTGCCTGTCCGGTGAACGGGATTAGATCAAAGCTGGATCCGCAAAACGTGTCTGTGTATGCCAGTTATTTGCATCTGCGTGCCATATTGATTTTTTGGTCCGGCACCAGCGCCGCGCCCCATGGCCAAAGGCCTGGCGGCAGCGGCGGCAGGCTGAAAATAAAATAATGGTTTTCCACCCCCTGCCAAATTATGCTCCGCGCAAGGAACGCCCGGAGATCGCACATTGATCGTCCGGTTCTACTGGCACGGAGGCTGGGATCAATGTTCAAACTCAGAAGGAAAACATGGGCTTTGCTGCTGGTTTATATCGTCGGGGTGAGTGGCTACATCTATTACCTCTACGTTGAAACCCAGGGAATCCTCACTGAGAACATCAACAACAAACTGCTGTATGCCGCGCTGGGCACCGCCGCGATTCTCGGCGACAACTACCACGACCACCTGGTCGACAAGCAGTCCAAGACCGAAGCCGAAGACCTGGACGCCATCAATCGGCTGTCGCGGTTCAACGAAGCCCTGGGCACGGCGTTCGTCTACACCGTGATCAAACGCGAGGGCGTGGCTTACCTGGCCAGTTCCAGCGCGTCGAAGACCGAGGTCGAGAACCAGAATTTCGTGCGCTTTTTCGACCCTTACCCGGATGCCAGCCAGGCACTGGTCGACAGTTTCGAAAGCACCAAGCCGGTGTGGATCGACTACACCGATCACTGGGGAGATTTTCGAGCGGTGTTCGTGCCCCTGCACTCCAAGGACGGGACTGTCTACGTCGCGGGTGCGGAAATCACCCTGGCCGATTACTACCACCAGCTCCATCGGGACTCCCTGCACCACATCATCCTGGCGATCCTGGTGTTTCTCGCCTTCAGCCTGCTGTTTGTCGTGGACTTGCTGCGCGTGCGCTCGCACCTGCAACAGCTACAGATCAACGAACAGGTGCTGAAGCAGGCCAAGAATGCCGCTGAAGATGCCGACCGCTCCAAAACCCGATTCCTGGCCACCATGAGCCATGAGATCCGTACCCCCATGTATGGCGTGATCGGCGCGACCGAGCTGCTCGCCGACTCGCCCTTGAGCCCGGAACAGCGCGGCCTGGTGAAGACCATCCACAGCAGCGGACGCACCCTGCTGTCGCTGATCGACAACATCCTCGACCTGGCGAAAATCGAAGCCGGCAAGCTTGAACTCAAGCCCCGGGTCTTCGAGTTGCGCACCCTGATTGCCTCCAGCGTCGAGATGATCCGCCAGGGGCTGCAGGACAAACCGGTGGTGCTGGAGGTGCAGATTGCGCCCCAGGTTCCGGCGCTGGTGAAGACCGACGCCGACTGCCTGCACCAGATCCTCATCAACCTGCTGGGCAACGCGGTCAAGTTCACCGAGACCGGCAAGGTGTCGCTGGTGGTGACCACCAACGGCTATGGCCCGCGCGCGCGCCTGGCGTTTTCCATCTACGACACCGGGGTCGGCATACCCAGCGAGCTGCAAGACAGCCTGTTCAAACCCTTTGCCCAGTTCGAGGGGCCGATCAACCAGCGCTTTTCCGGCAGCGGCCTGGGCTTGTCGATCTGCAAGAACCTGGTGGAAGCGCAAAATGGCACCCTGTCCTTCAGCAGCAAGTTTGGCGTCGGCTCGATTTTCTCGTTTTCCCTGCCCATGGAGCCGTTCTCCGGGGCGGAGATCCCCAAGGGCGAGGAGCAGGATGTGGTGGTGGACTTCGACTCGTCGTTCGCCGAGCGCTTCCCCCTCGACGTCCTCCTGGTGGAGAACCACCCGGTGAGCCAGAAAGTGGCGATGGCGATGCTGCAACGGCTCGGCTACGCACCGCAGCTGGCCGACAATGGGCTGGAGGCGATCAAGCACTGCGTGGGCTCGATCCCGGACCTGATCCTGATGGACATCAACATGCCGGTGATGACCGGGCTCGAAGCCATCGAGGAAATCCGTGACCTGCCCTTGAGCGAGAACTGCTACATCGTGGCCTTTACCGCGAGCGCGTTTTCCAGCGAGGTCGAGCGCTTCAGGGCGGCGGGCGCCAATGACATCCTGACCAAGCCCGCCAACCTGCAGGCCTTGACCAGCGTGTTGCAACGCGCATCCAACTACCGGCAGCAGATCCAGGCCAGCGCCCCGCCAGTGGACACGCGTTCCCGTCAATGACCCCTCAAGGCACCAGGGCGGTAACGGCCACGGGCGAGCCCGAACCTTCCTGCAGCCGCAATATCCCGATGACCAGCGTCGCGCCCTTGGCCGGCAACTGGTCAAGGTTGGTCAGGCATTCGAGAATGATGCCGTTTTTCTCCAGCACCTGGCTGTTGGTGGCGTACACCTCATCCTGGCCCGGGTCGGCGCCATGGGTGTCGATGCCCACGCCGGCGATCTGGCGCTTCTCCAGCAGAAACTTGCTGGTCTCGGCACCGACCCCGGGGAAGTGCGGGCCCTTGGCGTCGGCATTGATAAAGGCCTTGGGGTCGTTCCACAGGGCTTGCCAGCCGGTGTAGAAGAGTACCAGCGAGCCCTTGGCGATCTTGCCGTGTTCGCGCTCCCATTTTTCGATGTCCTGCACGCCGATCACGTAGTCGGCGTTGGCCTTGGATTGGCTGCGCACATCGATCACCACCGCCGGCCGGATCAGCGACTCGGGCGCATAGCCGTCGATGCCCATGCCCTTGGCGTGAAAACTGTTGGGCGCATTCATATGGGTCGCGCTGTGCTCACCGATGCTGAAGCGCCGCAGGTAATAGCCGTCCTTGTCCAGCGTGGCCACGACATCGAAGGTCACTGGCGGGTCGTTGGGCCATAACGGTATGGAGGGGCTGATAACGTGGCTGAGGTCGATGACCTTGCGAAACTGGAGGCTGTGCATTCCCTGGACTCCCTTGTCCTCGGCGAAACTGTTGGCCACGCCGACCGCCAGAAACGCGGTCAGTACGCCAATGGATGCCATTTTGAAACGGCTGTTTTTCTGCGTTGATTTAACCATGACGTCTGAGTGCTCCATCAATCAATAAGAGGATCCTGCCCTGGTGCCCGACTCTGTGTGGCTGCCCGAAAGCACCCAGGAAAAGCCCGCACAGTGTGACTAAGTGAGCGGCGCTTTTCATCAGCCCCCAAAAATATCCCATACCCCGTAGCCGCTGCCGAGCCGCGCGAGGCTGCGGCAGCGGCTACATGCGAACCCGGGCCAGTGCCTTCGGCAGCGGCTACCGGCCTGATATGATCGGCGCCCCCTGGCGAGTGCCTGCTGCAAAAAAGGATTTGACGTGCCAACCCTCGATCAACTGCTCAACCTCACCGACCCGGCCCTGCCCTTGATCGAGGCGTGGATCGCCCGCTCCCCCCATCGCTGCGAATGGCTGGCGCCGGCGCCGGATCGCGAGGCCATCCTGCTGGCACTCGGCGTGAGCACGCGCTCGGTGCTCGGGGCCATGGCCTACGAAAGCGGCGGGCTGTTGATCGATGACGGCTGGCTGCGACTGCTGGGGTCGGGGCATGCACGGCTGCCACGCAACCTGCGGGACTGGAATCAGGAGCGCATCCAGGGCGCAATGCTGGTCGCCGACGATGCCGCGGGCGGCTTCTTTGCCATCAACGGCGGCGGCCTCGGCGACGATACCGGGGCCCTGTACTACTGGGCACCGGACACCCTGCGCTGGGAAGCCCTGGAAATCGGCTACTCGGACTTCGTCGAATGGGCCCTGAGCGAACGCCTGGGGCAGTTCTACCAGGAACTGCGCTGGGACGGCTGGCAGCGTGAACTGCCGCAGCTCGGCGCAGACCAGTGCATGAGCTTCTACCCGTTCCTGTGGACCGCCGAAGGCAGCATCAACGGCAGCAGCCGGCGCGCGGTGCCGCTGGACGAACACTACCGACTGAACCTGGAACTGGCGCAAAAGCTCGACGCTCCGGCCTGAAACCAGCGTCAGCCACCGGGGCTCAGCGGGGAATCACGATGTAGTCGTTGCGCTGGACCACCCCGCGATGCTCGCCCTCTACCAGGTGGATATAGCGCCCGTCCACGGCATCGATCGGCAGGCAGTCGTCGACGTCCATCAGCGCATCGGTATGGGCCTTGCTCCAGTGGCTGAGCATCTGCCGCTTGCCCTTGGCCTTGGCTTCAGCCTTGTCGTGGGCCACCACCAGCAGGTAGTGGTGGGCCTCGCCGAAGGCCTGGGCCTCATAACCGCCGAGGTTGATGAAATACAGGCGCGGGGCCCCGGGCAGAGGCGCCAGCGGGCTCAACTGCACCTTCCACCCTTCCACGCCATCGACCTGCATCCACGAATCGATATGCAGCCCCGCCGGGCTGCCAAACCAGCCTTCGCGCAGTTGCGGGTAGGCCGCTTCCAGGCTGTCGGCGATGGCGAACACCACGTCGTGGACCTCAATCTTGGCCCTGGGGTGTTTGCCCCCCAGCATCACTACAAAAAGCATTCTGTTCCTTGGTTACCTGCCGCCGGCGGCAGCGATTTCGGGGCGACGGCCCCGGTCGGGGCTCATCAGGCAAGCGCTATATTCTTCACCATGTTGCGTCTGATTGCTCAGGTTTTACCGCGCCCGGGCCAGCCCCGCGCGGGGTGCAGCGCATTGCCGCTCAAGGCCAATCGCCAGCAGCCGATAGCCACACAGGCCATGCCATTTGCTGGCAAGGATTGCGGCGTGGGGCCCAACGGCCCCGCCATTGGACAACCAGGAGATGGTCTTGAAGCACACATTCAACGCGCTCGCGCTGGCGGCGGCACTGGTCTCGCCGACGCTGCTGGCGGCCCCGGACTTTACCGTGCATGACGTTGCACTCGGCATGCCCTATGACGAAGTCAATCTGCTGCTTCAGGAAACCTGCCCCCGGGGCTGCATGACCTACACCGGCTCCGGCCCGGCGGGCATCCATTCGCTGACGGTGTTCCTGCGCTACCAGACGATCTACTTCAGCAACACCCGGCGCACCGAGGTCAACCGCGACAAGCCCTATGAATCGGCGACCTACACCTTCGGCCCCGATCACAAGGTCATCGCCCTGGAAGCCGAGGTAAAAGGTTCGCTCACCGCCGGCAAGAAGCTCGCCGACCAGGCCCTGGCCCGTTACTCAGGCCCGCTGCAGGCGTTCACCCAGACCACCCAGGTCGCGGTACATGCCCAGGCATCGCTGGACCACCTGTCCTACCTGTATGCGCCGAACATGACCGGCAAGCAGTTCGAGCTGAGCGTGATCGAGCCTGCGCCTTCGCGCATGGCGGTGACCCGGGTCAATTACTGGGACTTCGACGCCGTGCGCGCCCTGGAAGCGGCCAAACCTGCCGATTTCGTGACTGTGCGCGGCCCCGCCGGCATGGGCCTGGTGCCCCGCGAAACCAACGCCGTGGAAGCAGCCAAGGCCCGTCGCTACCCGGCACTGGAGATCAGCACCCAGACCCAGGCCGTCAACGGCAACGACAAGGTGCAGGTGATTGCCGAGCAGCATGACGGCAATAAAAACCCGCCCAGCCAATTGCTGGTCAACGGTGCCCTGATCCGGAAGTCGGCCCTGCTCAGCGACGGCATGTCGTTCGAAGCCGTACAGCACCTGGGCGATGGGCTGTTTCTGGTGAGTGCCGCGTGGTCCGGCAATGGCTGCAGTGCCCAGGAGCAAATGCTGCTCAAGGTGGTCAACGGCAAGGGGCATCTGTCTGAACCCTTTGGCCGCTGCGAACCGCAGATCACCCAGCATGCTGGCACTACCTACTTCAACTTCGCCGAAACCGAATACGAGCCGCCGCAGACCCTGGCCACCCCCTGAAGCGGCTTTGCGCATTGACGAAGAAATTCATCAATGGTCATATGCGCGCCAGTTACAGGTGTCCCATGCCGCCGTGCATGGGATTAAACGGGAAGCCGGTGCGTCACTTCGGTGATCAGTCCGGCGCTGCCCCCGCAACGGTAAGCGAGCGAAGCATTCGACAGACCACTGTGCTCCGGCATGGGAAGGTGAATGCTTCATGACCCTCGCGAGCCCGGAGACCGGCCTGCAACTTCGTTTGGCAACCCCGCGGTGGGCGGGCGCAGTCCGGTTTGCGTGGGCGCGTGCGCCTGCGATTCCCTATGCGTTGTTCCCTCCGGGTTTCATTCTTTCCTGACTCAGTTGGAATAGCATGTCCCGCAATCCCCTGCTCCAAAGCCTCGCAAGCCGATCCCTGCCGATCACTTTTCTACCCTGCATGGCCTTTTCATCCCTGACCTTTGCCGAAACCGACCCGCGTGCGCTGGCCTTGCCGGCGACCCTGGTCAGCGAAGTCGCCAAGGGCGATGACACCTCCCTCAGCACACCGCTGCCCGCCGGTTCACGGCTGAACCTGAGCGCCCTGGAAAACCCCGCCAGCACCAGCAGCCTCGGCCAGGACGCCATCGATAACCGCAACAACCTCACGGTGCAGGACGCCGTGACCCGCTCCCCGGGCATCACCAGCATCGCCGCCCCGGGCAACGGCAACACTGCGCTGGCGGCGCGGGGCTTTACCGGGCACAGCTCGGTCATGACCCTGTTCGACGGCGCGCGCCTGTACACCGGTGCCGGCAGCCTGACGTTTCCGGTCGACCCGTGGATGGTTGAACGCATCGACGTGATCCGTGGCCCGGCCTCGGTGCTCTATGGCGAAGGCGCCACCGGAGCGGTGGTCAATGTGATCTCGAAGCAGCCCTTCGAAGGTGAAGTGCGCAACCGCCTGCGCTTGGGTTATGGCTCCAACGATCGCCAGCAACTGGGCCTGGACAGCGGCGGTTCCCTCAGCGACACCCTGAGCTATCGCCTGACCCTGAACCAGCAGCAAAGCAACGGTTGGGTCGACCACGGCGACTCGCGCAGCCTGGCCCTCAGCGCAGCCCTGCGCTGGCAGGCCAGCGATGACCTGAGCTTCACCTTCGCCCATGAGCGTGGCGACAGCGAGCCGAGCAGCTACTTCGGCACGCCCCTGCTCGACGGGCACTACCGCGACAGCCTGCGCGACAAGAACTACAACCTGCGCAACGCCGTGCAGCGCAACAACGATGAATGGACCCGGCTCAACACCAACTGGAACCTGAGCGACAGCGTCAGCGCCAGCAACCAGCTGTATTACATCAAGAGCCGCCGCCATTGGCGCAACGCCGAAACCTACAGCTGGCAACCCGCAAACGGGCAACTGCTGCGCCAGGACTATCTGGAGATCAAGCACGACCAGGAGCAGATGGGCGACCGCCAGAGCTTCACCTTCAACCATTCACTGTTCGGCCTGGACAGCCGCACGGTGGTCGGCACCGAGGTCAATAAAGTCCGTTTCGGGGTCGACAGCAACTCGCCTTACCAAGACGTCGCGGGCGGCACCATCGACCCCTGGCAGCCGACCCCGGGGTATTTCCAGAGTCAATCCAGGTTTTCCCCGCAAACCGACAGCACCACCCGCACCTTTGCCCTGTTTGCCGAGAACCGCTTGCAGCTGTCCGAGCGCTGGTCCCTGGTGACCGGCGTGCGCCGCGACCAGAACCACATCGAGCGCGACGACCAGCGTGCCGGCAGCCGCAGCGACCGCAGCCTCACGGGTGGCAACTGGCGCGCCGGGCTGGTGTTCGCGGTCACCGACCAACTGTCGCTGTACGGCCAGTATTCGACCAGCGAAGACGGGGTCGACGATCTGATCAGCCTCAATGCCGACGATCAGCAGATGGACCTGACCGAGGCCCGGCAGACCGAGTTCGGCCTCAAGCAACAGTTCTGGGACGGGCGCGGTGAATGGACCCTGGCGGCCTACCATATCGTCAAGAAAAAACTGCTCAGCAGCGACCCGGTCACGCGCCAGGCGCAACAGGTCGGCCAGCAGTCCGCCGACGGCCTGGAGGCGTCCCTGGAGCTGGCCCTGGCCCACGACTGGCAGGTCTCGGCCAATGCCGCGCTGGTGCGGGCCGAATACGACGACTTCGATGAAGTGGTGTCGGGCCAGGTGGTCTCGCGCGCCGGCAATCGCCCGAGTAACGTGCCGCGGCGCAGCGCCAACCTGTGGTTGAACAAGACCCTGAGCCAGGACCTGACAGCCGGCATGGGCCTGCGCTATGTCGACGCGCGTTATGCCAATACGGCCAACACCACCCAGGTTCCGGGCTACACCGTGCTCGACGCCAACCTCGGCTGGCAGCTGCAACGGGATGTGCGCCTGGGCCTGCAACTCAACAACCTGCTCGACCGGCGCTACGCCGTGGCCCAGCAGAACAATGGCCAGCAATGGCTGATGGGTGAACCGCGCTCGTTCTTCGTCACCGCCGACTACAGCTTCTAAGCCGGTCCACGGTCCAGCGAACGACGCTCGGGCACGTTTAACGCCGCCCAAGCTCAGCGCCGGGAGCCCCACAGGTTTCCGGCGCTGGCTGCTGGCAGAGCAGCAGACCATCAGCAACCGGCTGTTGCGCCGGGTGCATCCCTACGCCTGACCCCCCACGCAACGCCGGCCTGGCGGCCTGCAAGCGGGCTGGCATGCTTTCTGCGTTAACGCCGTTGCGCCCGACTTCGGGCCCTGCCGTTCCAACCCAGAGGCCTTGCATGAATCACTCTTTCTCCCGACTCGGCATCAGCGCCGGATTGCTGTTCTCTTCCCTGCTCCACAACACCGCCAGCGCCGCCGTGGTGGATGCCGAGCGCCTGCAGACCCTCGACCAGGATATCCGCCAGGCCACCCCGCAACTGATCGAGCTGCGCCACGATATCCATCAACACCCGGAGCTGGGCAACCGCGAAGTGCGCACCGCCAAGTTGGTGGCCGCGCGCCTGCGTGAGCTGGGCCTGGAGGTGCAGACCGACATCGGCCACACCGGCGTGGTCGGGCTGTTGCGCGGCGGCAAGCCGGGACCGGTGGTGGCCATTCGTTCCGAACTGGACGCGCTGCCGGTCACCGAGCAGACCGGCCTGCCCTATGCCTCGACCGTGACCCAGACCTACAGCGGCAATGACTTCAGCCAGGCGGGAAAGAAAGTCGGGGTCATGCACGCCTGCGGCCACGATGCGCACATCGCCATTGTGCTGGGGGTGGCCCAGGTCCTGGCGGCGCGCAAGGACAGCCTGCCCGGCAGCGTCAAGTTCATTTTCCAGCCGGCCGAAGAAGGCGTGCCGGTGGGAGAAACCGGCGGTGCCCGGCTGATGATCGAGCAAGGGGTGCTGGCCAACCCGGCGCCGCAAGCCATCTTCGGCCTGCACGTGGGGCCGGGGGTGTCCGGCACCCTTTCGGTGAGTCGCCAACGCACCACCGCCGCCTCGGACAACTTCGTCGCCACCATCACCGGCGAGCAGACCCACGGCGCCTTCCCCTGGGCCGGGATCGACCCCTTCCCCCTGGCGGCGCAGATCATCCTCGGCTGGCAGACCATCCCCAGCCGCCAGGTGAACCTGGTGGCCCTGCCCGCCCCGGTGATCTCCATCGGCAAGATCGACGCCGGCGTGCGCAGCAACATCATCCCCGCCGAAGTGCGCATGGAAGGCACCCTGCGCACCCTCACCGACGCCCAGCGCGACGATGTGATCAGCCGCCTGCAACGCACCGCGAGCAAAATTGCCGAAAGCGCCGGGGCCAGCGCCAAAGTCGAGATTCTCCCCGGCAGCTACCCGGCCGGCTACAACAACACCGACCTGGTGGACAAACTCCTGCCCCAGCTTGAAGCCTCGTCCGGCAAGCCCGTCACCCTGGGCTCCGGGGTCTACGCCGCCGATGACTTCGCCGAGTACTCGCGGCGCATTCCGGCGCTGTTTTTCGGCCTCGGCGTCACCCCCGACGGTATCGACCCGGCCAAGGCCTGGCCCAACCACTCACCCAAATTCCTGGTGGACGACCAGGCCCTGCCCGTGGGCGTGCGCGCGCTGTCGCGGGTGACCCTGACCTATCTCGCCAACAACGGCTACCAGTAACGGGCGGCCGGGCCGCGTGGCGCCTGATACAGGGCGGCACGCGGCCCCTGCTCCCGATAAAAAGTAATAACCCTCACACTTTTTATTCTTTTATTTAATCAAGCGCATTCGCCAACATTGCCCATCCGCTTGCTCGTGATTGCCTGCCATGCCTAGTACTTCCCATCATCACTTCACCCACCTGTTCAGCAAAAACTACGGTTGGTTGCGCGCTCGGGTCAGCCGTTTGCTGGGTTGCCAGGACAGTGCCGAGGACATTGCCGCCGAGGCCTTCATGCGCTTGCTGGGGATCGAGGATCTGGCCGCGGTGCGCGAGCCCCGGGCGCTGCTGACCACCATCGCCAAACGGCTGATGATCGATCACTGGCGCCGGGCCGACCTGGAGCGGGCGTACCTGGCGACCCTGGAGGAGCAGCCTCACAGCGAGCTGCCCTCGCCCCAGGAACACGCGATGCTGATCGAAACCCTGTTGCAGTTGGACCGCCTGCTCAAGGGCCTTGGGCATCAGGCGCGGCAGGCGTTTATCCATAGCCTGTTCGACGGCATGACCTACGAACAGATCGGGCGTGAACTGGGGATTTCCAAAAGCCGCGTCCATCAGCATATGGAGCAGGCGTATCTGTGTTGCCTGGAGGCCCTGGCGCAATGAATGCCGATTCGCAGCAGCAGATCCGGATCGAGGCCGCCCGCTGGTTGGCCTTCCTCCATTCCGGCGAAGCCGATGAGGCGCGCCAAGCGGCATTTCTCGACTGGCAGGCGCGCAGCCCGCAACACGCCGAATGCATCGCGCGGATCAATCAGCAGTTGGGGTTTATCCAGGCGTCCAAGCTGCGCGACCTCAACCCCCGGCAGTTGCAGCAAGCCCTGGATGCGCCTTCCAGCCGCCGCCGGTTCCTGCGCACCAGCCTCGGGCTGGTGGGGCTGGCGGTCACCACCGGTGTGCTCAGCCGCCTGGGCAGTACCGGCCTGGCCTGGCCGGGTGACCTGTACACCGGGATCGGCGAGCGCGGCCAGTTCCAGCTGCCCGATGGCAGCCAACTGACCCTTGATGCGGCCTCCCGGATCAGCCCGCATTTCGACGGCGCCAAGCGCGGCCTGAGCTTGCACGCCGGGCAATTGCTGCTGGACGTGCGCCAGCACGGGCAACGGGCGTTTGTCCTGCAGGCCGGCGACCTGCGGGTCGAGGCCCGGCAACAGCGGCTGTTGTTGCGCCAGGAAGCCAGTGCCTGTTACGTCGCCGCCCTGGACGCCGACCTGACCCTGCATGGCGCCAACGCCAGCCGCACCCTGCCCCACGGCCACTGGGCCCGCTTGCGCCGCGACGGTGCCTGGCACACCGGGCCCGCACCCGACAGCGAGACCCTGTGGCTCAAGGGCCTGTTCGAAGCCGATGCCCTGCCCCTGGAGCAGGTGGTGGCAGCCTTGCGCCCGTACCACCCCGGCCTGTTGCACCTGTCGCCGGCGGTGGCCGGGCTGCGGGTCAGCGGCCTGTTCCCGCTGGATAACAGCCACCAGGCCCTGGACATGCTCGCCAGCATCGCGCCGATCCGAGTCACTTGGCGCAGCCGCCTGTGGGCGAATATCGAGCCGGCATAAGCTAGGAACATATCGATCTGAGCCGCGACTGGAAATGACCCGGGTTGCCCCGTCAACCCGGCAGTCACTCTCAACCAGGATCGATAAAAAAATGCCCCATGTCGCGTGCGTGCGCATCCCCCTGAACCGCTTGTCCCTGGCCATTGCCCTGGCCGGGGTGCCGCTGCTGCCGATGCTGGCCGCGCCGCTGCAAGCCGCCGAGCAACGTCAGCACTACGCTATTGCGGCGGGCCCGCTGAACAGCGTGCTGCTGGCGATTTCCCGGCAAAGCGGGCAACTGATCGCCTTTGATCAACAGCTGATGGAAGGCCTGAGCAGCCCGGCGATCACCGGCGACCTGGACCTGCAACAGGCACTCTCACGGGCCCTCCAGGGTTCCGGCCTGCACGTGCAGCGTGAGGCCTCGGGTGCCCTGAGCATCCAGAGCCAACCCACTGCGGCGGCCGCGGCGGTCAGCCCTGCGCCGCGCACTGAAGCCAGCACCCCGCGCCTGGAAAGCGTGCTGGTGACCGCGCAGAAACGCGAGGAAACCCTGCAACGGGTGCCGGTGCCGATGAGCGTGGTCAGCGGGCGCAAGATCGAAGACACCAACGCCGGCGCCAGTGCGACCCAGATCACCCGCTTCATCCCCAACACGTCGTCGGCCACTATCGACAACCAGCGACCGCGCTGGTGGATCCGCGGGATCGGCACCGGAGACCAGCGCGCCAATACCGTCAGCCCGGTGGGCATCTACCTCGATGACGTGTATTTGAACAACGTCGACGCCACCAGTTTTCCGCTGTTCGACCTGGACCGGGTGGAAGTGCTCAAGGGCCCCCAGGGCACCTTGTGGGGCAAGAACACCACCGCTGGCGCGATCAACTTCGTGTCGCGCAAACCCGACTTCAAGGACAACCCCGGCTACCTCAAGCTCGACACCGGCAGCCATGCCAGCCGCACCGTGGAAGGCGCCGCCGGGACCGTGCTGGTGGATGACAAGATCGCCGGCCGGGTGTCGTTTCGCCATAACCAGCGCGACGGCCTGGCCGAGGACAACAGCAGCGGCGGGCGCAGCGGCGATACCCAGGACGACGCCCTGCGCCTGCAATTGGCGGTGAACTTCAACGACAGCCTGGACGGCGTGTTCAACCTGCATTACCGCACCTTCAAAAGCCGTGGCAACGGCCTCGACGGCAGCACCGCCGGGATCCTGGCCCGAGGCGCGAACGGCACCAATGCCTTTGGCTATAGCCCCAGGCTGTCGCGGACCAACGTCGACTACACCATAGGCGGCAAGGATGACCTGGAGCACAAGGGCGGCTCGGCGACCCTTAACTGGCAACTGGGGGACCTGACCCTGACCTCGATCAGCGCCTTCGAGGACGTGACCCGCACCATTCGCGGCGACAGCGACTACACCCCGGCCGACCTGGCCCGTGGTTATCGCGACCTGCACAGCCGCCAGTGGTCCCAGGAACTGCGCCTGGCCTCACCCAAGGAGCAGCCGCTGAGCTGGGTCGCCGGGGTGCACTACTTCCATGAAAAGCTCGACTACACCGAAGCCCGGGCCGCCGTCGACGGCAGCTTCCTCACGCCCTACTTCAACAACACCCAGACCGAGCAAGGCAACACCAGTTACGCCGTATTCGGCAGCACCACCTGGCAGGTGACCGAGCCATTGCGCATCACCACCGGGCTGCGCTGGACCAGCGAACAGAAAGACATCGACCTCAACCGCGTGGCGGCGGTGGGCAGCGCGCAATTCAGTGACCCCAGCCGCTGGTGGTCGCGCAGCAGTGTCAGCAACCCGTTGCAGGTCACGGCGGTCCAGGATGAAAGCCGGACCTGGAACGACTTCACCTGGGACGTGACCCCCGAGTACCAGCTCAACGATCACGCCCGGGTCTACCTGCGCTACGCCAGGGGGTTTCGCTCCGGCGGCTTCAACACCGGCGCCACCAGCCAGGGCAGTGTGGCCACGGTCGACCCCGAGTACCTCTCGGCCTATGAACTGGGGCTCAAGTCCGAGTGGTTCGACGGCCGCCTGAACCTCAACGGCAGCGTCTTCTACTACGACTACAAGGACATCCAGCTCAATGCCGTGGTCGGCACCAGCACCGGGGCCCTGTCGACCCTGACCAACGGTGCCCGCGGCAAGTTGCGCGGCGCCGAGCTGGAAATCGAAGCCCTGCCGGTGGATGGCCTGCACCTGCAGGCCGGGATCGGCCTGCTGCACAGCGAGTTCACCGACTACCAGTCCGGCAGCGATGACTTTTCCGGCAATCGCTTTGTCCGCGCCCCCAGCGTCTCGGCGACCTTTGGCGTGGAGTATCGCTACCCCCTGGGCATTGGCGGCTACCTGATTCCGCAGACCGACTGGAGCTACCGCAGCAAGCAGTACTACTTCGCCAACAACCAGACCGATCCGGCCCTGAGCGAAGACGCCTTCGCCCTCGGCAATGCCAGCCTGGCCTGGCTGTCCCAGGACGAAAAACTGCGCATCTCGCTCTACTCGCAAAACATCACCGACCGCAAATACGTCAATCACTCGTTGCCGGTCTCCTACGGCGGCAACGCCATTTTCTACGGCGAGCCACGCACCCTCGGGCTGTCCGTCACCACGCGCTGGTAATTCATTCGTCATTGATCGAGGAGCAACACATGGAAATCTACTGGTACCTGACCGCCCCCGACGGCCCCCAGCCCTGGACCGCCAGCGGTTCGCGCGCGGTGACCTACCCCTACCTGCAACAAGTGGCGCGGGCCGTCGACCACCTGGGCTTTACCGGGGCCCTGCTGGCCACGGGCGCCCACGATCCCTGGATTCTCGGGGCGTCGCTGATCCCCTTTACCGAAAATTTCCGCTTTCTGATCGCCATCCAGCCGGGGCTGATCTCGCCCACCCTGCTGGCCAAGATGGCCCTGACCTTCAGCCACCTGTCCAAGGGCCGGCTGTTGCTCAACGTGGTCAGCGGTGACGCCAACACCCTGGGCGCCTATGGCCTGAACATGAGCCACGACGGCCGCTACGCCCTGGGCGACGAGTTCCTGAGCGTGCTCAAGCCGCTGCTGGCTGGTGAGACGGTGAACTTCAAGGGTGAGTATTTCGATATCCGCGAAGCACGCCTGGCCCTGCCCGGCGGCCCGCAATATGCGCCGCCGCTGTGGTTTGGCGGCTCGTCCGAGGTGGCCCAGGAAATAGCTGCAAAACACGTCGACACCTACCTGAGCTGGGGCGAAACCCCGCCCCAGGCCGCCGAGAAAATTGCCCAGGTGCGCCAGCGCGCGGCGGCCCATGGGCGCACCCTGCGCTTTGGCATCCGGCTGTATGTGATCCTGCGCGACACCGATGAAAAAGCCTGGGCCGCGGTGGACGAGCTGTACGCCGGGATGGACGACCAGGCCATCGCCAACCGCCAGGCCCTGGCGAAGAACTCCGATTCGGTGGGCCAGGCGCGCATGACCGCGCTGCACGGCGAACGCCGGCCGCAGAACGCCCGCGACCTGGAGATCTACCCCAACCTGTGGGCCGGCATCGGCCTGGTGCGGCCCGGCCCGGGCACCGCGATTGTCGGCAGCCCGGACACCGTGGAGCGGGTCATGAAGGAATACGCCGACGCCGGCATCGAGGTGTTTATCCTCTCCGGCTTCCCCCTGCTCGAAGAGGCCTACCGCTTCGGCGAACAGGTGCTGCCACGGCTCCCGGTCACGCGCCTGCCGAGCCAGGCAGTCGAGGCCGATACCGAGCAACGCTTCACCTGGGGCAACCTCTGGGACAGCCCGGTCGCCAGTGCGGAGCAACCCTCATGAGCCGCGCCCACACCCTGCGCATCGGCAGTCATCCGATGAACCTGTCGCTGTTTATCCTGCGCCAGCGCCGGCACCTGGAGGCACTGGCCGAGGCCCGGGGCTGGGCCGTGCACTGGCTGGATTACGCCGAAGGCCGTGACAGCGGCACGCTCCTGCAACAGGACCAGGTGGACTGGGTCGGCACCGGCTCGACGCCGCCGCTCTATAGCCGGGCCGCCGGGGTCGACCTGGTCTACGTCGGCGCCTCGGCCTCGCGCCAGACCAGCAGCGCCTTGCTGGTGCTGGCCGACAGCCCGCTGCAGCGCATCGACCAGCTGCGGGGCAGCCGTATCGCCAGCACCGTGGGTTCCTACACCGATCACTTCCTGGCCCAGGCCCTGCACAGCCACCACCTG
>NZ_ATLP01000100.1:0-10197 GCF_000416215.1 Pseudomonas sp. CF161
GACCCGCTGCTCAGCGAACAGTTGCAGACCGGCCAGGTGCGGGCCCTGGGCCAGGCCGGCGACTTCATCCCCAATCGCTCGCTGTTCTGGGCCAACCGCTCCTGGGTCGAGCGCGAGCCGCAGCAGGCGCAGCTGGTGTTCCAGGCCCTGGCCGAGAATGACCGCTGGATCGCCGGGCATATCGAGCAGGCCGCCGAGTTGCTGGCCGCCAGCCACCCGCAACAGGTTGCCGCCAGCACCTGGGCCGCCAGCCTGCGCCAGCGCCCCTGGGGCATTGAACCGGCCCGGCAGCCGATCCTTGACGAACAGGACCTGCAGGCCCGCCTGCTGGCCAGCGCCGGGCTGCTGAAAAATCCCCTGCCACCGAGCCTCGGCCGCGACCTGTCACTGTCCACGGAGCTGTCATGAAAGCATCGAGCCCTAGCGCCTTCACCCTGTTCGCCAGCCTGGGCCTGAGCGCCTGGCTGCTGTGCGCCAACGCCCAGGCCGAGAACCTGGAACTGCGCATCGGTTACCTGCGCGGCCCGTCGGACCTGTCCCTGGTGCGCGACACCGGCGAGCTGGAAAAAGAGTTGGCCGGGCTTGCGGTCAAGGTCCGCTGGCTGGGGCCGTTCCCGGCGGCGGCGCCGGCCTATGAAGCCCTCAATGGCGGCTCCCTGGACCTCACCAGCGGCAGCTCCACCGCCTTTGTCACGGCGATTGCCGGGGGCATGCCGATGAGCATGTTCGGCTACCAGCCGATGCCGGCCAATGGCGAAGGAATTGTGGTCAAGGACCAGGCGCCGATTCACAGCCTGGCCGACCTGCCGGGCAAAACCGTCGCGGTCAACCGCGGCGGCACCGGCGAGTACCTGTTGTCCCGCGCCCTGGAAACCGCCGGTATCGATGAGGGCAGCGTGCACAAGCAGTACCTGAGCCCCACCGACAGCAGCTCGGCGTTTGCCTCGGGGCATGTGGACGCCTGGGCCACCTGGGACCCGTACCTGGCCCTGGCGCAAAACAATTACGGCGGGCGCCTGCTGATCAACGGCCAGCAACTGGGTTCGGAGAACGCCGCCGGCTACTTTATCCGCCAGGACTTCCTCGCGGCCCACCCCCAGGTGGTGCAAGCCGTGCTGAAGGTGCTGCAACGCAGCAACCGCTGGGCCCGCGAGCACCCGCTACAAGCGGGTCGGATCTGGGCCCGGCAGATGGGCAACCAGAGTGAGGAGGTCGCCCGGCAACTGGGCGCGACCAACACCTCGCCCTTGCTGGCGGTTGGCGCGCAACAGGTGGAGCAGATCCAGCACATCGCCGACTGGTACTGGCGCAAGCAGATCATTCGCCAGCAGCCGGTGATCCTTGAGCATGTGGTGGACCTGGGCAACGCCGAGTAAGCCGACCGGGATACCGGGCTTCGCGCCCGTTATCCCGGTGCGGGTGTCAGCGCCGGACCTTGACCCAGGCCATCAGCAGCGCCGAGGACAGCACGCCGACGGTCATGAAGATATAGGCCGCCCCCGGGTTGCCGGTGAGGCCGATCAGGTGGCCGACGATCCACGAACCGATAAAGGCCCCCAGGGCACCGCAGGCATTGATCAGGCCAATGGCCCCCCCGAACACGTTGGCCGGGATGATCTCCGGGATCAGCGCGAAAAATGGCCCGTAGGGTGCGTACAGCGCCGCGCCGGCAATGCTCAGCAGCGCAAACGACAGCCAGAAGTGAGTCGAGCCCAGCAGGTACGAGCAGAAAAACGCCAAGGCCCCCAGCGCCAGCAGCGGCCAGATGAAGTGTTTGCGTTGCTGGGATTTGTCCGAGGCCCAAGACACCACCAGCATCGCCGCCACGGCCGCGACATAGGGCACCGCGCTCAGCCAGCCGACGGTGACGATATCGGCGGCCGCCGCCTGTTTGATGATGGTCGGCAGCCACATGATGAAGCCGTAGACCCCGATGCTCCACAGTGCATGCACACAGCACAGCTGGATCACCACCGGGCTGGTAAAGGCCTGGCGATAGTTGCGCACGGCCTTCAGGCCTTGCTGCTCACTGGCCAGGGTCGCGGCCAGTTGGGTCTTTTCCTCGCTGCTCAGCCAGTCGACCTGCTCCGGTTTGTCCCGCGCCATGCGCCACCAGACAAAGGCCCAGAGCACCGCCGGAGCACCTTCGATGATGAACATTTCACGCCAGCCCCAGGCCTGGATCAGGTAGCCCGAGAGCACCGACATCCACAGCACGGTGACCGGGTTGCCCAGCACCAGGAAGGTATTGGCCCGGGAACGTTCCTTGCGGGTGAACCAGTTGCTGATGAAGATCAGCATCGCCGGCATCACCGCGGCTTCGACGATACCCAGGGAGACGCGGATCACCATCAGCATCGGGATATTGGTCACCAGCCCGGTGGCCATGGCGCAGATGCCCCACAGGATCAGGCTGCAGAACACCAGTTTGCGCACGCTGTATTTCTGCGCGTAGATCGCCCCCGGCACCTGGAAGAAAAAGTAGCCGAGAAAAAACAGCGCGCCGATCAGAGATGAGGTGCTCTTGCTGATGCCCAGGTCCTGCTCGATGCCCACGGCGCTGGCGAAGCCGTAGTTGGCCCGATCCAGGTAGGCCAGGCTGTAGGTGATGAAAATCAGTGGAATCAGGTACAGCCAGCGTTTCGGCGCAAAGGCCGTGGACGCCTCGCCGCTAATGGCCGGCAGCGGCAGTGACTGGGATTTGAGTGTGCTCATGGGTGTCCCCTGTTGTTGTTTTTTTCAGGTACGCAGTTCGGTTTCACACGACGCTGGTCAGGCCGCCGTCGACAAAAATGGTTTGTCCGTTGATGAAGTCGGACGCCGCGGAGGCCAGGAACACCGCGGTGCCGCACAGCTCCTCGACCCGCCCCCAGCGCCCGGCCGGCGTGCGCTGGCACAGCCATTGGGAAAACGCCTGGTTGTCCACCAGCGCCTGGTTCATCTGGGTCGCGAAGTAGCCCGGGGCCAGGCCATTGGCCTGGATTCCGTGGCGTGCCCATTCGGCGCACATGCCTTTGGTCAGCATCTTCACCGCGCCCTTGGACGCGGCGTAGGGGGCGATGGTCGGGCGCGCCAGCTCGCTTTGCACCGAGCAGATATTGATGATTTTGCCGCGACCGCGACCGATCATATGCCGCGCCACCGCCTGGGAAACATGGAACACGCCGTCGAGATTGACCCGCATCAGCTCGTGCCAGTCATTGGCAGCGAAATCCTCCAGCGGCGCGCGGCGCTGGATCCCGGCGTTGTTGACCAGGATATCGATGGCCCCACACTGCGCCTCGAAACCGTCGATGGCCTCGAACAGCTGCCCGCGGTCGGTGACGTCGAATACCGCGATCTCGACCTCAAGCCCTTCGTCGCGCAACAGGCTGGCAATCGACTCAGCCTTGTCTCTATTGCGATCGTTGATCACCACCCTGGCGCCGGCGGCGCCCAGGCCACGGGCCAGTTCCAGGCCGATGCCCTTGCCGGACCCGGTGATCAGGGCCGTGCGGCCTTCAAGCAGGAAGCTGCTGGTGCTGAATGACATGCTTTTCTCCGTCAAGCGGCCGTTTATTGTGCTGCAGGCCTTGGGCGCCAGTTCACCCCAGCGCCCGGGCAACGTCCAATCGTCATTGCTGATCTGCTTATCAAAATTTATGATCACCACCTCAGACCTCGCCCAACCTTGGAGCCACCCCGTGGAAATCAAACATTTGCGCGCGTTCGTGACCCTGGCCCAGGAGCTGCATTTCGGTCGCGCGGCCCAGCGCCTGTCCATCGTGCAGCCGGCCCTGAGCATGCAGATCAAGCTGCTGGAAGAAGAGCTGGGGGTGCGCCTGTTCGAGCGCAATCGACACTCGGTGGCGCTGACCCAGGTCGGGGCGATCTTCCTGCCCGAGGCGCGCGCCACCCTGCACCAGGCCGCCCATGCCGCCGACGTGGCCCGGGCCTCCGGGCGCGGGGAGATCGGCCGGGTGCGCCTGGGATTTATTTCCTCAGTGCTGCCCCAGCTCTTGCCCGACCTGATCCGCACCCTGCATGAGCGCTTCCCGCGGATCGAACTGGAGCTCAAGGACATGCCCGGCCCGGACCAGGCCACGGCGCTGAAAAACGCCCAACTGGATTTCGGCCTGATGCGCTTGCCGGCGATCATTCCCGGGATCCAGACCCGTGAGGTGCTGCAGGAAAGTTTCATCGTCGCCCTGCCCGGCGACCATCCCCTGGCCTCCCGCAGCGGCCTGCACCCCACGGACCTGGCGCAGCTGCCGCTGCTGATCCTGGCCCGGCGTTACGCGCCGGGGTTTTACGACGGGCTGCTGCAGGCACTGGAGCGCCAGGGCGCGCCGTTGCAAATCGCCTCGGAACTGGGGGAATTCACCACCATGCTGGCCCTGGTGTCGGCCGGGCTTGGGGTCGGTTTGCTGCCAGCCAACGCCGGGCGCGCGCTGCCGGCCAATGTGATTGCCAGGCCCCTGGACCTGGGCAGCTACCGCGCCACCACCGGCCTGGCCTGGGTCGACCTCGACAGCGCAGTCAAAACCACGGTGTTCGGCCTGCTGCAGGAATTGCTGTTCACCGCCTAGGCCTGCAACAGCTGTTGCAGGGTCAAGGCGTTCTCGATGGCATGGCCGCTGGCGGTGTTGTCGAAGATGCACCAGGTCGGGATCTGCGCCGCCTGTGCGCGCCGCACCTCCTCGGCCAGTGCCTGCAGGCGGCTGTGGGCGTAGGCACTGTGATAGATCCGTGGCGAGCCATGCCAGCGCCAATACTGCAAGCCCGACCAGCCCCGGGGCTGATCACCGCCGGCAATCGGCGTCGGGTCGGCCGCGACCTGGGCGATCTGCAATTCAACCAGCAAGGCCTGGGCCTGAAGCCAGCTGGCATGACGCGGTTCCAGCGCCACGGGCCCGGCATAGCGCTGGCGCAGGGCTTCGAAAAAACCTCGGGCCGTGGCCTCGTCGTAGCTCAGGGAGGGCGGCAATTGCACCAGCAGACAGCCCATGGCGGCCCCCAATTGCAGGCACTGGCCGAGGAATTCGTCGAGCAGCCCGTCACAGCCCTGCAAGCGCTGCACATGGGTTATCTGCTTCGCCAGCTTGACCGAAAAGGCAAACCCCGGCGCCACCGACTGCCCCCAGCGCAGGTAGGTTTGCGGGCGATGGGGGCGGTAGAACGAGCTGTTGATTTCCACCGCCGTCAGCTGCGCGGCATAGCGCTGCAACTGGCTGCCCTCGGCGGGAAAGCGCGGCCAATGCTCACGGGGCAGGCTCCACCCGGCGCAGCCGATTGCCAGCCTCGGCCTGGCGATCGGGGCATTCAAAAGAGCACCGCGGCGGCATCGCGCATAAAGATCTCGACGGTCTTCGGCCCAACCCCGGCAAACGCCAGCAGGCGCTGCTCGAAGGCCTGGCGGTCGAGGCTGGCGGCCCGGATCTCACCGACCCGGCCCGCATACTCATCGAGCAAGGCCTGACACAGCCTCGACAGGCGCTGCGCGGTGCTTTCGTCATAACGCACGTAATGCGCCTCACCGAGCATCCGCACCAGCTCGCGATGGCTGCACCCGGCCAGTTTGCGCGGGGTATCGCGCCCATGCTGCAGCACGATCACCCGGTAGGCCCGGGCCGCGATATCGGCCTGGATGCGCTTGCCCATCAGGAAGCTGGCGATCAACCAGCGGAACAACGCCGGTTCAGCCCCCGGCTGCAAGTCGATACCCAGTTCACTGGCACTGATCGCGCGGCCCATAGGTGCATCCCCTTTTGTTCTGGCAGGTACCAGGTCAGAACCCGCCGCGCACACCGGGGTTCCGGCGCAATACGGCCTTTATCCCAGGGGCGAAAAATCCCCTGGCAAGCAGCTGACGGGGGCTGGTAAAGACCCCGACCGAGCGCCAGGGGCACGGTGGCGATCATGTCCAGCTCGGTTATCAGGAAATGACGGGCACGGCGCCGGGCGTGGCCAGCGCCACCTGCGCACCGGCCTTGCGCCCGAACACCAGGGTTTCAACGGCCTGGGCGAAGGTCCGGCCCTGCAGCCAGAACCCGTCATGAATGATGCTCAAAACGTAGCAGCGGCCCTGTTCGTCCATCAGCAGCGCGCCGTGGCCGTGATGGACTTCGGCGATGCTGACCAGGGTGCTGCCCAGGCGTTGCTGCCAGGCCAGGAAGTCGTCGTCCCCATGCAGGTGCTCGAAGGTGCCAAAGACCACATCGCTGGTGGCGCACTCTTCGCCTGTGTCACAGGTGCCCACCTGCAGCCCGGCGAGCTGTTGAAGCAGGGCCGTGGCCGGGTGCCAGGGCGGAACGAAATCCGGCAGCGGTTCGGTGTGGGTGGCCGGCCAGCCCGCGGCCAGGAACAAGGGGCGAAGGGTCTCGGGAAGGTCGATCAGCGGGGGCATGGGCAATGTACGGTCACAGTCAGTGTTTGAATATTTTCAAGGATAATGCTGTGATTGCGCCCGCGATACTCCGAGTTGTCGGCCCGACTGCACATTAGGCCGGCCGGCAGCCCCGCTTTTTTCAGAGATACGCCCGAAATGGATAGCCAAGAAACGACAGCCAGGATGTCGACGCCGCCCCCCGGCGACGGCATGCAGCAACGCCTGGCCGAGATCGCCGCCACGACCGCCCTGGTCCTGGAAACCAACAACCTGCGCGGTGGCAACGATGCCGTGGAGGCCTTAAGCAGCCTCAAGCGCTTGATCGCCCGGTTTGCCCAGCAGAGTGTCTCTCCCCAGTCCCTGGCGCAGTGGGTCATCACCCACGACGGCCTCGACCTGGAAGCTCGCCAGGCGCTGTGCGTGCTGGCTGGGCGGCCCCTGGACTTCGTCGAGATCGATGCCCGCACCGGCTACTACGACGCGAAGAATGTCGGCTTCGACGCCGTCGACCAGGCGCGCTGCCAGTACGTGGTGTTCGCCGATGCCGACTGCCTGCCCTGCGTCGACTGGCTGCAACAATTGCTTCTGCCGTTCGCCGAGCCTGACGCGCCGGTCGCGGTGGCCGGGCGCACCAGTTACGCGCCGAGCATCACCGGCAGCGCACTGACCTCCATCGACTTCATGTACTTCCCCAGCCCGCTGCGCAGCGGCGCCACGCGTAATTTCTACGCCAACAACGTGGCCTTTCGCTGTGACACCTTCGAGCAGCACCGCTACGAGCCCCTCGATGGCGTGTACCGCGCCCACTGCCAGGTCATGGGCCTGCGCATGCAAGCCGCAGGCGTGGCGGTGGCTTATGCGCCGCAGGCTCACACCGAACACCGCCTGCCCGACAGCCAGGGCGAAGTGATCAAGCTGCGCTGGCTGCGGGGCGGCGACAGCGTCGACCTCACCCCCTACCTGGTACGCGCCTATATGCCGGGCTGGTTGCAATGGCTGGGGCGCAGCGGGCCGATCGGCCCCTTGTGCGTGATGGCCGGGCGCCTGGGCTACAGCCTGCGGGCCCTGAATCACCAGGACCTGCCGCCCGTGCACGGCGTACGGCGCCTGGCGGCGATGGCCATCGTGATCGGCATGTCGCTGCTGGACACCGCCGGTGCGGTGATCCGTGGCTGCGGCGTCTCGGTGGGTCGCGCCAGTGCCCGTCACAGTGAAGCGCTGTCGTATCACCGCCACCTGGATTGATCCCCATCCCTCGCCCTTTATCGCCGCCCATCAAGTGCCCACAGGAAGTCAGCATGAAACCCCATTCGATTGCGTCACTCGGCTATTCCCTGGCGTGCCTGGCACTGCTGACACTGAGCGGTCAGGCCCAGGCCGCGCCCTCGGAGTTCAGCGGGCGCGGGGTGTTCCACTTCGCCTCCGGCACCGGCTGCGCCACCGCCAGCAGCGTTGATAACAGCTGCAACCGCATCGCCCTGGACGTGGCCGACGCCCGTGCCAGCGTCGATGCCCAGACCCACGCCATCGTGATTGCCGCCGACGCCAGCCATGACCGCAAGACCGTGATTGGCGACGTGCTGTTGCACGGCAGTGGCCTGGCCGCCGATGGCCAGCGCGTGCCCCTGAGCCTGCATGTGCTGCTGCGGCGCACGGGCCAGGTGTGGAAGTCCGACACTTACGTGCACGCCCCGGTGCGCGGCACGTTCAGCGCGATCGAACTCGATCCGTACCAGATCAGCGTCCGCGAGGGCAGCAGCGAACGCGTACTGTTCACTGCCGAGCAGGCACGCAAGGTCCTGGCCCAACCGTCGCTGGCCGCACGGATTGCCAGTTACTTCGTCGCCGTACGCCCCAGTGACGCCAAGAACCCGGCCGCCGATGACATCACCATCGCCCTCGGCGTCGGTCGCGTCTCCAAGTCCCTGATGCGCGCCAGCTTCACCTCGGATCAACCCAACAGCGCCGAATTGAACCCATTGCTGGCGAACGGCACCTGGAACCTCAAGTTGCAGGCCCTGAGCGGCCAGATCCCGGTCTGGGTGGTGCAGCGCCAACTGTTCGTGTTCGGCCTGGAAGACAGCCCGCTGCTCAAGGACGTGCGCCAGCGCGGCTTCAACAAGCGCGACACCCTGGAACTGGGCGCCGTCAACGGCAAGGGTTACCTGCGTTACAACGGCGTTGAACACAGTTTTCCCGAGGCCGCCGCTTCAGGTGCTGCCTTTATGCGCGACAGCTTTATCGGCCTGATCCTGGCGTGGCACCGCAGCCCACAGGTTGCGACTTCGGTGGCCAGCGACACCGCGCCGCAGCCCGCCCAATGACTGTGCTCGAACACAGCGCCGACACCGCTGACTTCAGTTGCCTGGCCACGCCCAGCCCAGAGGGGCTGGGCGCGCTGCAAGCGCGTCTGGTGGACCGCATCAAGCGCGCAGCCCTTTCCCGCCTGCACCGCAGCCCTCGTGGCGAGCGCCTGCTGCTGCGCATGTACCTGGCCGGCGAAGACGCCACGGAACGCGCGCTGCTCGACGAATTGATGCCGCAATCGCCGCCCTGGCTCGAACGCCAGGTCGAACAGCACCTGGCCGATGAACGCCGACACGTGACGCTGTTCACCGAGGCCTTGCGCGCAGTGGGCGACGACGGCGCCACACGCCTCGAACCGGACTGGCTCAGCCGGCGCAAGATCCAGCGCTGGCAACGCCTGGCCCACGAATACGCCGGGCATTTCGAACACGGCCTGCTGGTGCCCGCCTATGCCACCGGGCTCTGCGCCGAGCAGATGGCCGAGCGCGTACTGGGCCGTCACTGTGGGGTGATCGGTGCCGAACATGGCCTGTACCCGCTGTTGTCTCGGGTGCTCGCCGATGAAAAAGGCCATGTGCGCCTGTGCGAAAACACCCTGCGCCGCACCGTCGCGCCCCGGGAGCTGCCGCATCTGGCGCGCTTGCTGAAAGAGATTCGGGCCGTCGACGCCCGCTTTGGCGTGACCGGCGCGCTGGCGATGTACATCGCCGGCTGGGTGTATGGCGGCTTGCGCAGCACGGGCGGCCATGCCCGATGAGTTCACGCATTCTGTACCTGGCGACGGCCGACGCCCGCGGCCACCTGATGCGCGCGCAACTGCTGGTGCATGCCCTGCGCCAGGCCGGGGCCCAGGTCGACGTACTGACCACCTCTGAACAAGGGCAGCGCTTCTTGCAGCGCTTTGGCGTCGAGTCCGAGATCCTGTCCGAGCACTACGCGGTGCAGTTCGACAGCGAGCAGAACATGCTGCGCAAGGCCACCAACCGTAATGTCGCCCATTACCTGTTCCGCCCCACACGCATGCTGCGCGATATCGGCCGCCTGCGGCGACGGCTGCAGCACGCGGACCTGGTGATCAACGACTCCTTCCACCCGGCGCTGCTGTACATGGGCATGCTGCCCGGCTGGCGGCGCAAGGTGGTGCATGTGTACGGGGCGAGCCTCAAGGTCGCGCTGATCAACAATTTCGAGGGCATGTGGCCGCGTCAGTTCGGGCGCCTGTTCGGCTGGATTGTCGGGCGCCAGATCGGCGCGGCGCGTGCCTCGATCGAACATGACTTCGCCTACGACATCGACGACACCCAGGCCCCGGCCCTGTATCGCCTGCCAACCCCGGTGGCCCTGGCCAAGCCATTGCCCGCCGAGACCCGCGACGCTGCGGCGGTGTACCTCAACCCGCATTTCAGCGAACCGGCCCTGGCCGATGCCTTGAGCGCGGGCCTGGCGGCTGCGGGCCTCGGCGCGCACCGGGTAGGTGAAGGTTATGCCGGGCGCGACGGCTGGCTGGCGGTAGACCCGGACTG
>NZ_ATLP01000101.1:0-46095 GCF_000416215.1 Pseudomonas sp. CF161
CCCTGCCCGACCTGCCCAAACCGCCGCTGGCCCAGCCCGCCTGGGAGCAGCTGCTGCCATGAGCCTCGCGACCCTGCACCCGTTCCACAGGCCCCTGGGCGACACCGGCCTGCTGGTCTCGCCCCTGGGCCTGGGCACCGTCAAGCTCGGCCGTGACCAGGGGGTGAAGTACCCCAATGGCTTCCAGATTCCCGATGACGACGAAGCGCGCATGCTGCTGAAAATGAGCCGCGACCTGGGGATCAACCTGATCGATACCGCGCCGGCCTATGGCCGCAGCGAAGAGCGCCTGGGCCCGCTGTTGCGCGGGCAACGTCAGGACTGGGTGATCGTCAGCAAGGTCGGCGAAGAATTCAGCGAGGGCCAGTCCCGGCACGACTTCAGCGCCGAGCACACGCGGCTTTCGGTGGAGCGCAGCCTGCAACGGCTGGAAACCGACTTCATCGACCTGGTGCTGGTGCACTCCGACGGCAACGACCTGATGATTCTTGAGCAGTGCGAGGTCTACCAGACCCTGGCCGAGCTCAAGGGCGAGGGCAAGATCCGCGGTTTCGGCTTCTCCGGAAAAACCGTCGAAGGCGGTCTCAAGGCCCTGGAGCACGGTGACTGCGCGATGGTCACCTACAATCTGAACGAACGCAGCGAGCAGGCGGTCATTGAATATGCCGATGCCCACGGCAAAGGCATCCTGGTAAAAAAAGCCCTGGCCAGTGGCCATGCGTGCCTGAGCCCGGGCGTCGATCCGGTGCGGGCCAGCTTTGAACTGCTGTTTGACCAGCCCGGTGTTGCCAGTGCTATTGTCGGGACCATCAATCCACTGCACCTGGCGCACAATGTGGCCACTGTGGCGCAGGTCCTGCGCAAAAACTGATGCCGCCCATGCGGCCGACCCCGACGCAAGAAGGAGCCGACATGCCGCGAACGCTCATAAGAAAGAACCCCAGCAACTTCAAGACCCTGCCCCTGTTCGTCGAAGCGACTCCCGAAGGCCTGAGCTACCAGAGCGTCGGGATGCCGCTCAATTTCTCCCAGACCCTGCAACGCCGGCGCCCGGTCACGGTGGAAGACGCCGAGCGCTTTTCCGTGGAGCTGGCCAACCTCGGGGTCTCGGTGCGCCTGACCCTGCACTGGCAAAACCGCGATTACTGGGTGCTGGTCCGGCAACGGCGCCAGGACCGTGGCGACGTGGTGCTCAAACTCATCTCCGGCTATGTGCCGGCCCAGGAGCTGAACCTGCCGCTGCACACCGCGATTCAGGAGATCGCCGAGGAGTGCCTGCTGGAAACCCCGGAGGGCTGGCTCAGCGGCCGTTTCAACGACACCTGGCTGCCCGCGCCCTACGCCAATGCACTGCATTATCGCGAGGCCCTGCCCTTTCGCCTGACGCCGCTGTCCGGCGCCGCGCGCCCGGTGCGCTGCGCCAACCTGCAATTGATCGAACGCCCACGGGCCTACGTGCACTTGCCGACCGCGTCGCTGCAACTGATCTACGACCTGCGCCTGGAGATCCCCAAGGAAGCCAAGTCCCTGAGCCTGTTCCATGTCGATGAACGCCTGGAAGGCGACCAACTGGTCGCGCGTCTGGACCGCAAGCGCCCGGACCTGTACCTGATGCCCTTGCAGGACGGCCAGCCCTGCGCCGAGCTCTACACCCTGAAAAAAGACCAGCTGCAACCCGCCAGCACCCGCGGTTTATACCTGGCGGAAAGCTTCGCCCAACAGGACGGTTGGCTGGTGCGTGATGAGCGGATTCGCTGGAAGGATTGGCTGCGGCAGCAGGGCCTGAGCGCACCGGAAAAGGACTCGAAACTCAAGCGCCTGACCGGCAGGGCGCGGCAGATACTGCGCAAGATCGTGCCGGCCAAGGCCAGCCGGCAGCGTTGAAGGCCGCCACGCCGCTCCGGCAGCGGAGTCGGCATGGCGCCCAGCGCTCACTCAGGTCTTGCGGATCTTCTCGACGATCGCGGTGGTCGAGCTGTTCTCCACCAGCCCCAGCACCTTCACCGTGCCGCCATAGGCCGCCACGATATCGGCGCCGACCACCTGGTCGATACCGTAGTCGCCGCCCTTGACCAGCACATCCGGCCGCACCTGGCTCAGCAGGTTCTCCGGGGTGCCCTCAGGGAAGCTGATCACCCAGTCCACCGCGCCGAGGCCGGCCAGTACCGCCATGCGGCGGTCGACACTGTTGATCGGCCGTCCAGGCCCTTTCAGGCGGCTGACCGAAGCATCGTCGTTGACCGCGACAATCAAGCGATCGCCCTGGGCCCGGGCCTGTTCGAGGTAGGTCACGTGGCCGGCATGCAGGATGTCGAAGCAACCGTTGGTGAAGACGATCTTTTCCTTGTGCGCCCGGGCATCGTCGATGGCCAGCAGCAGTTGGTCGAGGCTCAGCACGCCGCGCTCGGAGCCTTCCTCGCGCTGGATGGCGCGCCGCAGTTCCGGCGCGCTGATGGAGGCGGTACCCAATTTGCCGACCACGATGCTCGCCGCCAGGTTGGCCAGGGCCACCGCGTGGGGCAGCTCTTCACCGGCCGCGATCGCCGCCGCCAGGGTCGAGATCACTGTGTCGCCGGCACCGGTGACGTCAAACACCTCACGCGCCCGCGCTGGCAAATGCAGCGCCGCGTGATCGGGACGCAACAGGGTCATGCCGTGTTCGCCGCGCGTGACCAGCAAGGCGCCCAGCTCCAGGTCGTGCATCAACTGCGCACCCTTGCTGACCAGCTCGTGCTCATCGGCGCAGCCGCCGACGATGGTTTCGAACTCGTTGAGATTCGGTGTGATCAGGCTCGCGCCACGATAGACCGAGAAGTCCTTGCCTTTGGGGTCCGCCAGCACCGGGATGCCGCGGGCGCGGGCAGCCTGGATCAGCGCCTGGTGATTCTTCAGGGCGCCTTTGCCGTAGTCGGACAGCACCAGGACCTTGATGCCTTCGAGCAGCGCGTCCACTTCCGCACCCAGGGCCAGGGCGTCGGTGGCGAAGGGCTCTTCAAAGTCGATGCGCAACAGCTGCTGGTGACGGCTCATGACCCGCAGCTTGACGATGGTCGGCTGATGCGGGATGCGCTGGAACAACGCCCGCACACCGGCGCCGCGCAGGCTATTGGCCAGGCTGTCGGCGGCTTCATCGTCACCGGTCACCCCGACCAGGGACGCCGGCGCGCCCAGGGCGGCAATGTTCAGGGCAACGTTGGCGGCACCGCCCGGGCGGTCCTCGATCTGCTCGACCTTGACCACCGGCACCGGCGCCTCAGGGGAAATCCGTGAGGTACCACCATGCCAGTAACGGTCGAGCATGACATCGCCGACCACCAAGACAGGGGCTTGATCGAATCGCGGCATGGACAACTTCATGGTGCAACCCACATACAAAATGAACAGGGGCGCGATATTAACACAGGGTTGGCGCCGTCAAGTTCTATGGCTTTAGCCTGGGTCTTGAAGTTTTTCAGCGGCTTACTTTTCGAGTAGAAGCTGCAACAGGCGGGCCGTGGCCTGCTCGACCCCGACCCGGGCGGTATCAATTTCACAGTCCGCCTGCAGCGGTGCTTCGTAGGGGCTGTCCAAGCCGGTGAAATCCTTGATCTGTCCAGCCAACGCGGCTTGATACAGGCCTTTTGGATCGCGTTCTGCACAGGTCGCAAACGCCGTGCTGATGTACACCTCAAGAAACTCGCCAGGCTCGAACAGGGCGCGGGCTGTCTCACGATCAGCGCGAAATGGCGAAATGGCCGAGACGATGACCAACAGGCCGGCATCCACCATCAAGCGCGCCACTTCGGCCATGCGCCGGATATTTTCCTTGCGCGCCTCGGCGCTCATCCCCAGATCGCTGCACAGGCCATGGCGCACGTTGTCGCCATCGAGGATAAAAGTGTGCCGCCCCAGTTGGTTGAGGCGCAGTTCCAGCAGGTTGGCCAGGGTCGACTTGCCCGCACCGGACAGCCCGGTCAACCAGAGGCAGCACGGCTTCTGCTGCTTCAGGGCTGCCCGGGAAGCGCACGACAATGACAGCGCATAGGGACGGATCTGCGGTTGTTCCACGGCAGCGAGCAGCGGCTTATTCATAACCCAGCATCTCGTAATCGCGTTCATAGACCCGACGCACCAGGCGCCGGGTACGCACTGAGCACAGGTCCCGCACAGAGCCCTTGGCGGGCTGACAGGAAGCGTTCAGCAGCGGCAGTCGCGGGTGGATGCCCAAGTGTTCGCAGACCAGCTCGAAATCACGCGGCAAGTGCTCCTGATAGCCGATGAAGTCCAGCGACATGTGCCCCAGGGAGTCGGTGAGAAAGTCACTCTGCGGAGCAAAATGGATCTGCTTGCGGATGGTGTCCGGTCGCAGCCAGCGCGCCACGAAGTCGTCGAAATCCCGATACTGGTTGACCAGCACCTGGGCCGGCTGATCCCTGGGGTTGAGCCGATTGCTTCGCAGAAAGGTATAGGCCGAGTAGGCCCGCGCCAGAGGGTCACGGACGAAGGCGAACTTGAAACTGCTGGCAAACGCGTGCGGGAACTGCTGCTCGTACCAGTACAACGGCAGATGCCCCGGGCTCCAGCCCCCGAACAACGCGGCGCACACACTGCTGCCGGCACATTTGGGGACATGGATGTACAGGCAGGAGTGTTTGGTGAACGCCTCGGGAAAGCGAACATCGGCCGACATGGATTTATTCACGGCATGGCGATCCACTACCGACAGGCGCCCCAGCAGCAGGGTGCGCTGGGATTTGGGCAATAACTTCCACACATAGCGTTGCAGCATTCCAGCCCCCACGCGGCGGGGATAGCCCCGTCGATCATTCGACTAATAGCGGGAAACCATAACAAGCACGGCAGGAGAAATTATTTAGGCTTGGTCAAGACAGTAAATATCCGGATACAAACCAGGCCCCATTGCCTTGCACAATGTGGGCCTGATTGGCAGTGGCCTGGCCACTGCCTTTTACCGGTCAGGCAATATCGTTATGAACGGGCTCTTCCAGCCCCATAGCGTGCAGTCGGGAGTAATAGCCGTTCTGCTCCAACAACTGCGTATGGGTGCCGCGCTCGACAATCTGCCCCTGATCCATGACCAGAATCAGGTCGGCCTTCTCGATGGTCGACAGCCGGTGTGCAATCACCAGGGTCGTACGGCCTTTCATGACCTTGTCCAGCGCAGCCTGGATATGCCGCTCGGATTCGGTATCCAGCGCAGACGTTGCCTCGTCGAGAATCAACAGCGGGGCGTTTTTCAGCAGTGCCCGGGCAATTGCCAAGCGCTGACGCTGACCGCCAGACAGGAGCACACCGTTCTCTCCGACCTGGGTATCCAGCCCCTGGGGCATTTGCGCGATGAAGTCCATCGCGTAGGCATCCTTGGCCGCCTTCTCGATATCCTCGCGCGGAGCTCCTGCCAGGTCGCCATAGGCAATGTTGTTGGCGATGGTGTCGTTGAACAGGGTCACATGCTGGGTCACTTGGGCCACATGTCGACGCAAGTTGCGCAGGCGGTAGTTTTCGACCTCGACACCATCCAGCAGAATCTGCCCGATATCGTGGTGATAAAAGCGCGGAATAAGTGCAGCCAATGTGGATTTGCCACTGCCAGAGCGCCCAACCAGGGCAATCATCTGTCCTGGATCGGCACTGAAGCTGATATCACGCAGCACTTCGCGCTCGGTGCCCGGGTAGGTGAAGCTCAGGTTACGCACCTCCAGCCGACCTTCGACACGCTCGAGTTCGACGGTGCCGGTGTCCGATTCAGGCTCGACATCCAGTTGCTCAAAGATGCTTTCCGCGCCAGCCACGCCCTTCTGAATGGTCGAGCTGACTTCCGACAACTGGCGGATGGGCTTGGGCAACAGGCCGGCAGCGGTGATGTAGGCCACCAGGTCACCCGCCGTGGCATCCCCACGCAGGAACAGCACCAGGAACATCAGCACCGCCATGGCCGAATAAATCACCAACTGCAGCATGGGCGTGTACACCGCGCCGGTCTTGGTCATGCGCAGTTGCTTGTCGGTGTTGCTCTGGCTGGCCAGGGCGAAACGCTGCTGCTCATAGGCCTCGCCACCAAAGCTGCGCACGACGCGATAGCCCTGGATGGTTTCGGAGGCCACGTGGGTGACATCACCCATGGCCACCTGGATTTTCTTGCTTTGCTTGCGGAATTTCTTGCTGGTGCTGCTGACCATGACCGCGATCAACGGCAGGATCGCGACCATCACCAGGGTCAATTGCCAGTTCATCCATAACAGATAGACAAACAGGAACACCACGGTCAGGCCTTCGCGGATCACCACCTTGATGGCATCCGTTGCAGCGCCGGTAACCATGGTCACGTTGAAGGTGATGCGGGAAATCAGGTGCCCGGAGTTGTGGGTGTCAAAGTATCGATTGGGCAGGACCAGCAACTTGTTGAACAGCTCGACCCGCAGATCATGCACCAGCCCGAGGGACACCTTGGCCAGGTAGAAGTTACCCAGAAACGAACCCAGCCCCTGCCATGCGGCGATCAGGACGATCAGCATCGGCACGGCCTGCAACAGTTGCAGATCACGCAGGTAAGGGACGTTTGGAAAGAGTACGGCCTCGGGGTTGCTCAAGCCGTCGACAAAGTACTTGAGGATTCCCGCCAGCATCGGCTGCGTCGATGCGAAAATGACAAAACCCAGGATACTGAGCGCGAACATCCCCGCATAAGGACGGACGTACGACAGCAATCGCAGGTAAATCTTCAGGCTCGACGCCGCAGGCGAATCAGGGGTAGTCATGAGAAGCCGTTGAATGAGAAATGAGCCCGCAACTATAACACAGGCCATTTTAGTCGATGAGCTACGGTACCATGTACCTTAACCCTGCCTGCTGTTGTTGAACTCTGGAGTATTGATGCAAGCGCTTGACCATAATCACTACCTCACTTTGCGCGAAGCAGCTGAAGTCCTCGAAGCCGACGGTTCTGGCGATAAGGTGCTGCGGTTGACGGATGGCTCGATACTCAAACTGTTCCGACGCAAGCGCCTCCTGACTTCGGCGGCCTGGTATCCCTATGCAAAGCGCTTCGCCGATAACTGCACACGCTTGAGCCAACGCCAGATACCTTGCCCCAGCATCCGCCAGGTTTACCGGATCTCGAGCATTCAAAGGGATGCCGTGCATTATGATCCACTGCCGGGCCAGACCCTGCGTCAGTTGCTGGATGATGGCCTGCGTGGTGATGCACTGAGGGCACAACTGGGCACGTTCATCGCGATACTCCACGAGCGCGGCATTTACTTTCGCTCTGCGCACCTGGGCAATATCGTGCTGACACCTGAAGGGCAGTTGGGGCTGATCGACATTGCCGACCTGAAAGTCTTTTCCCGTCCATTGCGCAAGGCCTTGCGCCTGCGCAACTTCAAACACATGTTGCGTTACAGCCAAGATCGGGCGTGGTTGCTGGATAACCACGGCGGGGTGTTTATAGAGCACTACGCCGCGGCGCAAAACACGTGCTCGATAAACGAATTGAATAGCGAACTGCATAAAAACTGAACAACACCCGCCGGCGCCTCAGCGCTGGCGGGTGCAAAGCCTTACCCGCGCTGCAACTGCCGCGCTTGCGCGACACGTCCCAGGATCAATGCCGCAGGCATCAGTACCAGCGGCCACAGCTCATCCGGACTGTGGACCAAAATACTGCCATCAAAGTTGAGCATCACCAACGCACAGGCCAGGAACATGCCCCAGGCATCGCGCAGGCGCCAGGCCGCCAGCAGGCTTGTCAGCATCAGCACCACAAACAGCAACAACGCCGGAGCGCCCGTGTAGACACCCAGGGCCACGAAGATATTGTGTGGGTGCTGGATCGGCATAAACCCGTCCAACAATTGCGCAGTGTGGAATTCGACGCCGCAGCCCATGATCCAGCCGCAGTTTCTCCACTCGCCGACCATGACGTTGAAGATCTCGACTCGGTAAGAGTCCCCACGGTTCCACAGCGAGATGTACCAGGCTTCGTTATGCACGCCCCAGACCACCAGGCCCAGGACCAAGGCTCCCACCAGGAGAATGCTACCGACAACCTTGGGCCGCAGATAAAGGCCATACAGCACCCAAAGCCCGAATAGAAATGCCGCGCCCACCAGAGCGGTACGGGTCTGCAGAACAAAGGTCACGGCAATCACCGACAGCAGTACTGCGGCAGTGGCCTCAATCCAACGCTTGGTCTTGACCCAGTATGGCAAGGCCAGGGCCAGGGCACAGAACAACCAGATGCTGGCGTAAATCACGTTGATCAGTCGGGCGGGCAACAACGCCACTCGACTGCCGAAGGGGAATTGCCCCGTGCTCCAGCTGTATATCGCGCTCAGGTAAATGTAGAGAATCAGAATCCAGAACTGGGCCCGGATAAACTCTTTGCTTCTGAAAAAATCAGGGCTGACCAGGCTGGCGACGATAAAGACAAACGATAAGACGTAGACAATGGGTTTATAGAACTCCATCTCTCCGAATACCGTGGCCGACACAGCAAACCAGAGCATGAACACCAGCCAAAGCCAGGCCAATGGCTCTTTGAGGACCTTGAGGCCGTGGCCTTTTAGCAGGAAGAACAACCCGGGCAGGGCAATCAGCCCGTAAAACACGTTGTTGGTCGATTTCGACGACCAACCAACGACAAAGCTCAACAGAAACAGACATAACATCGCACTGAAGTAAGTGGTCACTCTGCTTAACTTCACGCCATTAAATTCCATGCAGCAACCACCCTATCGCCATACCTAAAATCAAAGTTGCCATGAGCTTGACGCGATCTCGACGCTTGCGCCGCAGCTTGTTCGAACGCTCTTCAGGAACCACCACATGCTCACCAAACCCGGTGTGCAGAACCGCATCGTTTTCCAGAATCAACGCATAACGATTTTCCTGGGCATACAGCCGGGACAAATCCTTCTCCCCGGAAAACGCCGCATACGGCGCATGCAGCAGGTAGTCGGCACGTCGGCGCAGCCCTGGGTTGAAAGAGAACCCCTGCCAATCGGCTTTATGCGAGCCCAGCACATAGAACGCAATCCCATGTGCCACCTTGCGCTCATTCAAGAACACATAAGGGCTGTGCACCGCCAAGTCGTGATGGGCACTGCGCAGCCAGACCTGCAAGGCCTGTGGGTCGTCTTCCAGCAACTGCTGCGACTCTTCGATAAAACCTTCGCGGTAGAAGTCCCAGTCATCTTCGCAATGGAAAATCCACGGCGTCTCAATCTGCCCATAGGCCAGATCAATCGAACGCAACTGGCCCAAGCGCGGATTGTTGACGAGAAAAACCGTGTGCGGTCTCCAGTGCTCGGGAATGCATTCTTCGACGGCCCGATCACCTGAGTCCTCAGTAATGAACACTTTGCGAATAGGCGCAGTATTGAAGCGATCAAATGTCTCGAGCGTTCGCTTGAGCAAGTCGAAACGCCCGCAACTGGTCACCATCACCGAGATATCGCTACTCTCACTGAACAGCATGTATGTGCACCGCCTTATTAAGGGTGGAGTAGCCGCAGGCTCTTAGAAACCTAACGACAGACGTAGTTTTTCTTTCCAGCTCAGCGGTGCGCGCTCACGCAGCGGGGCGCTCATGGCCTCGACTACGGCGTGCCCGAGAGCCCTGAAACTGTAACGTTGTTCGACCAGCGTCTGGCCGGCCTGGGCGATGGCCAGACTCAAGGCGGCAGAGGCGCGCAGCGTTTGCAGCTTGCTCCTGAGCTCTTCCCGAGTGCGGTACAACACGATGTTCTGCATATCGACAAAACCCAGCGCCCGGTTTTCTTCTTCGCCCTGGTCATAGGCCAGAAGTACACAACCACAGGCCATGGCCTCGAAGTTCTTGATCATGTACTCGCCCATGTCGACATCGGCACTGACGAAATAGCGGATACGACTCAAGGTCTCGCAGTATTCCTCACCCGATTTGGTCCGGGTGATCAGCAGGTTCTCCACCTCGGCCACCGACTCCAGCATGGCTTTGCGCCCGGCATAGGCCACGCTGTTGAGGCTGCCGACAAACCCGAGTTCGATGTCCCGCTCCCGCCCGCGGTTCTGCAACAGCGCCTGATCGTAGCCCTTGGGCACGAAGTGCGCGTCGAAGCCCTCCTGGCGCAAGCGTTCGCTGACCATGAACCCGGAACTGATGACCCTGGCCCAAGGCAGCTTGCGGTAATGGGCGCTGAACTTTCCGGTGTACTTGCAGGGGATATAGTTCTGATAGGCGTCATGCTCGAGAATAACCAGGTTGGGCAGGGTCTGTATGAACCTGACCTGTCTGATCTCTTTCTTGAAGCGCAGGAAAAAAACAATGCGGTCATAACGCGAGACATCCACATGCTCGCGGAAATACTTGCGCAGATTGTCTTGTTCAGCGCTGGTCAGCTCGCGCATATCGCACTCGCAACGCTCAGCGATCCCGTCGTAGAACCGGTCGAGAATGGCACGCTGTTCTTTCTGCACCAGAAACAGGACTTTCAAGGGTTGTCTCTCTTACTGAGGTTCTCGTCGACCCAGAACAATTCGTGCTGCCGAACCGCCTTGCGAAAGAACTCGTTATCACCGAATGCAGGCCACCGGCGCGCGGCGAGGTAGCGCTGGATAATGCGCCGCAATTGGCGCTTGAAAGGGGGCGCGGGCTGCAAGTCGTGCATCATGCCCAAGGACATAGCCTTGTGCCACTGTTGCTGTTCCGAAACGGGCAACGCCCAAGGCCGCAATGGCCCCTGGCTGGCGAGCTGTGGCGGCAAGGCCACGCCACTGCCGGCGGCGCCCATGGGCCAGCGGTCGTTATCATGCAGATGGTTGGCGTAGTGCAACAGCGATTGCGGCTGCCAGGAGCTGCGAGTGAGGGCCTGCATCAGCGCCTGCTGGGCACAGATGTGATCGGGATGGGGATCGAAGCACGGGTGCGGCAAGACAACCACCTGCGGCTCGATGCGCTCGATCAGCTCGACCAGGTCAGCCACCAGGTTGTCCCATGACGCAATGCCATCAGCGTCACTGCCCAGGGCAAAGGCATTAAAACGCCGGAAGTACCGGGTATCGCTCAAGTCTGCCTCTCGCGAAGGCACGGCAACGCTCGGCGTAGCCTGCATCTGCGGCAACTGCAGGCAGAAGTAGCCCAGTTGCACACAACGCTCCTGGGGCACGCCCGCCCACAACGGCACGCTGATGCTGTCCCACGCCCGCAACGAGCCCTTCAATCGGGCGGCGGCGACTCGATCCAGGCCCATGGCCTGATAATGTTCAGCCTCTATTTCACCCGCAGTGAGGGTGACCACCCAGCTTTCCTCGGCGCTGCTGTACAGGCCAAAAGCCGCAAGTTCGGCGTCATCGGCGTGGGGCGCTATAACCAGCAAGCGCTGTGCTCGGTAATCCGGGTGACGCACAACGGACAGTTCTACTGCCTCGGCGACGTTACAGAAACGCCCCTGGAGCCGGAGCCGACCGCCAAGCAGCGCCTCATGCTGACCGGTCAGATTGAGGTAGCGAATACCGCGGGAGCCACGCTCGAAATCCTGCTGATCGGCAGTTCCGCCGAGAATCTTCACACCGGGATCGAGAAACCGCCCGCACCAGGAGGCCCGGATGCGCACCTTCAGCACCAAGGTATCGCCAGCCCCCAGCAGCAAGGTCTCGGGCAGGGTCAACCGGCCTGCCACCAGCGTCAGCGCCAGTTGCTCATCGGCGGCGAACTGATAGTCGTAATCATCGCCCGGGGAATAGAACAGGTGATCGGCAAACCACGCCTCATGGGCCACCCAGGCCAGGACAGCCAGCAGCAACGGCAGCCACCAGACCACAAGCACGCCAACAGCCAGCAACACCAACAGGCCGATCATCAGAGCGATACGCTTGTTACGCCGATGGCGTTTGAGCAGTTGCTGTTTGCGACTCATGGGCGGGCTCATACCTGGAAGACCGGTACAGGATTGCACCAACGGTCCTTGTATTCACGGTCGGCGCGCCCGAACGAAAAACGCAGCGGCTTGCCGAGCGCACGCGCCTGCTCCCAGGCACTTTGCGTATTGAGGAAACTCAGCACGCTGCCCGGGCTGAACTCGCGGGTTTGCGGATCGACGCCGCCATTGACGTACTCGACACTGATCCACTCCGGCGCTTCCACCCGGTAGACCAGCTGGATGGCGATCGGCGCATCGTTGAGAAAAATCACCGACCCCATCAATAGCTCGCCCAGCAACTCGATGACCTGGGCCATGTGCTCAGCGCCGGTGGCAACAAAGCCCCAGCGCCGCTGGAACAGATCGCAGTAGATGGCGGCCAGTTCGGCACTGGAAAACTCTCCGACCGGACGCACCACGCCCCCCGCCTCTTCCAGCAGCCGCAGCTCGCGACGCTGGTTGTAGCGAAACTTCTTCGACAGTTCTTCCGGCGTGCGCGCCATGGCCAATTGCTCGGCCTGGGGCTTGATCGCGGTGAACCGGCCTTCGTTGAGTGCCGACAAGTAACGCCCGCGATGACGCAAGACCGCCCCGGCCTGAGGCGCGGCAGGCAGAATCAGTTCGGCATTGCCGAGGTCGAACAAGCCTTTTTTGCCGGCGCGCTTGAGCACATCCTTGGACAGCGCCAAGTCGCGCCCCCAGGTCGGGATAGCGGCCGTCAGCTCGCCGTCCTGCTCCCAGGCCAGGTAGCGCACCGGAATGTTCGCCAAGTCCGCAAGACGCTCAACCACCAGGGGATGGGTCGCGACGCTGCCACCAAAACGCTGCCAGGCCGCAGCATAGGCAGGCGCGTCGATGACTGACCAACCGCGCTCGCGCCAGCCTTGAAATCGGTTAAGCATCAGCCCCTCGCGGTCAGGTCGGTGACGGATGGCAAACGCCAGAATGCATCGCGCACGGCCTGATCCGAAAAACGCTCACGCAGGCGATCAAGCATCAGCTCGGCACATTGCAGGCGCTGCTTGGGCTCCATCGCGGCCAGATGCTTCAGGCCCTGGGCCATGTGCTCGGCATCGCCCAATGGGAACAGAATGCCCACGCCCTCGACCACTTCGCTGGCGCCTCCGCAAGCCGTCGCCAACAGCGGCACGCCGGCCGCCATGGCTTCCAGCAGCACCATGCCGAAGGGCTCGTGATCGGAACTCAGGGCAAACACGTCGAACGCCCGGAAGTAGCGACGGGCTTGCGCCACCTGGCCGAGAAACAGCACTCGCTCGCCAATCCCCAGCTCAAGAGCCAGGGCCTTGAGGTCCGACTCCAACCGACCGCTGCCCATGATTGCCAGCTGGCTGTTCTCGGGCAGCCCCGGCAAGGCCAGGGCAAAACCACGCAACAACGTGGCCTGGTCTTTATCCGGGTGCAAGCGCCCCACATTGCCGACGATCCAGGCATTGGCGGACAGCCCCAGCTCTGTGCGGGCTTCGACCACGCTCAGCTGAGACGCCTGCAAGGCGTCTATATCAATGCGGTTGTAGAGGGTCTGAATACGCGCGGGCGACCAATTCGGCAGGCAGCGACGAATGTCATCGCGCACCGCATCGGACACGCCGAGCAGGCTCAAGCGCTGGCGAAAGATCCGCGCGAACAGCTTGCGGCTGCCGCGCTGATAGTCGCCAAAGGCGTGGTGCACGCCAATCACCGGCAAGCGGCTGCCCAGCAGCGCGATGTAGATCGGCTTGAAACGATGGGCGATACAGAAACTGAAATTGCGCGAGGCGACGATTTTGCGCAAATCGGCGATCGCCCCCAGTTTCAGGCCACGAATACTCTTGGAACTGCGCTCCATGAACAGCACTTCATCGGAAGCACAGCCAGCAGCGACTTCCGCGTCCGCGGCACCGGTCAAAAAGACCGTGGTCACCCGATAGCCGCGCCCCACGAACAGGCTGGCGTACTGCCGGGCGCAGTCCAGAAAAGGCCCGTCATATCCGTGACAGAACTGCAGCACATGGCGCTCAGCCGAGCGAGTCATAAGCATCCGCGCCGTCTTTGACCACCAAAATATCTTCCATGATCAGGTACTGCAGGTCGGAGCCAAAGAACATGTTCAGCGCGTCGGTCGGCGAGCAGATCATCGGTTCGCCACGGCGGTTGAGCGAGGTATTCAGGGAGACGCCGTTGCCGGTCAGGACTTCCAGGGCCTTCATCATGTCGTAGTAGCGCGGGTTGTATTCGCGCTTGAGCACCTGGGCGCGGGAGGTGCCGTCTTCATGGACCACTTCCGGCACTCGGGTTTTCCACTCTTCAGCCACTTCGAAGGTGAAGGTCATGAACGGCGCCGGGTGATCGACCTTGATCATCTGTGGGGCCACGGTGTCGAGCATCGACGGGCAGAAAGGCCTCCAGCGCTCGCGGAACTTGATCTGGTGGTTGATGCGGTCGGCCACGCCGGTGGCGCTTGGGCAACCGATGATCGAGCGACCGCCCAGGGCGCGCGGGCCGAACTCCATGCGGCCCTGGAACCAGGCCACCGGGTTGCCGTCGACCATGATCTTGGCGATTTTTTCCGGCATGTCTTCGAGCTTGCGCCACACCGGCTTGCTCGGATGACGGGCGCATGCGGCGATCACGTCTTCGTTGCTGTAGGACGGGCCGAGATAGACGTGTTCCATCTTCTCCACCGGTACGCCACGGGCGTGGGAAACGTAGGCCGCTGCGCCGACTGCGGTCCCGGCGTCGCCGGAGGCCGGCTGCACGAACAGTTCCTTGACGTCGTCGCGAGCGATGATTTTCTGGTTCAGCTTGACGTTCAACGCACAACCGCCAGCGAAGGCCAGCTTGCCGGTTTCCTTGAGCACATCGCCCAGGTAGTAGTCGATCATCTGCAGCGAGAGTTTCTCGAACAGCGCTTGCATGCTGGCCGCGTAGTGGATGTACGGCTCGTCGGCGATGTCGCCTTCGCGCTTGGGACCCAGCCACTCGATGAGTTTTGGCGAGAAGTAGAAGCCCTTGCCCTTCTCTTTATAGCGGCGCAGGCCAATGACGTTGGCGTAGTCGGTGTTGATCACCAACTGGCCGTTTTCAAAGCTGGCCAGGCGCGAGAAATCGTACTTGCTGGCATCGCCGTAAGGCGCCATGCCCATGACCTTGAATTCGCCGTCGAGCATCTCGAACCCGAGGAACTCGGTGATCGCGCCGTACAGGCCACCCAGGGAGTCCGGGTCGTAGAATTCCTTGATCTTGTGGATCTTGCCGTTTTCGCCGTAGCCGAAGAAGGTGGTGGCGTACTCACCCTTGCCGTCGATCCCGAGGATCGCGGTTTTCTCCTGGAAGCCCGAGCAGTGGTAGGCGCTGGAGGCGTGGGCCAGGTGGTGCTCGACCGGTTCGATCTTGATTTTCTTCGGATCGAAACCCAGTTGCTCGAGGCACCAGACGATCTTGTTGCGATAGCGCTTGTAGCGGCGGTTGCCCATCAGGATCGCGTCGAGGGCGCGGTCCGGGGCGTACCAGTAACGCTTGGCGTAGTGCCAGCGGGCCTCGCCGAACAAGCTGATGGGGGCGAACGGAATCGCCACCACGTCAACGTCGGAAGGCTTGATCCCGGCCTGTTCCAGGCAGAACTTCGCCGATTCGTAGGGCATGCGGTTCTTTGCATGTTTGTCGCGCACGAAGCGCTCTTCTTCAGCGGCCGCAATCAGTTTGCCGTCGATGTACAGGGCTGCTGAAGGATCATGGCTAAGGGCGCCGGACAGGCCAAGAATCGTCAATGCCACAGGGGTCTAGCCTCGTTTAGTCTGCGTGCAGGCGCGATGCGCCTTGAGAAAATGTGTGCTCGCAAAAGGGCGAGAAACAACTAAAGGGCGGGATTATAACGTAAAAGCGGCGGCAAGCCTCTAGCGGCAAACGGCCGGCGCGTGAGGCGACTTTGGCCGATATTCAGGCCTTGCGACGACCTGCGAAGGCTATGACCGCCTTTTTTATGGCGCGAGCCGGACGTCTATCTGAAACAGCGCTACCATCGGCAACCCGGCCCGCCGCTTGCGACTGAATGTCGCAGACGCCTGCCTGGCGCCCCACACTGGGTAAACTCGCGCCCCTTTGCTCGCCCCGACAGGGCGACCCGCTCTCCGGAATTCGACTCACCCCATGAAAAAAGCCGCTCCTGCTCGCCTCGTCCCGCTGTTGCCGGGCCTGCTCCTTGGCCTCAGTGGTGCCAGCCTCGCCGCACCAGCTCCCCTGGAACTCGACCCCAGCGTCGTCACCGGCTCACGCAGCGCCACCCAGAGCTTCGACCTGCCCTACTCCGTGGACAGTGTCAGCCAGCAACAGATCAGTGACGGCCAGCTCGGCATCAACGCCTCCGAAGCCCTGTCACGGGTGCCGGGGCTGGTGGTGCAGAACCGCCAGAACTATGCCCAGGACCTGCAGATTTCCTCTCGCGGCTTCGGTGCGCGCTCAGCCTTCGGCGTGCGCGGCATCAAGCTGCTGGCCGACGGCATTCCGGCCAGCACCCCGGACGGCCAGGGCCAGGCGGCAACCTTCAACCTCGACACCGCCGAGCGCATCGAAGTGCTGCGTGGCCCGGCCGCGACCCTGTATGGCAGCAATGCCGGCGGGGTGATCCAGATGTTCTCCCGTGATGGCGAAGGTCCGCCACGGATCGGCGCCGAGACCCTGATCGGTAGCGACGGCCTGAGCAAGAATCACCTGAGCGCCGAAGGCGCGGTCGACGGCGCAGGCTTTGTGCTGGACGCCTCGCGCATGGACACCGATGGCTACCGTGACCACAGCGCCGCGCGGCGCGACCAGACCTTCGCCAAGCTCAACTTCAAGCCCGACGACGACAGCAAGATGGCGCTGATCTTCAGCAGCCTGGAACAGAACGGCACCCAGGACCCGCTGGGGCAGACCTGGGCGGCCTATAAAGCCGATCCACGTTCGGTGACTGCCAACGCCTTGAGCTACAACACGCGTAAAAGCATCGATCATCAGCAATTGGGGATGAATTACGAGCGCTATTTCGGCGATGCGACCTTGCAGGTCAATGCCTATACGGGACGGCGGAGTGTGATTCAGTACTTGTCGATTCCCAGGGGCACACCGGCGAACGAACGTGGCGGCGGCGTGGTGCAGTTCGACCGCAAGTTCTATGGCGCCGGCGTGCGCTGGCTGCAACCGGTGGATGGGGTGCCCGGCGAATTGACCCTGATCGGCGGCCTGGACTATGACCAGAGCCAGGACGACCGCAGCGGCTACCGGAATTACAGCGGCAACCAGCTTGGCGTGAAAGGCGAGCTGCGCCGCGATGAAGTCGACACCGCCCGCAGCCTCGACCCTTACTTGCAGGCCAACTGGGCCATCGATCGCTGGACCCTGCAGGCCGGCGTGCGCCACAGCACCATGGAGCTGGATGTCGACGATCACTTCCTGAGCAATGGCGACGCCAGCGGTACAAAGCGCTACCAGAAGACCACCCCGTCGCTGAGCGCGATGTATGCCTTCACCGATGACCTGCATGGTTATGTCAGCGCCGGCAAGGGTTTCGAAACCCCGACCCAGGCCGAACTGGCCTATGCCCCGGGAGGCAGCGAGGGCTTCAACTTCGGCCTCAAGCCTTCCGAGAGCAAGCAGTACGAAGTGGGCCTGAAGGCTCGACTTAACAGCAACACGCGAGTGAATGCCGCAGTGTTCCAGATCACCACCGAAGACGAGTTGGTGGTGGCGGAATCCAATCAGGGCCGCACCAGCTACCAGAACGCCGGACGCACCCTGCGCCGCGGTTTCGAGCTGGGTATCGAGAGCCAGCTCAGCGAACAATGGAGCACCAACCTCGCCTACACCCGCCTGCAAGCCACCTATGACAGCGACTTCACCAGCGGCAGCGGCGCCACGCAAAAACATATCGACAAGGGCAACTACCTGCCCGGCGTACCGCAGACCACGCTGTTCGCCGAGCTGAACTGGAAACCGCGGGACTGGGTCAGCACCGCCCTTGAAGGCCTGTACCGCAGCAAGGTCTACGTCGAAGACAGCAACCAGGACAAGGCCGCGCCGGGCTACAGCGTGTTCAACTGGCGCACTCGCTTCGAGCAGAAGGTCGAGCACTGGACCTTCCACCAGACCCTGCGCCTGGACAACCTGCTGGATCGGCAGTACGTCGGTTCGGTGATCGTCGGCGACGGTAATGGGCGTTATTACGAAGCCGCACCCGGGCGCTCGTGGTATGCGGGCGCAGGGGCGCAATACCGGTTTTGACCTGATGGGTTCGGAGGCTGCCGTGATGGGTCAGATAAGGCGCCGGCGCCCGTGAGGGCCAGCGCAGCCTCGTGCCTCGGCAGCGGCTACAGCGCGGTTTTGGGTAGGCGTTGATCGATGAGTTGGTACAGCGCGCTGGTTTCCGGCCAGTTGCGCATAAAGCGCGCCCGGTCGCGGGCGTAGGCTGGGGCGAAGCTGCTCAGGCTTGAGTGCTGACACATTGAATCGAGGTCGATCAGGGCCCAGCGATCCTCCTGCCAGAACAGGTTGTGCCCCTTGAAGTCGCCATGGCTGATGCGCTCCTTGAGCAACTCGGCAAACAACGCATCCAGCGCCACCAGCTCGGATTCCGGCGCCGCGCCGCTTTCGACGAAAGGCGCAAAACGCTCGATGATGTCCGGCCCCGGCAGGTACTCGGTGATCAGGTAGGCGCGGCTGCGCAACCACAGGAAGCGTGTCTCCAACACCGCCAGCGGCTTGGGTGTGGCGATCCCCAGGAACGCCAGGCGATTGCCCTCGCGCCAGGAATGCCAGGCCCGGCTCGGGCGCCAGAAGCGCTTGAACCAGTGGGCCAGCCCTTTGATGTTGTAGCGCTTGACCACCAGGCTGCGCCCCGCGACTTCGACCCGGCCGACACTGGCGGCGCCTCCGGTCTTGTACAGGTGCCCCTGGTCGAGCAGTTGATCGGCCTGTTCCAGCACCGGCAGCATCGCCGCCTCTTCTTCGCGGCGGATCGCGCGCAAGGCAAAGGGCCCGCGCTGCACGCTGAACAGGCTGCACTCGCGCCCGACCTTGTTCAGGAAGTCCTTCAGGCGCCAGCTGCGCACCTTGCTCACCTGCTTCTGCAGCATCTCCAGGGGCAAGGCGTGTTCGGGATTGGCCAGCAGGTAATGCACCAGCAACTCTTCGGTGAAGGGCTCCAGGCTCTTGGGCAACTGGGCGAAGAACACCCCGAGGTTTTCCAGGACTTTTTGCCGAGACAACGGCTGCCCCGCGTGCTCCACGCAGATGCCCGCACCGTCGATCAAATACAGCTTGTCGTCGTGGCGCAGCAGGTTGTCCAGGTGCAGGTCTTCCTGCCACAGGCCCTTGGCATGCAGTTCGGCAATCGCAGCCAACGCCTGCCCCAGCACGTCCAGCTGCGGATCCGCCAGCACCGGCAACGCCGCGACCTGCTCCCAGGCATCGCCCAGGCTGTGGGCACCTTCGAGAAACTCGAACAACAACCAGCCGCCCTCGCCCTCTTGCAAGCCGTCGGCGAGCAACAGCGGCGTGGTCAAGCCTTGCTCGGCCAACAGACGCACCCCGTGCAGCTCGCGCTGAAAGTGCCGGGCCGCCTTGTTGCCCACCAGCAGCTTGGCCAGCACCGTGCGCCCACGCCAGACGCCGGCGCCGACATAACGCTGCCCGGGCAGCACCCGCAGCAGGCTGAGCAATTGCAACTGGGCCGGGCCGGCGGCGTCCGCCAGTTCCAGGCTCAGGGGCAGGTTCGGGGTACGCCCGGCGTTTTTCAATTCAGACAACCGCATCAACGCGCCCTCTTGTGGCTGCTGCGCGCGGTCAGGCGCTGGACCCAGGTTTGCACCAGCGAACTGTCCACCGGCTGATCCAGGTACGCCGCGAGCAAGCTCCGCACCTCATCCACGTTCCATACAGACGCCCGGCGCAACAGGGGTTCAAGGTCCTTGACCCGGTCACGCTGCCCGAACAGCAGCGGCCGGGTCTTTTCCAGGTCGATCAATTGCGCCTGGTAACCGTCGCCGGTGGCGTGCAAAAAAATATGCTTGGGGTAGAAACAGCCATGCACCTGGCGCAGGCCGTGCAGTTGCCGCGCCAGCAGGCCGCACGCCCGCAGGATCGCCTGATGCTGCGCGACGCTGAGCTGCTCCCACTGCTGCAACAGCGAATCCAGGTCATTCCAGCCGTCCAGCGCCCGGGTCAGCAGGATGGCCCGGGTCTCGCCGGCCACCTTGCGCTCACCGAAGAACGTCGCCTGTAGGGCCGGGATACCCAGCTGCCGATAGCGGCTGATATTGCGGAACTCGCGGGCAAAGCTCGGCTCGCCAAAAGGGCGATGCAGGGTCCGGGTCAGGTAATTGCTCTGGCGCTTGAGGTAAAAACCCCGACCTTCCAGATCCAGCCGATAGACGCTGCTCCAGCCACCGCGCTGGGTGTTGGGCTCATCCACCGCCTCCAGCTGCTTGGCCCACAGCGCATCAAAATCGCCCAAGCCGTGGCGCTCCAGCAGGGCACGGTCTTCAGCCGCCAGGAAGTCAGTCATTCGCGTCCCTCGAAGAATCTCACCACGTGGCGAATCCGTTGTTTGTCCGCCTCACTCAGTCGACTGCGTTCGCGGTACTGCAAGTAGAAGCGCAGGCGCTGGGTGGCCGACAGGTGATACTTGGCCACCTTATCCAGACACGCCAGGTCCTTGGTAATTCGATATTTGAGCCAGAAGCCGCGCCAGAAGTCGCCATTCGGGCAGTCGATCAGGTACAGCGTGGCCTGATCATCCACCAGCAGGTTGCGCCACTTCAGGTCGTTATGGGTGAAGCGCTGATCGTGCATGGTCCGGGTATAGCGCGCCAACTGGCGGCTGACGCCATCGACCCAGGCCCGATCCCCCAGGCGCGGGTCCTTGCGCTCGGCCAGGGCCGACAGGTCTTCGGTCTGCGGCAACTCGCGGGTGATCATCGCCCCGCGGTCGTAGGCCAGGCCACGACGCTCCAGGCCCCAGGCCACGACTTCGGCGGTGGGGATGCCCCACTTGGCGAAGCGCTTGAGGTTCTGCCATTCGGACTTGACCCGTGGCTTGCCCAGGTAGCGCCGCAAGTTCTTGCCGGCGCCGCTGTAGCGCTTGACGTAATAGTTGACGCCCTTGAGCTCGACCCGGATGACCTCGGACAGCGGGTCCCGAGTCAGGCGCTCGCCCTGCAGGGCGAATACCGCCTCAAGACTGCCAAAACTCTGCGCCAGATCCTCGTAGCCAGGTTCCAGATTCCAACCCGCCATCAGAGCGCATCTCCGTACCGCTGCTTACGTGCGTAGAGCTTGTTGGCCTTGCCTTCGAGCCAGGCCAGCAGCGCCGCTTCCTGGGCCAGGATCTGGCGCAGCGGCTGCTGGAAATAACCCTTGAGGAAACGCAGCTTGTCGCGCCGGGTCAGGCCGATGTCCAACGCCGAAAAGTACAGCGCGGCCAGGTCCTTGTCGCGCCAGCGCCGGGTAATGGCGTCGCGGGTCTGGGCCCGGTGCAGGTCGATCACCGAGAGTTTGAAGTCATCGGCGGTCACCGGTTTGTCGGTGTGCAGCAGGAAGTGACAGATGTAGCAGTCACGGTGGTTGACCCCGGCGCGGTGCATCATCCCGGTCATGCGCGCCACTTCGGCGATCAGCGCGCGCTTGAGCCGGGGCTCGGGCGGCTGCTTGACCCAGTCGAGGCTGAAGTCTTCGAGGCTGACGGTGGGCGCCAGCTCCTCGGTGACGATGAACGAATGCTGATCCGCCGGGTTGCTGCCGCGCTCGCCATAGGCAACGGCGGTCATGGTCGGCACGCCGGCCTGCTGCAGACGCTGGATGGCCCGCCATTCCTGGCCGGCGCCGAGCACTGGCAGCTTGGCGGTGAGCAGGTTCTTGAAGATCTCGCCCCAGCCGATGCCGCGATGGATTTTTACAAAGAAACCGTGGCCGGCGACTTCCGTGCGCAAGGTGCGCCGGGCTTCCAGCTCACGATAAACCTGGCCGTCCAGACGCTCGACTTCGGCGAACGCATCGCGCCCGGCCCAAAGGCTCTTGAACGGTTCGGCAAGAATCAACTTCATCAGTGTTGCTCCGCCAGAATCACATCCGCAGCGTGCTGCGGCATGCTATAGAGGTCGGCCGTCTCGGCGAACGCCAGGCCGTTACGGCTCCAGGTCGCGCGTGCAGCGTCGTCGGTCAACATGGTGTTCAGGTATTGATTGAGTTGCGCCTGCTCCAGCGGCTCATCCAGCACCAGGCCGCTGTCGGCCTCGGCGATGTAATGGGCATAACCGCAGACGGCGCTGACCAGCACCGGCAGCCCGGCCACCAGGGCTTCGAGCAATACGGTGCCGGTGTTTTCGTTGTACGCCGGGTGGATCAACAGATCGGCGCCCAACAGGAAGCGCGGAATATCGCTGCGCCCCTTGAGGAACTGCACATGCTCGCCCAAGCCCAATGCAGCACTCTGCAATTGGAATACCTTGGGGTCGTCCTGGCCAATTACAAACAGCCGGGTGCGTTTCTTCAGGGCCGGGGGCTGCGCGGCCAGGGCCTTGAGGCTGCGGTCGACGCCCTTGGTCTTGAACCCGGAGCCGATCTGCACCAGCAGCAAGTCATCGTCGGCCAGGCCGAACTCGCGGCGGAACTCGGCGCGGATTTCAGGCGCATTGGGCGGCGCCCGGCGGTCCTGGGCAATGCCCGGCGGCAGCAGGTGGAAACGCGCCAGCGGGGTGTCGTAATGCTTGATGAACAGCGGCTGCTGGACTTCGGAAATCATCAGGATTTCAGTCTTGGCATCCTTGGCGAAAACCGCGCGCTCGTACTCGGCGAAATGCCGGTAGCGGCCCCAGCGACGATAGAACGAGTTGCGCAGGTTCTGCGCCTTGTCTTCAAAGCAGCCGTCGGCGGCGTAGTACACGTCCAGCCCCGGCATTTTGTTGAAACCGATCAGGCGGTCCACCGGACGCTGGGCCAGGTCGGCCTCCATCCAGGCGCTGAGTTTCTCGTTGCGCCGATGGTTGAAGAAGGCCTTGACCGGCGCCACCAGCACTTCGAAACCCGGTGGAATATCGCCTTCCCAGATCAGCGTATAGACGCGGATCTGATGCCCACGGCTCTGGCACTCAAGGGCAATGCGCATGAAGTCGCGTTGCAGGCCGCCAAAGGGGAAGTATTTGTAAAGGACAAAAGCCAGTTGCATCAGCGCAGCTCCTCAGCCAGTAACAACCTGCTCAGCCGGCTGGCGACACGCTCAGGATTCAGGCGAGTGAAGCACAGCGGCCACTCGCGTTTCAGGTCAAACCGGCGCTGGTCTTGGGGCGTCGGCTGATAGGTGCATTTTTTCTGCAGGCAGGGCGCGCAAGGGAAGTCGCTGCCCATGTGGACCTGCACCTTGCCATAGGCCCCGGTCAGGCCCGGGTTGGTCGGGCCGAACAGGGAGATGGTCGGCACATCCAGCGCTGCGGCCAGGTGGCCAAGACCGGTATCCACCGCCACGCAGGCCTGGGCCTGGACCAGCACCTTGGCCACCCCGGCCAGGTTCAGCTTCGGCAGCACCGTGACGTTTTTCAGGCCGCTGGCAATGCGCTCCGCACGCTCCTTCTCGGCCGCATTGCCCCACGGCAGCCGGACCTCGACCCCAAGGTTGCCCATGCGCTCGCTCAGCTCGCGCCAGTAGGCTTCGGGCCAGTGCTTGGTGTCCCAGGTGGTGCCGTGCAAAAACAGCACGAACGGATTCTTGCGCGGCAGCTCCACCAGTTTTTCCTGGTTCAGGCCGTAGTCGCCCAGGCCCTGGGGCAGGTCGTAGCCCAGGGCCACGGCAAACAGCTGGCGCACCCGCTCCACCGCGTGCTGCCCACGGGCCACCGCCAAGCGCCGCGAGTAAAAACGCGCCGCCAGCGGCTCACGCGCCGAGTCTTTATCCAGGCCGGCTACCGGGGCGCGTACGTAACGGGTCAACCAGGCGCTTTTGAGCAGGCCCTGGGCGTCGATCACCAGGTCATATTTGGTCGAGCGCACGCTTTGCTTGAAGCGTTTCCATTCGCCGCTCTTGATGGTCTGCCAGATGTTCTTGCGCCAGCGGCGGATCGCCACCGGAATCACCTTGCCCACCGCCGGGTGCCAGGTGGGGATCTCGGCAAAACCTTCTTCCACCACCCAATCGAACGTGATCCCGGGGATCGCCCGCGCGGCATCGGTCAGCGCCGGCAACGCGTGGATCACATCACCCAGGGAGGAAGTCTTGATCAACAGTACCCGCAACTTACTGGACCTCGACCGCAGTGCCCTGCAAGCGCTGCAAGGCTTCGTTCACCGGTTGCGGCAGGAGCTGGCGCAGGCAGTTGTAATGGCCGAAACGGCACGTGCGGTCAAAGCAGGGGCTGCATTCGAGGCCCAGGCGCACGATCTCGACTTTCTCCGCCAGCGGCGGCGTAAACCCCGGCGAGGTGGAACCGTACACCGCCACCAGCGGGCGATTCAGGGCGGCGGCCACGTGCATCAGGCCGGAGTCGTTGGACACCACCGAGTCGGCGCAGGACAGCAGATCGATGGCCTCGGCCAGGGAGGTGCCGCCGCTGAGGTTGTATGACTCTTCACGCAGGCCCGGAATCAGTCGGGCGCGAATCTCTTCACCCACGCCATGGTCGTTCTTCGAACCGAACAGCCAGACCTGCCAGCCCTCGCGGATCTTGGTTTCGGCCACTTTGGCGTAATGCTCGGACGGCCAGCGCTTGGACTCACCAAACTCGGCTCCCGGGCACAAGGCCAATACCGGGCGATCGAGGCTCAGGCCGAACTTGGCCAGGGCGGCATCGCGGCTTTGCGGTTCGATGCGCAGGCTCGGGCGCGGGTAAGGCGTCGGAAGCTCGGCGCCAGGCGCGTAGGCCAGGGCCATAAAGCGCTCGATCATCAGCGGGTAGCGTTCTTTATCCAGCTTGCGCACATCGTTGAGCAGGCCATAGCGGAACTCGCCACGCCAACCGGTGCGCTGGGGGATGCCGGCGAAAAACGGCACCAGGGCCGATTTCAGGGAATTGGGCAGCAGGATCGCCTGGTCGTACTGGCCGGCCAGGGATTTGCCGATGCGCCGACGGGTGGCCAATTCCAGCGCGCCATGGCCGAGCGGGAAGCTCAAGGCCTGACGCACTTCGGGCATGCGTTCCAGGATCGGGCGGCTCCACTCGGGGGCCAGCACGTCGATCTCGCATTGCGGATGGCGCTGCTTCAGGCACTGAAACAGCGTCTGTGCCATCACCATGTCACCGACCCAACTGGGCCCAACGATCAGAATATTCATGTGGTTTCCAAAAACGAACCGGGGAGGCTTCCGCCTCCCCGCCTCGAGAATCCAGCACCCGCGGCCTTCACCGCCAGTTGATTTACGACCAGCCGCGAACGGCTCGCCGGGTACGTTTGTAGCAACCTCACGTTGCTGGCCAACCCTGGCTGCGCGGGTATGGGCAAAAAACCTAGCTTAGCCCCAGCTCGCGCCAAATCCGTAAAACCTCGCGCCGCTCGCTGGCGAACTGATCACCGGCAATCACCCCGGCCTCGTTCTGCAAGGCCTGGCGGTGGGCGGCGGAACGGTAGGCCTTATACACCTCGCGCAGCAGGCTGGCATCGGCTGCGGGGAGTAGCCCGACCTCCTCCAACCCTTCCAGAATGCGGATATTGTCGGTGTAGCGCAGCAATGACGGGTGCTCTTGCGACCACGCCAGGGCCGCGTATTGCACCATAAATTCAATATCGACGATACCTCCGGCGTCCTGCTTGAGATCGAACGGCGCCGTGGCCTCGAAGGCATTTGCCGCGGTTCCGGCGGCGGTCAGCTTGCTGCCCAGGTTGTCGCGCATCTTGGCCCGCATCTCGCTGACCTCCTGGCGCAGCTTGGGCAGGTCGCGGGCCTTGCCCAGCACCGCGGCGCGGACTTTTTCAAAAGCCCGACCCACATCCTGGCTGCCGACCAGCACCCGCGCCCGCACCAGGGCCTGATGTTCCCAGGTCCAGGCTTCGTTTTCCTGATAGCGCGCAAAGGCCCCCAGGGAACTGACCAACAGCCCCGAAGCGCCGGACGGACGCAGGCGCATATCGACTTCGTAGAGCTGCCCGGAGTTGGTCTGGGTGGTCAGTAAATGGATGATCCGCTGACCCAGCCGGGTGAAAAATTGCGCACCGTCAATCGGCTTGGCGCCATCGGTTTCGGCCTGGGGGTCGCCGTCATGGATAAACACCAGGTCCAGGTCGGAGCCGTGCCCCAGCTCGATACCACCGACCTTGCCGTAGCCGACAATGATAAAACCCGGGTCGCACAGGGTGCCGTCGCTGCGCTGGGGCGAGCCATATTTGGCCACCGTCTGGCGCCAGGCCAGGGCCAGCACCTGTTCGAGAATGGCCTCGGCCAGCCAGGTCAGGTAATCGCTGACCTTCATCAAGGGCAGGCTGCCGGCGATTTCCGAGGCGGCGACCCGCAGCCGGTGGGCCAGCTTGAAGTGGCGCAAGGCTTCCATCTGCTGCTCAAGGTCGTCCTCGGGGATGCGGGTCAGGCGCTCGCGCAGCTCGGCCGCCAGCTCCGGGGCCAGGGGCGGTTTGAACAGCCGGCCCTCGTTGAGCAACTCATCGAGCAACAGCGGAAAACGGGTGATCTGCTCGGCAATCCACGGGCTGGCGGCGCACAGAGTCAGCAAACGACGCAGGGCCCCGGGGTTCTCGGTGAGCAGTACCAGGTAGGCCGAACGCCGCGCTACCGCCTCCACCAGCGGCAACACCCGCTCCAGTACCAGATCAGGGTTGGCATGTTCCACCGCCTGCGCGAGCAAGCGCGGGATAAAGGCGTCGAGCCGCTCTCGACCCAGGCGCTGCATGGCCCGCAGTTGCGGGCTGCTGCGCAGGCTGGCGAGGGTTTTCAGGGCTTTGGGCGCATCGTTAAAGCCACCTTCCTGCAACTGCCGGCAGGCTGCCTCCTCGTCCTGGGCCTCCTCCCACAGCGGCAGCCATTCGCCGCCGACCACCACTTCGCTCTCGGCGCCGTCTTCCTCGTCCGGATCGGCAATCACCTGGCGGAAGTGCCACTCCACCCGGCCGCGCCAGTACATCAACTGCTCGTGGAACGCCGCCCAATCGGCAAAGCCCAGCATAAAGGCGATACGCGCCTGGTCCTGCGGGCTGTCAGGAAGCATTTGGGTCTGGCGGTCGGCAATCGCCTGGATTGCGTGCTCGGTGTAACGCAGGAACTCATAGCCTTCGCGCAATTCGCCAACCACTGCCGGCGGCAGGTAACCCTGACCTTCCAGGGTACTCAGCACCTTTAATAAAGGTCGCTGCTGCAAGCTGAGGTCGCGCCCGCCGTGGATCAGCTGAAACGCCTGGGCAATGAACTCGACTTCGCGAATGCCGCCAGAACCCAGCTTGATGTTCTCGGCCATACCCTTGCGCCGCACTTCCTGCTGGATCAACTGCTTCATGGTGCGCAGCGCTTCGATCGCCGAGAAATCCAGGTAGCGCCGGTAGACAAAGGGCCGCAGCATGTCCAGCAACTGGGCGCCGGCCACTTGATCACCCGCCACCACCCGCGCCTTGATCATGGCGTAGCGCTCCCAGTCCCGGCCCTGGTCCTGGTAGTACTGCTCAAGGGCATTGAAACTCAGGACCAGGGCGCCGGCCGAGCCATAAGGGCGCAGGCGCATGTCGACACGGAACACAAAGCCGTCGACGGTCATCGGGTCCAGGGCCTTGATCAGGCGCTGGCCGAGGCGAATGAAGAACTCCTGGTTATCCAGCGAACGCTTGACCCCAACCGTCTCGCCGCCCTCGGGGTAGGCAAAGATCAGGTCGATGTCCGAAGACAGGTTCAGCTCCACCGCCCCCAGCTTGCCCATGCCGAGGATCACCATCTGCTGCGGCTCGCCGCTGCGGCGACCGGTGGGGGTGCCGAACTGCTGGCAATGGCGCTGGTACAACCATTGATAGGCCTGGTCGATGCTGGCGTCGGCCATGTCGGACAGGTCGCGACAGGTTTGCACCAGGTCCGCCTGGCGCGTCAGGTCGCGCCAGATGATCCGGACCTGGTGCCGGGTCCGCTGACGACGCAGCACCCGACCCAATTCGTCTTCGTTTTCGGCCTGCTGCACCGCGGCGGCAATCTGCCCGCACAACTCTCCCGGCGCAAAACCGCGATCCAGCTCGCCGGACTGCACCAGTTGCAGCAACATCAAAGGGTCACGCAGACTCTGCTCAATGACAAAGTCGCTGGCCGCGCCGACCCGGGCAAAGTCATCCCAGCGTTGCTCGGTCCAGGCTCCAAGCCCGTGTTCATCATCCAGGGCTGCCACCGCGTCACGAAACGACTGCTGCGCACGATTGACTAGTGGCAGGAGAATCGCGGGGACTTGGGCAAGCACGGGCAGGCTCATGGGCTATCCTTGATCGGCGTGGAAAGTGAGGGGCTGTGGCGAATTCCGCGAACACGCGTCGTGATGGACTGTCGAACAAAGGTTAGAAATAGCTGAAAAAACTGTTTTATTGGCAGCCAGCATCAAATTCCTACCCAAGGATGTTGGCCGTTGACCAACAGTAACGATTTTTCTCACAACGAAGCAGGAGGCCACAAGCCAATCTTCTGTAGTTTTACTACTCGTATATACATTCGAAAGGCTGAAATGGCCGACGATTTGTAGTAAAACTACACGCCGCCGGATCAACCCTCCGGCAATCCAAGAATTTATAATCGTCTGCCCACAAGGCCAGTCGCAAACTCAGGCAACCGATTCTGGAAGCCTTTCCGCCCTGGAGCAAGCCATGCAAGACCTCGATCCCGTCGAAACCCAGGAATGGCTGGACGCCCTGGAATCGGTTCTCGACAAAGAAGGCGAAGACCGTGCTCACTATCTGATGACCCGTATGGGCGAACTCGCGACCCGCAGCGGCTCGCAATTGCCCTACGCCATCACCACGCCCTATCGCAACACGATTCCCGTCACCCACGAAGCACGCATGCCTGGCGACCTGTTCATGGAACGCCGCATTCGCTCGTTGGTACGTTGGAACGCGATGGCGATGGTCATGCGCACCAACCTGAAGGATTCAGACCTGGGCGGTCACATCTCCAGCTTCGCCTCCAGCGCGACGCTGTATGACATTGGTTTCAACTACTTCTTCCAGGCCCCGACCGACGAACACGGCGGCGACCTGATCTACTTCCAGGGCCACACCTCCCCAGGCGTTTACGCCCGTGCGTTCATGGAAGGCCGCATCTCTGAAGAACAAATGAACAACTTCCGCCAGGAAGTCGACGGTCAGGGCCTGTCGTCCTACCCGCACCCTTGGCTGATGCCTGACTTCTGGCAGTTCCCGACCGTATCCATGGGTCTGGGTCCAATCCAGGCGATCTACCAGGCGCGCTTCATGAAGTACCTGGAAGCCCGCGGTTTCATCCCTGAAGGCAAGCAGAAAGTCTGGTGCTTCCTGGGCGACGGCGAGTGCGACGAACCGGAATCCCTGGGCGCCATCTCCCTGGCCGGCCGCGAGAAGCTGGACAACCTGATCTTCGTCATCAACTGCAACCTGCAGCGCCTCGACGGCCCGGTTCGCGGCAACGGCAAGATCATCCAGGAACTCGAAGGCGTATTCCGTGGCGCCCAGTGGAACGTGATCAAGGTGCTCTGGGGGTCGGAGTGGGACGCACTGTTCGCCCGCGACAGCGACAACCTGCTGCTCAAGCGCCTGGCGGCCACCCCGGATGGCGAGTTCCAGACTCTCGGTGCCCATGACGGCGCCTACAACCTGGAGCACTTCTTCGAGAAGGACCCGCAGGTGCGGCGCCTGGTGGCCCATATGAGCGCCGAGGAAATCAACGGCCTCAAGCGCGGCGGCCATGACTTGCGCAAACTCTACGCCGCCTTCGCCGCCGCCAAGGCCTGCAAGGGCCGGCCGACGGTGATCCTGGCCAAGACCAAAAAAGGCTACGGCATCGGCGCCGCCGGCGAGTCGCGGATGACCGCGCACCAGGCGAAAAAACTCGATGTCGCCGCCCTGCTGGCGTTCCGTGACCGCTTCCACCTGCCGCTGTCGGACACCGATGTCGAGCAGTTGCGCTTCTATCGCCCACCTGCCGACAGCCCGGAAATGCGGTACCTGCACGCCCGGCGCCAGGCCCTGGGCGGGCCGTTGCCGGCACGCAAGAGCCAGGCGCCGCAGATCCCGGTGCCGGCCCTGGCCACCGCGGGCGGGTTTGCCTTGCAGGCCGAGGGCAAGGAGATGTCCACCACCATGGCCGCGGTGCGCCTGCTCACCGCCTGGCTCAAGGCCCCGCAGCTGGGGCCGCGGGTGGTACCGATCGTCGCCGATGAGGCGCGCACCTTCGGCATGGCCAGCCTGTTTCGGCAGATCGGGATCTACTCGCCCCACGGCCAGCTGTACGAGCCCGAAGACTGCGGCTCGATCCTTTCCTACCGTGAATCCCGGGACGGCCAGCTGCTCGAAGAAGGCATCACCGAGGCCGGTGCCCTGTCGTCCTGGGTCGCGGCGGCCACCTCGTATTCGGTGCACGGCGAGCCGATGCTGCCGGTGTACATCTACTACTCGATGTTCGGTTTCCAGCGGGTCGGCGACCTGATCTGGGCCGCCGCCGACCAACGCTCCCGGGGCATCCTGCTGGGAGCCACCGCCGGCCGTACCACCCTGGGCGGCGAAGGCCTGCAACACCAGGACGGCTCGAGCCTGGTGATGGCCTCGATGGTGCCCAACTGCCGGGCCTGGGACCCGTGCTTTGCCGGGGAGCTGGCGGTGATTCTCGACCACGCCGCGCGGCGTCTGCTGGAGCAGCAGTGCGACGAGTTCCACTACGTGGCGGTGATGAACGAAAACTACCCGCAACCGTCCCTCGACGCCGGGTTGCACGCCGATGTGCTGCGCGGTCTCTATCGCTATTCGTCCAGCTGCGAACAGCCGTCCCAGGTGCGCCTGCGGCTGCTGGGCAGCGGCGCGATCCTGCGTGAGGTGATCGCCGCCAGCGCCCTTCTGGCCCGGGACTGGGGCATCCACAGCGAGGTGTTCAGCGCCACCAGCTTCAGCGAATTGGCGCGCGAGGCGCGGGAGGTCGAGCGCGACAATCGACTGACCGAGGCCACTCGCCACAGCCACCTCGAAAGCTTGCTCGGCGGCACCCGGCCGATCATTGCCGCCAGCGACTACATTCGGGCCTGGCCGCAATTGATTGCCCAATACCTGAAAGCGCCCTACACCACCCTGGGCACCGACGGCTTTGGCCGCAGCGATAATCGGCACAACCTCAGGGCATTCTTTGAGGTGGATCAGCACAGCATTGTCATTGCTGGTTTAAAAACCCTGGTGGAGCATGACGGGCTTGACCCGGGCATACTGGCCGCCGCAATCGAGCGCTACACCCCCGACCCGGTGCGCGCCGCGCCCTGGGATCGTTGAATGACCCGCAACACCTTTTGAATCGTTAACCCACAGGAGTGGAATCCCCAATGAGTCGCATCAATAAGAAAGCCACCCAACTGCTCAGCGCCATGATCCTCGCTGGCCTGGCCTGCCATTCGATGGCCGCCGACAGCATTCGGATCGGCATCGCCGGGGCCAAGACCGGCCCAGTGGCGCAATACGGTGACATGCAATTCAGCGGCGCACGCATGGCCATCGAGCAGATCAACGCCAAGGGCGGCGTCAACGGCAAGCAACTGGTGGCGGTCGAGTACGACGACGCCTGCGACCCGAAACAAGCGGTGGCCGTGGCCAACAAAGTGGTCAACGACGGCGTCAAGTTCGTGGTCGGCCACCTGTGCTCCAGCTCCACCCAACCGGCTTCGGACATCTACGAAGACGAAGGCATCGTGATGATCACCCCGGCCGCCACCAGCCCCGAGCTGACCTCCCGGGGCTACAAGATGGTGTTCCGCACCATCGGCCTGGACAACGCCCAGGGCCCGGCGGCGGCACGCTACATCGCGCAGTTGAAACCGACCAATGTCGCGGTGCTGCACGACAAGCAGCAGTACGGCGAAGGCATTGCCAGCTCGGTCAAGGAGATCCTCGGCAAGGAAGGGATCAAGGTCTCGATGTTCGAAGGCATCAACGTCGGCGAGCGCGACTATTCGTCGATCCTGGCCAAGCTCAAGCAAGCCAATGTCGACTTCGTGTACTTCGGCGGCTACCACCCGGAAATGGGCCTGCTGCTGCGTCAGGCCAAGGAAAAGGGCCTGAGCGCGCGCTTCATGGGCCCGGAAGGCGTGGGCAACGACTCGATCTCGCAGATCGCCAAGGACGCCTCCGAAGGCATGCTGGTGACCCTGCCCAAGTCCTTTGACCAGGACCCGGCCAACAAGGCCCTGGTGGAAGCCTTCGAAGCCAAGAAGGAAAACCCCAGCGGCCCGTTCGTACTGCCTTCCTACTCGGCCGTGGAAGTGATTGCCGGAGGCATCGCCGCGGCCAAAAGCGAAGACCCGGAGAAAGTCGCCGAGGCGATCCACAAAGGCACCTTCAAGACCCCGACCGGTGACCTGAGCTTCGACGAAAAAGGCGACCTCAAGGACTTCAAGTTCGTGGTCTATGAATGGCACTACGGCAAGCCGAAGACTGCGGCGCAGGAAAGCGCCGGGCTCTGATCCATCGCCCCACATGCTGCGCCCGGGTGGCGCAGCATTCACGCCGCTTCGAGTGCAACGCCCGAACGGATAAACAGCTCACTTCGGGCTGCGGTTAAACAACAACCCAGCGGCCAACTTGGCAATGTTGCAATACCCGACAACTTCAGTTGGGAATAAGTTATTCACTCCAATAACAACTCCCCCGCACAGGTCTCCATTCGAGTACTTTAAAAAACACCGCTTCCCGGTTGAAGATGAGAACAACGCCTTAACAGCCAACTTCGTTAGCGTGCTTTGTATTACGCAAGAACGGCATAACGCTGAGGCAAACTTTGTAACAACTCACTTACAACCACTCGACTCCACACCGAAAGCCCGCCTCACGGGGGGGTCAGCCTATCTGGTCAGCACTGCGGCAAAGCCCGAGCATGTCTGTCAGGTACTGTTGCATGCTGATTCGATTAAGCCGAAGAGTTGATCCGGTCTGTGGCCCTGAACACTTGCAGCGTTCAAGAAGACCGTCTCTTAACCCTGCGCCATACATAACAGACACTTACTGTTACTGCGTACCAGACTACCCAGCAGCGAACACGACAACACTTTGGCGCGGGAGTTCGATAGCGCCAATAAATAATGTTTGCGTAGTAAATTAAAATTTGTTTATTGTGCGAAACACGCCCTAAGTGTCGTGAATAAGAACAATTTTCTGGCGCCAATAATATTTTCAAGGAGGAAAAGAATGGACCCCTTTCTCGGTGAGATTCGGTTGTTCCCCTGGGGCTGGGCACCAGAAGGCTGGCTGCCTTGCGAGGGCCAGATTCTGCAATTCAATAGCAATGTCGCGCTGGCTTCACTGCTGGGCAAAACCTATGGCGGTGACGGCACCACGACGTTCGGCCTGCCGGATCTGCGTGGCCGGGTCGCCCTGGGGCAGAACATCAAACCCTCCGCCGTCGATCCGATCATGGATCAGCACTTACTGGGCACCAAAGGCGGTAGCGAAACCGTGACGATGCCGTACAGCTCGCTGGCGCAGCACTCCCATGCCGCCCATGTCTCGATCGAACCCGGCAACGACGACCCCGCCGGGAACATCCCCGCCGTCAGCTCGAACACCAAGGGCGTCATGGCAAAACCGGCCTACACGCCGGCTACGGACAACCTGATCGCCCTCAACAGCCACACCGTCACTCCAACATCAGGCGCGCCCATGCCGAACATGCAGCCCTCCATCGTCGGCTATTTCTGCATCGCTACCAAGGGCGTCTACCCGCCGCGCCAGTAACTGCTGCCTACAGACCCTCAAGCAAGGAAACTGACATGTCTGAAGCTTTCGTCGGAGAAATCCGCATGTTCGCCGGTAACTATGCGCCAGAGAATTGGGCGTTTTGTGACGGTACGTTGCTGCCAGTCAGCAACTTCCAGGTCCTTTATTCATTACTGGGCACCCTGTACGGCGGCAACGGCAGCACCAACTTCGGCCTCCCGGACTACCGTGGTCGGCTCCCCGTGGGCCAGGGCAACGGAACGGGGCTGACCCCAAGGACGCTCACCCAGACCTTTGGCGTGGAGACCGTGACCATGAGGTCGGAAAACACTGCGCCCCATACCCATCCCTTTTGGGTGAGCACCAATGATGCCCAATCGGCCAGTCCGTCTCCCGCCACAACACCCAATGGCATGACCTTTGGCACGTTCCCGGGCGCGGGGATCATCACCGGGCTGTACAGCGCGGGTAACGCAACCTTCTCCAGCGTCAATATGAACCCAGCCTTTCTCGACTCGGCACTGACTCCCGCCAAAGGAGCCGCAACCCCCCATAGCAACATGATGGGTTCATTGGCGATCAACTACATCATTTGCCTGGTCGGCCTCTATCCGACCCGACAGCAGTGACCCCTCACTCAATCTGGAATGACCGATCATGGATGCTTTTACCGGTGAAATCAGACTGTTCCCCTACAACTTCGTCCCGCAAAACTGGGCGTACTGCGACGGATCGCTCATCACGGTCCAGCACAGTCCAGCCCTCTACTCGGTGATTGGCAACCTGTATGGCGGCACCCCCGGGCAGAACTTTCAACTGCCCAACCTCAACGGGCGCGTGGCCATGGGAGCCGGTAAAGGAGCCGGGCTGAGCGACTGGCAGACAGGCAATGCGGCGGGCGCCGACCGGATAACGATGGTGTCCGCCAACTTCGCCGGACATACCCATCAGGTCGTGGCCAAGGACGGCAGCGAATCGGCGGTCGCCCTGGATACTCCCGAACCCAACGCCTACCTGGCGCAGCCACGCAACGTACGTCTGTACCGCAACACGGCACCGACCCCGACAGGTCCGAAACTGGCCGCGACAACGGTGGGGGACGCCGGCAGCGGCGCAGGGTCGACGACCCTGCGCAACACCATGCAACCCTTCCTGACGCTGGCCTACTGCATCTGCCTGGATGGCGAGTACCCGATCAGAGCCTCATGACTCAGCTTGCCAACCTCCAACTGCCGACAGGCTACGTGGCTGTCCTGCGCCAGCAGCACAGCCATGACCTGGGATTTCTCCAGGACCTGTACGTCTCGCGCCGCTGGGCCGAAGTCAGTGCAGTGCCTGGCTGGAGCGACGCACAGCGCCGGGCGTTTCTGCACACCCAGGCCGAGCTGCAACGTCAGCATTATGAAAAGCACTTTCCCGCCGCGGACTTTCTGATCGTCGAGCAAGCCGGCAGCCCGATCGGGCGCCTGTGTGTGCAGTGCGCGGCCGACGATGTGCGCATTGTCGATATCGCCCTTCTGCCGGACTGGCATGGCCGGGGCATCGGCACCGAGTTGCTGCGCACGGTACTCGGCAAGGCCGACGCCCAGCGTCAGACCTGCAGCCTGAGCGTCGAACAGGGCAGTCGTGCCCGCCGGCTGTATGAGCGGCTGGGCTTCCGAGCCGGCGCCAACAGCGGCCTGTACACCCAAATGCAGCGTCCCGCGCGGATGGCCGCACGGGAAGAGGTCGACAGTCCCTGAGCATCAAGTAGTACCAGCCCCCCAAGGGGCCGGCTGTAGCCGTGCTGTAACCGCTGGACCCTTATCAACAATCACGCTGGACACGACCCCAAACCGGTCGCAAGGCAGGAAGCCCTCATGAGAACACCGCTGACAGCGCCAGGTAACTGGCTGACACGCCCGCTGATTTCACTGTTTCTGTTGCTGGTCATGCTGACCATGAGCAGCCAGGCCATGGCGGTTGCCCCCGTGATCACCAACCCGGCCTCCGGCACCACCTTGCCCACCATTGCGGTGGGCCAGAGCATGAGCATCACAATCTCGTCCGTCGGCGGCACCCTGCCCCTGGACCGTTGGGCGGAGTGCGACGCCAACGACCCGGACTACGATGGCGTGACCCCCTGCCTGCCGCCGGGCCTGATCCTCGACGCGTCGCCCGGCAGCGCGACGACGGTGTTGCACGGCACCCCGACCACTGCGGGCAACTACACCTTCAGCATCACCCTCAATGACGGCCACAACGACGGCGGGGTCGCCACCTACAACCTGCTGGTCACCAGTTCCGCGACCCCGACCCTGACCTCGGTCGCCCCAAGCAGCGGCAGCACCGCAGGCGCCACCTCCGTCACCCTTACCGGCACCAACTTTACCGGCGCCACGGCGGTGACCTTTGGCGGAGCAGCAGCCACGGGTTTCACCGTCAACAACGCCACCACCATCACCGCCACCACCCCGGCCCACGCCGCAGGCACGGTGAATGTGGCGGTCACCACGCCAGGCGGCAGCGCGACCCTGACCAATAGCTATACCTACACCGTGCCGGCCCCCACCGTCGGCCCGGTCAGCGCCACGTTCGCCGCCAACAGCAGCGCCAATGTGGTCCCCCTGAGCCTCAGCGGCGGCGCCGCCACCAGCGTCGCCGTGGCCAGTGCGGCCAGCCACGGCACCGCCACCGCCAGCGGCACCAGCATCAGTTACACCCCGACCGCCGGCTTCTCTGGTTCCGACAGCTTCACCTACACCGCCACCAACGCCAGCGGCACCTCCAGCCCAGCCACGGTGACCATCACCGTCAGCCCGCCCAACTTGACGATAACGCCGACCACTCTGCCCAACGGCACTCAGGGCACGGCCTATAGCCAGACCGTCAGCGCCTCCGGCGGTACCGCGCCCTACACCTACACCCTCAGCGCCGGCAGCCTGCCGACCGGCCTCAGCCTGAACACCGGCACCGGCGTGCTCAGTGGCACACCGAGCGCCAGTGGCACCTTCAACCTGACCCTCACCGCCACCGACGCCAACAGCGCAACCGGAGCCCGTGCCTACAGCGTGCTGATCAACGGTCTGGCGCCGCCCGTGGCAGGCGCCGTCAGTGTCACGCTCGCCGCCAACAGCAGCAGCAATCCGATCACCCTCAACCTCAGCGGCGGCGCCGCCACCAGCGTCGCCGTGGCCAGCGCGGCCAGCCATGGCACCGCCACTGCCAGCGGCACCAGTATCACTTACACCCCGACCGCCGGTTACTCCGGCGCGGACAGCTTCACCTACACCGCCACCAACGCCGGCGGTACGTCCAGCCCGGCCACCGTGACCATTACCGTCAGTGCTCCAACCCTCGCCGTCGGCCCGTCCATCCTGAACGCGATGATGGCGAACAGCGCCTTCAGCAGCACCCTCAGTGTCAGCAGCGGTACCGCCCCCTACACCTTCGCCATCACCGGCGGCAGCCTGCCCACTGGACTGACCCTGAACACTTCGACCGGCGTCATCAGCGGCACGCCCACTGCCGGCGGGGCTTACAACTTCACCGTGACCGCCACCGACGCCAATAGTGCGACGGGCTCTCGCTCCTATTCCGGAACAGTCAGCAGCGGACCGCCGATTACCAGTACCGTTGGTGCCACGGTCGCCGCCAACAGCAGCGCCAACCCGATCACCCTGAGTATCAGCGGCGGCGCCGCCACCAGCGTGGCCGTGGCGAGCGCCCCCAGCCATGGTACCGCCACCGCCAGCGGCACCAGCATCACTTACACCCCGACCGCCGGTTACTCCGGCGCGGACAGCTTCACCTACACCGCCACCAATGGCAGCGGTACGTCCAGCGCAGCCAACGTCTTGATCACCGTCACGGCGCCGAACATCAATGTGTCCCCGAGCACCCTGGGCGCGATGACGCTGAACACTGTCTTCAGCAGTACCCTGAGTGCTACTGGCGGTACCATCCCCTACACCTTTGCCATCAGTAGTGGCAGCCTGCCCACTGGCCTGTCCCTGAACACTTCGACCGGCGTCATCAGCGGCACGCCCACTGCCGGCGGGGCTTACAACTTCACCGTGACCGCCACCGACGCCAACAGCGCGACCGGAGCCCAGGCCTACTCCGTGATCGTCAGCGTTGCCCCGCCAATCGCTGGTGCGCTCAGCGCCACGGTCGCCGCCAACAGCAGCAACAACCCGCTCACCCTCAACCTCAGCGGCGGCGCCGCCACCAGCGTCGCCGTAGCCAGCGCGGCCAGCCATGGCAGCGCCACCGCCAGCGGCACCAGCATCACTTACACCCCGACCGCCGGTTACTCCGGTGCGGACAGCTTCACCTACACCGCCACCAACAGCAGTGGCACCTCAAGCCCGGCCACCGTCAGCCTGACCGTCAGTGCGCCCACCCTGGTGCTGACCCCAGCCTCCCTGGGGGCCGGCACCACAGGCAGTCCCTATAGCACCACCTTCAGCACGTCCGGCGGCACCGCGCCTTACACGTACAGCCTCACCGGCAGCCTGCCGGCCGGCATGACCCTGAACACCAGCAGCGGCGTGCTCAGCGGCACACCGACGGCCAGCGGCAGCTACAACCTGACCATCACCGCCACCGACGCCAACGCCGTCACCGTCTCCCGGCCCTATACCCTGACCATCGCCGCCGTGCCCGTCACCGTGCCGGCGTCGAGTCAGATCCTGGCCTCGGGGCAGACCGCCACCGTCGACCTGACCCAGGGCGCCACCGGCGGCCCCTTTACCCTGGCGACGCTGGGCACCGTGACCCCCGCCTCCGCCGGCCGGGCGATGATGATGGGCCCGTTCTCGATGCGCTTCGTACCGTCGGCGGCCTTTGTCGGCACCGCGATCGTGACCTTCAGCCTGCAGAACGGCAGCGGCTCCAGTGCCGCCAGTTCCGTGAGCTTTATCATCGAGGCACGCCCGGACCCGAGCAGGGATGCCGAGGTGATCGGCCTGCTCAACGCCCAGACCCGGGCCGCAGAACGCTTTGCCAGCACCCAGATGGACAACTTCAACCGCCGCCTGGAGCAGTTGCATCAAGTGTCCTGCAACCGCAACTCGTTCAATGCCAGCGTGAGAAAAGACGGGCATGACGTGCCCATGCAGGAAATATCCAGCGCCGTGCAGAAGCAACTGGGCGGCTCGGCCAACACCACCGACGAAGAGAAGAGAAAGACCGCAGCCGAAGTCGAAGACGGCTGCAAGCAAGACGCCATCGCCTACTGGAGCGACGGCTTCATCAACAACGGTTCGACCCACACTCGTGGGGCGCGGGACAACAGCTTCACCACCCTGGGCCTGAGTGCCGGCGTCGACTATCGCCTGTCGCCAACCGCGATTGCCGGTATCGGTATCGGCTACGGCAACGACCGCAGTGACATCGGGGACAACAAGACCCGCAGTGACGCCGACGCCATCGGTATCGCCACTTACCTGAGCCTGAACGTGGCACCTCAGGTGTTCGTCGACGGCCTGCTGGGCTACAACCGCATCAGCTTCGATTCGCGGCGCTACATCACCGGCAGCAACGATGACTACGCCAAGGGTTCCCGTGATGCCGACCAGTTGTTCGCCTCGCTGACCACCAGCTACGAGTACCGCCAGGGCCCGCTGTCGCTCACCCCTTACGGGCGCTTGAACGCCAGCACCACGCGTATGGACGCCTTCCGTGAAAGCGGCGGCGGCATCTATGGGCTGTCCTATGACGAGCAGCGGCAACAGAACTTCACCTCGTTTATCGGCCTGCGCACGGGGTATGACGTGCCGACCCGAATCGGGGTGATGACGCCCAAGGTCGGGCTGGCCTGGGGTCACAATTTCAGCGGCAGCAGCGATTACAAGATGCGCTACACCGACCAGGGCGATGACGGCATTCTCTACCGCTTCAAGCCCGACCCGCTGGACAGCGATTTTGCCAACCTCGACCTGGGCCTGGACTTCAACCTGGGTCGGGCCTGGCAGATGGGCTTCTCCTACAAGACCGCCCTGGGCAGCGACGAGCGCAGCGACACGTTCCGCATCGGCGTCAACGGCAAGTTCTAGCCCGCTGCAACGGATGACGCCGGCCCCGGCGCCATCCGCCCCGCCTGCACCCTGCGCCCATCCCGTGGCGCAGGGCCATCAACGTCCTGCCTTACTTGCCGGCGTGCAGCACCTGCGGCTCCGGCATGGCCGAGGAGTGGTGGTTGAGGATCTTCCACTGCCCGCCTTCCTGCTCGTAGACAAAGGTGTAGCGCGCCTGGACCTGGCGGCTGCGACCGTCGGTGCCGGTCAGGGTGAAGGTGTAGACGCCGCTGTCCATGGCCACATTGCTGCCCAGTTGGCGGATTTCCCGGTAGTTGATCTGGCCCACGGGCTTGAGTGCCAGGAAGTGCTCGAAGTAGTCCTTGATCTGCGCCGGGGTGGTGCGCACCTGGTTCGACACCGTGGGCTGCAACACCGCATCCGAGGCATAGAGGTCGACCACCGCCTGGGCGTTGCCGGTCTGCAAGGCGCCGTTCCAGCGGTCGAACAGGCCGGCGATTTCGCGATCCTGCTGGTTGCTCGGCTGTTGCGCCACGCTGCTGTAAACGTAAGGCACGGTCTCCAGGGCCTGGGCCAGGGGCGCGCCCAGGGCCAGCAACATGACCAGGGCCGAGGTTTTCAATTTCATGGCGATTCTCCAGTGGGGGGCAATGGCCACAGTCTGTGGTCCGGCGCGCGCGCCGCCATCGGCCAACCGGAGGCATTTGCCTATGCCATTTGGCAGATGGCCGCCGGGCCCGTTAACACGGTTTAATAGCGCCCCTGCCCGAACGAGCGTGCCTGAGCGCCGGAGCCGCCCCTTGCCCACCCCGCCCCATGATCCCGCCAGCGCCCTGGCGATTCGCACCCAGTATCGCCAGGCGCAAAGCCGCGCCGCACGCCTGCGCCTGCTGGTGGACACCGGCCAGGAACTGACTCAGCTCAGCCCCCACGCCAAGCGCCAGCGAGTGCTGGCCCGGGCCTGTGGGTTCCTGGCGATGGACCACGCCCTGCTGCTGGAATGGGACGCCGCCGGTGAGGTCCACAGCCGCGCCAGCCTGGGCAACAGCGAGCGCCTGCAGAGCCTGGCCCGCAGCGCCGACCGCGGATTGCACGCGCCGCACTGGCAGGAAAGCCCCGGGGCGCCGTTGCCCAGCGAGCTGCGGGTGCCCTTGCGTGGCGGCGATGGCAGCAGCTTTGGCGCCCTGGTCCTGGCCAACAGCGTCAGCATCAGCGCGCCGGACAACGAAGACCTCGAATCCCTGCAACTGCTGGCCACCCTGCTCGCCGCACACCTGGAGAACCAGCAGTTGCTCGATACCCTGGTGGCCCGCGATCGCACCTTGTCCGAGCTGGTGGACCGCCTGTTCCGCGCCCAGGAAGACGAACGCAAGCGCGTGGCCTACGACCTGCATGACGGCCTGGCGCAAACCCTCGCCGGCCTGCACCAGCGTCTGCAAGGGTTTGCCGGTCGCTGCCCGCCCCTGCCCGGGGCGCTGGACAGCGACCTGCAGGACATCCTGGCCCTGGCCCAGCATTGTGTGGGCGAAGGCCGGCAATTGATCGGCGGGCTGCGGCCGACGGTGCTGGATGATTTCGGCCTGCTCAAGGCCGTCGACAAAGAGGCCGATCGCCTGCGCGACGCCGGGATCCAGGTGCTGTGGCACCAGCGTTGTGCGGCGCGCCTGCCGAGCCAGACCGAGATCGGCCTGTTTCGCATCGCCCAGGAAGCCATCAACAACATCCTCAAGCACGCCCAGGCCAGCCAGGTGCAACTGGCCCTGGAGCTGCATGCCGGCCAGGCCTGGCTGCGGGTCGAGGACGACGGCCGGGGCTTTGCCCGGGAGCAGGCCCTGGACAGTGCCGACACCCAGCACCTAGGGCTGGCAGCGATGCAGGAACGGGCCAGCCTGCTGGGCGGGCGCCTGACCTGCACCAGCCACCCCGCGGCCGGCACCCGGCTGCTGGCCTGCGTGCCCTGTGCCGCGCAAGGAGCCCTGGGATGAGCACTGCCCGCAACCCCGTGCTGCGCCTGGTTCTGGCCGACGACCATGAAGTGACCCGCACCGGCTTTGTCGCGCTGCTGGCCGGTCATCCCCAGTTCGAGGTGGTCGGCCAGGCCCGCGATGGCCAGGAGGCCGTGGCCCTGTGTGAACGCCTGCTGCCGGACATCGTGATCCTCGATATCCGCATGCCGCTGCTCAACGGCCTGGGCGCCGCGCGGCTCCTGCAACAACGCTTGCCGGAGTTGAAGGTGGTGATCTTCACCATGGACGACAGCCCGGACCACCTGGAGGCGGCCATGAACGCCGGGGCCGTGGGCTACCTGCTCAAGGACGCCAGCCGCAACGAAGTGATCGACGCCCTGCAACGGGTGGCCGCTGGCGAAGCCGCGCTGAACAGCGCCGTCAGCGCGCGCCTGCTGCGGCGCCTGACCGAGCGCGGCAGCACCGGGGCCGCCAGCGAGCAACTGACCCCGCGCGAGCGCCAGGTCCTGGGGTTGGTGGCCGATGGCAGGAGCAATCGCCAGATCGGCGAACAGCTTGGCATCACCACCGGCACCGCCAAGGCCCATGTCGAACGGGTAATCGGCAAACTCGGCGCCGCCGACCGGACCCAGGCCGCCGTACGCGGCATCGCCCTGGGCCTGGTGACGCAACCATGAGGCTGGCGCGCGCCCGCTACTGGGCCAATCTGCCGCTGCGGGGCAAGGCGCTGGTGGTGATTTCCCTGCCGCTGGTGATTCTGTTGCTGTCCCTGGTGCTGATCTACACCACCGAGCGCCAGACTGCCCGCGCCGAAGAGGACGTGCGCCGGGTGCTGCTGGTGCAGGGCGATATCCAGGCCGTGCACACCCTGCTTGCCGAAGCGGCGGCCAGCGTGCGCGGCTACCTGCTGACCCGGCGCGAAGACTTCCTGCCGGCCTATCGCCAGGCCCGGCCGCTGATCGACGCCGCCCTGCAACGCCTGGACAGCAACGTGCGCGACCCCCGGGTGCGCGAACAACTGGACGCCATTGCGCCGCTGATCGACAGCAAAGTCGATGGCCTGGCGGAGATGCTTGAAGACCGCCGGGCCACCCCGGAGCTGATCACCAACATCCTGATCAACAACAAGCACATCCTCGACGAGCTGCGCGAACGCATCGCCACCATGCGCACCCTGGAAGACCGGCTGCTGGCCGAGCGCACCATCGCGGCCGCCGCCACCCGTGAACGCCTGCTGCTGTCGACCTGGCTGGCGGCGGTGTGCGGGCTGTTCGGGGCGATTGTCGCGGTGCTGTTTCTGTCCAAGGGCATTGTCGCCCGGGTGCAGCAGGTGCAACGCAATGCCCAGCGCCTGGCCCTGGGCCAACCCTTGTGGCCGCAACCGCCGGAGCAGGATGAGATAGGCCAGTTGGGCACCCGCCTGGTGGAAGCCGGGCACCTGCTGGCCGAACGTGAACGGGCCCTGCGCGACAACGAGGAACGCCTGCGGCTGATCATCGACGGGGTCAAGGACTACGGCATTTTCGCCCTCGATACCGACGGCCACGTCACCAGTTGGAACGCCGGCGCCGAACGGATCAAGGGCTACACCGAACAGGAAATCATCGGTCGGCACTTCTCCCTGTTCTACCTGCCCGAGGAGTGCCCGCAGCATCCCGAACTGGCCCTGCGCGAAGCCACCCGCGACGGCGATTTCATGGAAGAGGCCTGGCGCTGCCGCAAGGACGGCAGCCGGTTCTGGGCCAGTGTGGTGATTACCGCGCAGTACGACGCCAGCGGCGCCTTGCGCGGGTTTTCCAAGATCACCCGCGACATCAGCGACCGTCGGCTGGCGGAAATTGCCCTGCGCACCGCCCGCGAAGAAGCCGAGCGCGCGAGCCGTGCCAAAAGCGAATTTCTGTCGCGCATGAGCCACGAACTGCGCACCCCGCTGAACTCGATCCTGGGCTTCGCCCAACTGCTCGACATGGACGCCTCCCACGCGCAGAAGGCCCAGGTCGGGCACATCCTGCGCGCCGGGCAACACTTGCTGACCCTGATCAACGAGGTGCTGGACATCGCCAAGATCGAGGCCGGGCGCCTGCCCCTGAATATCGAAGCCGTGCCCCTGGCCCAAGTGCTGCAAGAGGCCCTGGCGCTGGTTTCGCCGATGGCCGCGGCGGCCGGGATTCAGGTCCTGGAGCTGCCGGCGCTGGCCGACGACAGCGGCATCGTCGCCGACCGCCAACGGCTGGTGCAGGTGCTGCTGAACCTGCTGTCCAATGCCATCAAATACAACCGCGCCGGGGGCCGGGTGCAGATTGAGGTCAGGGTCGAGCCACCACGCATCACCGTGGCCGTGGTCGACAGCGGCAAGGGCATCGCCGCCGAACGCATGCCGCAGTTGTTCAAGCCCTTCGAGCGCCTGGAAACCGACCCCAATGTCGAAGGCACCGGCCTGGGCCTGGCCCTGAGCAAAAGCCTGCTGGAGATGATGGACGGCAACCTCAGCGTGCTCAGCCAGCCCGGCGTGGGCTCGAGCTTCACCCTGGAGCTGCCCTTCGCCCGCCTGCCACACCACCCGCCGCCGCCCCCGGCGATCGCGCCGATTGCGGCCCCGGCCAGTAGCGTCGGATACCGCGCCAGGGTGCTGTGCATCGAGGACAACCTGTCGAGCCTGGCCCTGATCGAAACCCTGCTGCAACGCCGCCCAGGTATCAAACTGCTGTCGAGCATGCAGGGCCAGATGGGCCTGGACCTGGCCGACCAGCACGCGCCGCAGTTGATCCTGCTGGACGTGGCCCTGCCGGACATGGACGGCCTGACCCTGCTGCAACGCCTGCGTCGCTCGCCCATCACCTGCGCCACGCCGGTGCTGATGATTACCGCCGATGCCAGCGAGCGCACCCAGCGGGCGCTGCTCGATGCCGGGGCCACGGCCGTGCTGACCAAGCCACTGCATATTCCGGCGTTCCTGTCCCACCTCGACCGACACCTGCCGGAGCCCCTGTGACCACTGACCTGCGCATCCTGATCATCGACGACCAGCGGCCCAACCTGGAGCTGATGGAGCAACTGCTGGCCCGCGAAGGCCTGAGCAATGTGCTCAGCAGCACCGAGCCGCTGCGCACCCTGGACCTGTTCAACAGCTTCGAGCCGGACCTGGTGATCCTCGACCTGCACATGCCGGAGTTCGACGGCTTTGCCGTGCTCGAACAACTCAGCCGGCGCATCCCCCAGGGCGAGTACCTGCCGATCCTGGTGCTGACCGCCGACGCTACGCGCGACACCCGCCTGCGCGCCCTGGCCCTGGGCGCCAACGATTTCATCAGCAAGCCCCTGGATGCCCTGGAAACCATGCTCCGGGTCTGGAACCTGCTGGAAACCCGGGCCCTCTACAACACCCTGCGCACCCTGGTGCCGGCGGACCGCATCGACTTGCTGCGCCGCCGGTAAGCCCTTCGGGAACCGGTCTGCGACCTTGCACCACGGGACCCGGGGCGCCACGGCGAGCAATGGCTGATTGCAATGGCGCCGCTCTATCGGCATCATTTGATAATAATTTTCATTAGCTTTCGCAACCATGCCGCCAACCTCCCTCGATGTTTCGCCCCTCCAGGCGCGCAATCACGCGCTGTGCCAGCTGTTCGGCGCCCACCACGGCTGGCTGCGCGAACGCCTGCAAGCACGCCTGGGCTGCCGCCATGACGCCGCCGACATGGCCGCGGAAACCTTTGCCCAGGTCATCGCCCTGCCCGATCCCCAGGCCATTCGCGAACCGCGGGCCTTGCTGACCACCATCGCCAAACGCCTGATTTTCGCCAGTTGGCGGCGCCGCGACCTGGAGCGGGCCTACCTCGAAAGCCTGGCCCAACAGCCCTTCGAGCAGGCGCCCTCGGCCGAGGAACAGGTCCAGGCCCTGCAAGCGTTGCTGGCCCTGGACCGGATGCTCGACGGCTTGTCGCCCATGGGCCGCAGCGCCTTCCTCTACAGCCAGCTCGAAGGCCTGACCTACGCCGAGATCGGCCAGCGCCTGGGTATTTCCGCGCCCCGGGTGCACCAGTACGTGGTCAAGGCCCTGGGCCTGTGTTACCGGGCGCTGGAAGCATGAAGCAGCGCCCCATGCCCCAGGCCGTGCACCAGGCCATCGAATGGCTGGCCCTGCAACGCTCGGGGACCATGAGCGATGAGCAGCGCCAGCACTTTGCCCAGTGGCTGCAGGCCAGCCCGGAGCATGACCAGGCCTGGAGCCGCCTCGAACAGCGCCTGGGCCAGGCCTTCAGCGAGGTGCCGGCGCGCTCGCGCCAGGTCCTCGACAGCAGCGGCCACAACCGTCGCCAGTTGTTGCGCGGGGCCCTGGGCCTG
>NZ_ATLP01000102.1:0-84986 GCF_000416215.1 Pseudomonas sp. CF161
CTGGCGCCTCGACGGGGGCGGCGGGGGCGGGCTCAACGGCCGCTTCGGGTTGCTTGCCGCCGACCATGTCGAACAGCAGGGGGATTTGCACGTCGCCGTTCACGGTCTCGGTGAGCAGCGGCGGTTGCAGGTTGTCATCGCCGAGCAGTTGGCGGATCGACTCGAGGTCGTCCAGCAGATGCGCGGACTTTTGCTGCGGTTTTGGAGTGTCCATCGGGTGCTCAGAGTCGCTGTAAACGGTGATCTTGCAGAGGATAGCCCTGTTCGCGATAGAAACGGAAACTCTCGCGGGCGGCCTGACGAATCGTCGGGTCTTCGACCACGACTTCGGCGATCCGGGCAAACGCCTTGGCAAAGGCCGGGACTTTCAGGTCCAGGTTCACCAGCAGATCCTGGTGGGCGCCGCAGTCATCGCCCAGGCCAAGGACAATCAAGCCCTCCGGCTCGTTTTCGGCGGGGCCGTGGGGCACGAAGGTCTCACCCTTGAAGCGCCACAGGCGGGCATCCAGGTCTTCGCGCTGGGCGGCATCGCTGCAATGCAGGTAGATGCGGTGGCCCATGCGCCAGGCTTTTTCCGTGAGCTTGCAGGCAAAATCCAGGCGCGCTGAAGGATCCGCGCTGGGAAGGATATAAAAGTCGACTTTGGTCATTGCGATTCCTGAGCCTGGGCTGGCGCCGCCCGCAAGCGGCGCCGACCGAGGTCATGGGTTTCAGGCTTTGGCGCGATCCAGCAGGTACTGGGTCAGCAGGGGAACCGGACGGCCAGTGGCGCCCTTGTCTTTGCCGCCGCTGGTCCAGGCGGTGCCGGCGATGTCCAGGTGCGCCCAGTTCAGGTTCTTGGTGAAGCGCGACAGGAAGCAGGCCGCCGTGATGGTGCCGGCTTTCGGTCCGCCAATGTTGGCGATGTCGGCGAACGGGCTGTCCAGTTGCTCCTGGTACTCGTCGAACAGCGGCAGTTGCCAGGCGCGGTCGTCGGCTTGCTGGCCGGCGCTCAACAGTTGGCCGATCAGCTCGTCGTTGTTGCCCAGCAGGCCGGAGGTGTGGGAGCCCAGGGCTACGATGCAGGCGCCGGTCAGGGTGGCGATATCGATCACCGATTGCGGCTTGAAGCGTTCGGCGTAGGTCAGGGCATCGCACAGCACCAGGCGGCCTTCGGCGTCGGTGTTGAGGATCTCCACGGTCTGGCCGCTCAGGGTGGTGACGATGTCGCCCGGACGCGCCGCGCCGCCGCTTGGCATGTTCTCGGCGCAGGCCAGGATGCACACCAGGTTGATCGGCAGCTTGAGCTCGAGGACCGCGCGCAGGGTGCCGAAGACGCTGGCCGCGCCGCCCATGTCGTACTTCATTTCATCCATGCCCGCGCCCGGCTTGAGGCTGATGCCGCCGGTGTCGAAGGTGATGCCTTTGCCGACCAGGGCAAACGGCTTCTCGGATTTCTTGCCGCCGTTGTATTGCATGACGATCAGGCGTGGAGGCTGGTCGCTGCCCTGGCCCACGGCATAGAACGAGCCCATGCCCAGTTCCTTGATCTTCTTCTCGTCGAACACTTCGACTTTCAGGCCCTTGAACTCTTTACCCAGGGCCTTGGCCTGCTCGCCGAGGAAGGTCGGGTGGCAGATGTTCGGCGGCAGGTTGCCCAGGTCGCGGGTGAAAGCCATGCCATTGGCGATGGCCGTGGCGTGGGTGACTGCGCGCTGGACTTCAGCCTGGGCGGCCTTGATGGTCAGCAGGGTGATTTTCTTCAGGGCGCGAGGTTCGGCCTTCTGGCTCTTGAACTGGTCGAAGACATAACCGCCATCGATCAGGGTTTCGGCCAGCAGCCGGGACTTGCCGTAGCTGTCGCGGCCCTTGACCACCACTTCGTCCAGCGCCAGTACGGCATCACTGCCGCCCAGGCCCTTGAGGGTATTGAGCACACCGCTGGCAATTTTACGGAACGGGCGGTCGCCGAGTTCGGCGTCCTTGCCGATGCCGACCAGCAGCAGGCGTTCGGCCTTGAGGTTGGCCACGTTGTGCAGCAGCAGGCTCTGGCCGACCTTGCCGGTCAGGTCGCCGCGCTTGAGGACGGCGCTGATGGCGCCGCCGCTGAGTTCGTCGAGTTGGCTGGCGACCGTGCCGAGCTTGCGGCCTTCGCCGATGGCGACCACCAGAGTGGCGGTCTTCAAGGTTTCTGGGCTAACGCTTTTTACAACCAGTTCCATGTCCGGATCCCTGAGGTAATGGTCAAAGAGCGCAAGGTCGATGCCCTGCGCGGGGCGTATCTATATATAGAAGAAAGTATCGTCAGCCAGCGACGACAAAGCCGCCAGTTTGAACCTCGCCGCCCGAGCCTGACAACCCTCCAGCGTGCGAACTTCGCCGCTTTAGAGGCCTGCATGAGCATGTGCAGTGACAGGCGCACGCATTCACAGGATAATGCGCCATCTTTTTTCGGCGGCCTGCCTTGGCGGGCCGGCTCGATACGTTTGCTTGTTTGGCCGCCTTAGCCTGACAGCCCTGGAGTGTCTGGTTTGATCGTCTTTCGTTATCTATCTCGCGAAGTCCTGCTGACCCTGAGCGCCGTGAGCGCGGTGCTGCTGGTCATCATCATGAGCGGGCGCTTCGTCAAATACCTGGCCCAAGCTGCCTCGGGGGCGCTGGATCCGGGTTCGCTGTTCCTGATCATGGGCTTTCGTCTGCCCGGGTTCCTGCAACTGATTCTGCCGCTCGGCCTGTTCCTCGGCATTCTCCTGGCCTATGGCCGGTTGTACCTCGAAAGTGAAATGACCGTGCTCTCGGCCACGGGCATGAGCCAGCAGCGTCTGCTGGGCATGACCATGATTCCGGCCACGCTGATCGCCGTGCTGGTCGGCTGGTTGAGCCTGGGCCTGGCGCCGCAGGGGGCGAATCAGTTCCAGCTGCTGCTCAACAAGCAGGACGCCATGACCGAGTTCGACACCCTGGTGCCGGGTCGCTTCCAGGCGCTCAACGACGGTACTCGTGTGACCTACACCGAGCAGTTGTCCGAGGACCGGGCCAATCTGGGCGGCGTGTTCATTTCGGAAAAACGCCTGAACAAGGACAAGAAGGACCAGGGGATTTCGGTGCTGGTCGCCGAAAAGGGCCACCAGGACATCCGTCCGGACGGCAACCGCTACCTGATCCTGGAAAACGGCTATCGCTACGACGGCAACCCGGGTGAGGCCAATTACCGGGTGATCAAGTACGACACCTACGGCGTATTGCTGGCCAAGCCGGACGTCAGCGACGAAGTCACCGACCGCGACGCCATGCCGACCCGCGACCTGTTCGGCAAGACCGACCTGCGGGCCGTGGCCGAGTTGCAATGGCGCCTGTCGCTGCCGTTGCTGGTGTTTATCGTGACCCTGATGGCCGTGCCATTGGCGCGGGTCAATCCGCGACAGGGGCGTTTCCTCAAGCTGATTCCGGCGATTCTTCTTTATATGGCTTACCTGACTATCCTGATTGCCGCCCGTGGTTCCCTGGAGAAGGGCAAGTTGCCGCCAGCGCTGGGCTTGTGGGGCGTGCATGTGTTGTTCCTGCTGGTCGGCCTGGCCCTGCTGTATTGGGAGCCTTTGCGCTTGAAACTGGCGAGTCGCCGCAGCGTGCAGGAGATGGCCCGTGGTTAAGCTCGATCGCTACATTGGTAGCAGTGTATTCATGGCCATCCTGGCAGTGCTGGGGATTATTCTCGGCCTGGCGTCGTTGTTCGCATTTATCGATGAGATGGGCAGCGTCAGCGACAGTTATACCGTGATGGACGTGCTGGGCTTCGTATTGCTGACCGCGCCGCGTCGGGTGTACGAGATGCTGCCGATGGCCGCGCTGATCGGCTGCCTGATCGGCCTGGGCAGCCTGGCCAGCAACAGCGAACTGACCATCATGCGTGCGGCCGGTGTTTCGGTCGGGCGTATCGTCTGGGCGGTGATGAAGCCGATGCTGGTGCTGATGCTGGTCGGCGTGCTGGTGGGCGAATACGTGGCACCCGCCACCGAAAGCCAGGCCCAGGCCAATCGCGCCCTGGCCCAGGGTTCGGGCGATGCGCAAAGCTCCAAGCACGGCCTGTGGCACCGCCAGGGTGATGAATTCATTCACATCAACGCGGTCCAGCCCAATGGTTTGCTGTACGGCGTGACCCGTTACCACTTCGACAAGGAACGCCACCTGCTGTCCTCGAGCTTCGCCAAGCATGCCAAGTTCGACAAGGATTACTGGCAGCTGACGGATGTCACCACCACCTACTTCCGCGAAGGCCACACCGAGGTCATCAGCGCCCCGGATGAGCGTTGGGACGTAGCGTTGAGCCCGCAGTTGCTGAGCACCGTGGTCATGGCCCCGGAGTCGCTGTCGATCACCGGCCTGTGGGGTTATATCCACTATCTGGCGGACCAGGGGCTGAACAACGGCCGGTACTGGCTGGCGTTCTGGGTCAAGGTGCTGCAACCGCTGGTCACCGCCGCCTTGGTGCTGATGGCGATTTCCTTCATTTTCGGCCCGTTGCGCTCGGTAACCCTGGGGCAGCGGGTGTTCACCGGGGTGCTGGTGGGCTTTACCTTCCGCATCGCCCAGGACCTGCTGGGGCCGTCGAGCCTGGTGTTCGGCTTCTCGCCGCTGTTCGCGGTGCTGGTGCCTGCCGCTATTTGCACCCTGGCCGGCTTCTGGCTGTTGCGTCGCGCCGGCTGATGACGCCGCCGCCAGGCGCTGCAGGATGACAAACGCCCCGGTCGCAAGATCGGGGCGTTTGTGCATTTGCCGGTGGCTGACAGGCGAACGTGACGCTAGCGCGGTGTTTCAGGTACAATTCCCGGCTATTTTTCGGCGGGCTATGCCTGCAGCCTTTTTGAGTGTTGACCTGTGAGTGATTTGAGTCATATCCGCAATTTCTCCATCATCGCCCACATTGACCATGGCAAGTCGACTCTGGCTGATCGCTTCATCCAGATGTGCGGCGGCCTGGCCGAACGCGAAATGGAAGCCCAGGTCCTGGACTCCATGGACCTTGAGCGTGAGCGCGGTATCACCATCAAGGCCCACAGTGTCACCCTGTATTACACCGCCCGCGATGGCATCAAGTACCAGCTGAACTTCATTGATACCCCGGGCCACGTCGACTTCACCTATGAAGTCAGCCGGTCGCTGGCGGCCTGTGAAGGTGCATTGCTGGTGGTGGACGCCGGTCAAGGCGTTGAAGCGCAGTCGGTTGCGAACTGCTACACGGCGATCGAACAGGGCCTGGAAGTCATGCCTGTCCTGAACAAAATCGACCTGCCACAGGCCGATCCGGATCGGGTCAAAGAAGAAATCGAGAAAATCATCGGCATCGATGCCACCGACGCGGTCGAGTGCAGTGCCAAGACCGGCCTGGGCGTCGATGAAGTGCTCGAGCGTCTGGTCAAGACTATTCCTGCGCCAACCGGCAACTACGAAGATCCGCTGCAAGCGTTGATCATTGACTCCTGGTTCGACAACTACCTGGGCGTTGTGTCCCTGGTGCGTGTGCGCCATGGCCGGGTGAAGAAGGGCGACAAGATCCTGGTCAAGTCCACCGGCAAGATCCACCTGGTGGACAGCGTCGGTGTGTTCAACCCGAAACACACCGCCACCACCGACCTGAAGGCCGGTGAAGTGGGCTTCATCATTGCCGGTATCAAGGACATTCACGGTGCGCCAGTGGGCGATACCCTGACCTTGAGCTCGACGCCCGATGTTGATGTGCTGCCAGGCTTCAAGCGGATCCAGCCGCAGGTCTATGCCGGTTTGTTCCCGGTCAGCTCCGACGACTTCGAAGACTTCCGTGAAGCCCTGCAAAAGCTCACCCTGAACGACTCGTCGCTGCAGTACACCCCGGAAAGCTCCGACGCCCTGGGCTTCGGCTTCCGTTGCGGGTTCCTCGGCATGCTGCACATGGAAATCATCCAGGAGCGCCTCGAGCGCGAGTACGACCTGGACCTGATCACCACCGCGCCGACCGTTATTTTCGAGCTGTTGCTGAAAACCGGTGAAACGATTTACGTCGACAACCCGTCCAAGCTTCCAGACTTGTCGTCCATTGAAGACATGCGCGAGCCCATCGTTCGCGCCAATATTCTTGTGCCGCAAGAGCACCTGGGCAACGTCATTACCCTGTGTATCGAAAAGCGTGGCGTGCAGCACGACATGCTGTTCCTCGGCTCCCAGGTCCAGGTGACCTACGATTTGCCGATGAACGAGGTGGTCCTGGACTTCTTCGATCGTCTCAAATCCACCAGCCGTGGTTATGCTTCGCTGGATTACCATTTCGATCGTTATCAGTCGGCTAATCTGGTGAAACTGGATGTGCTGATCAACGGTGACAAGGTCGACGCCCTGGCGCTGATCGTGCACAAGGATAACGCGCACTACAAAGGTCGCCAGTTGACCGAGAAGATGAAAGAACTGATTCCGCGCCAGATGTTCGACGTCGCGATCCAGGCCGCCATTGGCGGGCAGATCATTGCGCGGACCTCCGTCAAGGCACTCAGAAAGAACGTATTGGCCAAATGCTACGGCGGTGACGTTAGCCGTAAGCGCAAGCTGTTGGAAAAGCAGAAGGCCGGTAAAAAACGCATGAAGCAAGTCGGTAACGTGGAAATTCCACAAGAAGCCTTCCTTGCAGTGCTCAGGTTGGATAGTTAGGTCCTATGTCACTAAATTTCCCGCTGTTGCTGGTCATCGCTGTCGCCGTTTGCGGTTTCCTGGCGTTGCTCGATCTGATCTTTCTGGCGCCACGTCGGCGTGCGGCCATCGCCAACTATCAGGGCAGCGTCAGCGAGCCGGATGGGGTGGTGGTCGAGAAACTGAACAAAGAGCCGTTGCTGGTTGAATACGGCAAGTCGTTCTTTCCGGTGCTGTTCATCGTATTGGTGCTGCGTTCGTTTCTGGTGGAGCCGTTCCAGATCCCTTCGGGCTCGATGATGCCAACCCTGGATGTGGGCGACTTCATCCTGGTGAACAAGTTTTCTTACGGGATCCGCCTGCCGGTGATCGACAAGAAAGTCATCGAAGTCGGTGATCCGAAACGCGGCGATGTGATGGTGTTTCGCTACCCGAGCGACCCCAACGTCAACTACATCAAGCGTGTAGTCGGCCTGCCGGGTGATGAAGTGCGCTACACCAGCGACAAGAAGCTGTTCATCAATGGCCAGCCAGTGGCTGAACTGTTGGTGGGCTCGCAGCCCGGGAGCCTGGGCAGTGCGGAGCTTTACAAGGAAAAACTCGGCGAAGTCGAGCACCTGATTCGCAAAGAGATGAGTCGCTACCACGCCCCGACCGATGGTCAGTGGGTGGTCCCCGCCGGTCATTACTTCATGATGGGCGACAACCGCGACAACTCCAACGACAGCCGTTACTGGGATGACCCGAGCATTCCCAAGGACTTGCTGGGCATGGTTCCCGACAAGAATATCGTCGGCAAGGCCTTTGCAGTCTGGATGAGCTGGCCCGAACCGAAACTCAGCCACCTGCCGAATTTCTCGCGGGTTGGCCTGATCAAGTAATCACACCCACGGCGCTGTTGAACACAGCGCCGAATGCTTTTCTGGAGCGGGGATAACGGCGAACGACCGGGATCGCCCAGGCGCCAGAAGCATGCAGTCAACGATATTCAGGATGTGCATTTGAACACTGCGTTAATTGCCACAGGCACTGTATGCCTCCCTATGGTGGTGAAATTCGACCACGAACTCAGCGTGGGTAAACCGTGAGCGTTTCTTTGAGCCGTCTCGAGCGTCAGCTCGGCTACACCTTCAAGGACCAGGAACTGATGATCCTGGCCCTCACTCACCGCAGCTTTGCCGGGCGCAACAATGAGCGCCTGGAATTCCTTGGTGATGCCATTCTCAACTTCGTGGCCGGCGAGGCGCTGTTCGAGCGTTTCCCTCAGGCTCGCGAAGGCCAGTTGTCGCGTTTGCGCGCGCGCCTGGTAAAAGGTGAAACACTGGCTGTACTGGCCCGTGGTTTCGACCTGGGCGAGTACTTGCGCCTGGGCTCCGGTGAGTTGAAAAGCGGCGGTTTTCGTCGTGAGTCGATCCTTGCCGATGCCCTGGAAGCCTTGATCGGTGCAATCTACCTGGATGCCGGCATGGACGCAGCGCGTGACCGCGTGCTGGCCTGGCTGACCTCCGAGTTCGACAGCCTGACGCTGGTCGACACCAACAAAGATCCCAAGACCCGCCTGCAGGAATTCCTGCAATCGCGTGCCTGCGACCTGCCACGTTACGAAGTGGTGGATATCCAGGGTGAGCCCCATTGCCGGACGTTCTTCGTCGAATGTGAAATCACCTTACTGAATGAAAAAAGCCGAGGTCAGGGTGTGAGCCGTCGTATTGCCGAACAGGTAGCGGCCGCTGCAGCACTGATTGCCCTGGGCGTGGAGAATGGCCATGACTGATTCAACTGCAACACGCTGTGGCTATGTCGCCATCGTCGGCCGCCCGAACGTGGGCAAATCGACGCTGCTCAACCACATCCTCGGACAGAAGCTGGCCATCACCTCGCGCAAGCCGCAGACCACCCGTCACAACATGCTCGGGATCAAGACCGAGGGCGCTGTCCAGGCGATCTACGTCGATACCCCCGGCATGCACAAAGGTGGCGAAAAGGCCCTCAACCGCTACATGAACAAGACTGCTTCGGCGGCGTTGAAAGACGTCGACGTGGTGATCTTCGTGGTTGATCGCACCAAGTGGACCGACGAAGACCAGATGGTCCTCGAGCGCGTGCAGTACGTGACCGGCCCGCTGATCGTCGCGCTGAACAAGACCGATCGCATCGAAGACAAGGCCGAGCTGATGCCGCACCTGTCCTGGTTGCAGGAGCAGTTGCCGAACGCGCAGATCATGCCGATCTCGGCCCAGCACGGGCACAACCTGGAAGCGCTGGAGCGAGTGATCGCCGAGCACCTGCCGGAAAACGATCACTTCTTCCCTGAAGACCAGATCACCGACCGCAGCAGCCGCTTTCTCGCCGCCGAGCTGGTGCGCGAGAAGATCATGCGCCAGATGGGGGCCGAGCTGCCGTACCAGATCACCGTGGAAATCGAAGAGTTCAAGCAGCAGGGCAAAACCCTGCATATTCATGCGCTGATTCTCGTCGAACGCGATGGCCAGAAGAAAATCATCATTGGTGACAAGGGCGAGCGCATCAAGCGTATCGGCACCGAGGCGCGCAAGGATATGGAAGTGCTGTTCGACTCCAAAATCATGCTCAACCTGTGGGTCAAGGTCAAAGGCGGCTGGTCCGACGACGAGCGCGCCCTGCGTTCCCTGGGCTACGGCGACCTGTAATAGCGCCGGCTCTTGGAGTGGGGGAGTGCGCTCCCTCACCCTCTCTCACCTGAGAACCGGACACTGATGTCTACCCACCCCCCTGTCGGCCAACCCGCTTATGTCCTGCACAGTCGCGCCTACCGCGAATCCAGTGCCCTGGTCGACTTCCTCACGCCCCAAGGCCGCCTGCGTGCGGTATTGCGCAGTGCGCGCGGCAAGGCCGGAACCCTGGCCCGGCCATTTGTGCCTTTGGAAGTCGAGTTTCGTGGGCGCGGCGAGCTGAAGAACGTCGGGCGCATGGAAAGTGCCGGCGTCTCCACCTGGCTCAATGGCGAGGCGCTGTTCAGTGGGCTCTACCTCAATGAATTGCTGATTCGCCTGTTGCCTGCCGAGGATCCCCATCCGGCGGTCTTCGATCACTATGCCGCGACCTTGCTGGCCCTGGCCGAGGGGCGTCCACTGGAGCCCTTGTTGCGGGCGTTCGAATGGCGGCTGCTGGATGACCTGGGCTATGGCTTTGCCCTGGACAGCGATATCCATGGCCAGCCGATAGACGCCAAGGGCCTGTACCGCCTGCAGGTGGATGCCGGGCTGGAACAGGTTTACCTGCTGCAGCCGGGGCTGTTCAACGGCACCGAGCTGCTGGCCATGGCCGAGGCCGACTGGAGCGCCCCCGGCGCGCTGTCGGCCGCCAAGCGCTTGATGCGCCAAGCCCTGGCGGTGCACCTGGGCGGTCGGCCATTGGTCAGTCGCGAGTTGTTTCGCAAGCCCTGATCACCCCGTATGCTGTGCGCCGAATCTTCATTTATTCAGGAGCGCTTCCGTGACCACCAGCAATCGCATTCTTCTTGGCGTGAACATCGACCACGTCGCCACCTTGCGTCAGGCGCGGGGCACCCGTTATCCCGACCCGGTCAAGGCCGCGCTGGATGCAGAAGAGGCGGGCGCTGACGGCATCACCGTGCACCTGCGCGAAGACCGGCGGCATATCCAGGAGCGCGACGTCGTGCTGCTCAAGGACGTGCTGCAGACCCGCATGAATTTCGAGATGGGCGTTACCGAGGAAATGATGGCGTTCGCCGAACGCATCCGTCCGGCGCACATCTGCCTGGTCCCGGAAACCCGCCAGGAACTGACCACCGAAGGCGGTCTGGATGTCGCGGGCCAGGAAGCGCGGATCAAGGCCGCGGTCGAGCGCCTGTCGAAAACCGGCGCCGAAGTGTCGTTGTTCATCGACGCGGATGAGCGGCAGATCGAAGCCTCCCGCCGTGTCGGCGCCCCGGCCATCGAGCTGCACACCGGACGCTACGCCGATGCGCAGACCCCAACCGAAGTCGCGCAAGAGTTGCAGCGCGTGGCTGAGGGTGTGGCCATCGGCTTGGCTCAAGGGCTGATCGTCAACGCCGGGCACGGCCTGCATTACCACAACGTCGAGGCGGTGGCGGCAATCAAGGGCATCAACGAACTGAACATCGGTCACGCCCTGGTGGCCCATGCCTTGTTCGTCGGCTTCAAAGGCGCCGTGGCGGAAATGAAGGCCCTGATCCTGGCCGCCGCCAAAGCCTGACTCAGCGCTGTAGCCGCTGCCGACAGGCTCGGGCCGCGTTTGGGCGCTGGCTGTGATGGGCGCCGTGGTGTCGGTAGATTGATGCCGTTGCGGATGGCCAGCGCCGCCTCGCGGGCTCGGCAGCGGTTACGGGGCGTATTTGGAGTGGGGCGTTAGAGCGGTGGGTTTTCTGCTGGGGGCTTGGTCTTGTCGACGCCGGGCACGTGCAGATTGCCTTCGGCGACCTGGTCGCCTTCCAGCTGCGGCTGCGTGACCCAGGTCAGGATGTCGTAGTAGCGCCGGATGTTGGCCACAAAATGCACCGGCTCGCCGCCCCGGGCGTAGCCGTACCGGGTCTTGCTGTACCACTGCTTCTGCGACAGCCGTGGCAGCATTTTCTTCACGTCCAGCCACTTGTTGGGGTTGAGCCCCTCTTTCTCCGCCAGCTTGCGCGCGTCGTCCAGGTGGCCGGTGCCGACGTTATAGGCGGCGAGGGCGAACCAGGTGCGATCCGGCTCCTCGATCTTGTCGTCCAGTTGTTCCTTGATATAGGCCAGGTACTTGGCCCCGCCGCTGATGCTCTGCTTGGGGTCCAGGCGGTTGGACACGCCCATGGCCTGGGCGGTGTTTTGCGTCAGCATCATCAGGCCGCGTACGCCGGTCTTGGACGTCACCGCGGGCTGCCACATGGATTCCTGGTAGCCAACGGCCGCCAGCAGGCGCCAGTCGACTTTCTCCTGCTTGGCCGAGGCCTTGAAGTGCTTCTCGTATTTGGGCAGGCGCTGTTGCAGGTGCTGGGCAAAGGTGTAGGCGCCCACGTAGCCCAGAACATCCACATGCCCGTAGTAGCGATCTTTCAGACGTTGCAGGGTGCCGTTCTTCTGCACCTTGTCGAGGTAGGCGTTGATCTCGTTGAGCAGGCTGTTGTCGTCGCCGGCGGCCACGGCCCAGCTCTGGTTGCTGGCGTCGCCGAGGTCGAAGGCCACGCGCACGTTGGGAAAGTACACCTGGTTCATCGCCACTTCGTTGGAGTCGACCAGGGTCAGGTCGATCTGCCCTTCGTCGACCATGCGCAACAGGTCGACCACTTCCACCGCGTCCGATTCTTCGTATTCGATGCCGGGGTACTTCAGCTTCAGATCGGCCAGTTGCTCGGCGTGGGTGCTGCCCTTGAGCACCATGATGCGCTTGCCCACCAGGTCGGCGGCGTTGGTCGGCCGGGACTGGCCGTTGCGATAGATGATCTGCGGGGTGACTTCAAGGTAAGGGTGGGAAAACCTGACTTGTTGCTGGCGTTTCTCGCTGCTGACCAGGCCGGCAGCAGCCAGTACCGGGCCGTTAGGTTTACCCAGCTGGCCAAAAAGGTCATCGAGGTTGTCGGCGGTTTCGATCTTCAGCTCAACGCCCAGATCGTCGGCGAAACGTTTCACCAGCTCGTATTCGAAGCCGGTTTCGCCATTGCGATCCTGAAAGTAGGTGGCCGGGCTGTTACGGGTGACCACCCGCAGCACACCATCCTCCTTTATACGCTCCAGGGTGCTGGGTTTTTCAACACAGGCACCGAGCATCAGGAAGAGTCCGGTTGCGATGAGCCATCTGGCACAGCGCGGACGTAAAGCCATAGGGGAAAACATTTGCGCAGTATACGCAAAGGACCACGGCCGCCATATCTCGACAGATAAGGGCGGGTCTGCTAGAGATTCGCCGCCGGCGCTGGAGCCCTTGTGAATGGCGGCTCGCTGCTCAAAGTGAGGCTTAAAATAACCCTTCTGAATGGGCCTGATGCCTCTTTGTTATAGCCAGCGCCCCCTGGGCCGACGTCTGGCGACAGTCTCGCGTAGCGTTTCGGGTGCCGTGGCGGGCGCTTTAGGCTAGAATGCACGGCCTCAAAGCACACCCCTTCCCGAGGCTGTCCCGAAGATGTTGATCCTGCGCGGCGCTCCTGCCCTTTCTGCCTTTCGCCACAGCAAACTCCTTGAGCAACTGAGCCGATCTGTTCCGGCTGTCAGTGGCTTGTATGCTGAATTCGCTCACTTCGCCGAAGTCACCGGCGACCTGACCGGCGACGAACAGCAGGTGCTTGCGCGCCTTCTGAAGTACGGTCCAAGCGTACCGGTCCAAGAACCGACCGGTCGCCTGTTCCTGGTGCTGCCGCGGTTTGGCACCATCTCGCCATGGTCGAGCAAGGCCAGTGATATCGCCCGCAACTGTGGCCTGGCAAAAATCCAGCGCCTGGAGCGCGGTATTGCGTTCTACGTGGCCGGTGAGTTCAGCGATGTCCAGGCGCAACAGATCGCCGACGTCCTGCACGACCGCATGACCCAGATCGTCCTGGGCAACCTGGAACAGGCTGCCGGCCTGTTCAGCCATGCCACGCCCAAGCCGCTGACCGCCATCGATATCCTCGGCGGTGGCCGCCAAGCGCTGGAAAGCGCCAACCGCGAACTGGGCCTGGCCCTGGCCGAAGACGAAATCGATTACCTGATGAGTGCCTTCCAGGGCCTCAAGCGCAACCCGCACGACATCGAACTGATGATGTTCGCCCAGGCCAACTCCGAGCATTGCCGGCACAAGATCTTCAATGCCAGCTGGGACATCGACGGCCAGAGCCAGGACAAGAGCCTGTTCGGCATGATCAAGAACACCTACGTGATGCACAGCGAAGGTGTTCTGTCGGCTTATAAGGACAACGCCTCGGTGATCGTCGGCAACGTTGCCGGCCGTTTCTTCCCGGACCCCGAGACCCGCCAGTACGGCGCGGTGCAGGAGCCGGTGCATATCCTGATGAAGGTCGAAACGCATAACCACCCGACGGCGATTGCCCCGTTCCCGGGCGCCTCCACCGGCTCCGGTGGCGAGATCCGTGACGAAGGTGCCACCGGTCGCGGCGCCAAGCCCAAGGCTGGCCTGACCGGTTTCACCGTCTCCAACCTGCAGATCCCGGGTTTCGAACAACCGTGGGAAGTGCCGTACGGCAAGCCCGAGCGCATCGTCACCGCGCTGGACATCATGATCGAAGGCCCGCTGGGCGGCGCCGCGTTCAACAACGAATTCGGCCGTCCAGCCCTGACCGGCTACTTCCGTACCTTCGAGCAATCCATCACCACCCCCCGTGGCGATGAGGTTCGTGGCTACCACAAGCCGATCATGCTGGCCGGCGGCATGGGTAACATCCGTGCCGAACACGTACAGAAAGGCGAGATCACCGTCGGCTCCAAGCTGATCGTGCTCGGCGGCCCGGCCATGCTGATCGGCCTGGGCGGCGGCGCTGCTTCCTCGATGGCCACCGGTACCAGCTCGGCTGACCTGGACTTTGCCTCGGTACAGCGCGAAAACCCGGAAATGGAACGCCGTTGCCAGGAAGTCATCGACCGTTGCTGGCAGTTGGGTGACAAGAACCCGATCAGCTTCATCCACGACGTCGGTGCGGGCGGTTTGTCCAACGCCTTTCCGGAACTGGTCAACGATGGCGACCGTGGCGGCCGTTTCGAGCTGCGCAATATTCCCAATGACGAGCCGGGCATGGCCCCGCACGAAATCTGGTCCAACGAATCCCAGGAGCGTTACGTCCTGGCAGTCGGCGCTGAAGATTTCGCACGCTTCCAGGCGATCTGCGAGCGCGAGCGCTGCCCGTTCGCGGTAGTGGGCGAAGCCACCGCCGAGCCGCAGTTGACGGTCACCGACAGCCACTTTGGCAACAGCCCGGTGGACATGCCTCTGGAAGTGCTGCTGGGCAAGGCCCCGCGCATGCACCGTTCGGCGGTTCGCGAGACCGAGCTGGGCGATGATTTCGACCCGAGCAGCCTGTCCATCGACGACTGCGTGGAGCGCGTCCTGCACCACCCGGCCGTGGCCAGCAAAAGCTTCCTGATCACCATTGGCGACCGCACCATCACCGGCCTGGTTGCCCGCGACCAGATGGTCGGCCCGTGGCAGGTTCCCGTGGCTGACGTGGCCGTCACCGCCACCAGTTTCGACGTCTACACCGGTGAAGCCATGGCCATGGGTGAGCGCACGCCGCTGGCCCTGCTCGACGCTCCGGCGTCCGGGCGCATGGCGATTGGCGAAACCCTGACCAACATCGCGGCTTCGCGCATCGAGAAAATCTCCGACATCAAACTGTCGGCCAACTGGATGTCCGCTGCTGGCCACCCGGGTGAAGATGCGCGCCTGTATGACACCGTGAAAGCGGTCGGCATGGAGCTGTGCCCGGAGCTGGGAATCACCATTCCGGTGGGCAAGGACTCGATGTCCATGGCCACTCGCTGGAGCGACGAGGGCGTCGACAAGAGCGTGACCTCGCCGCTGTCGCTGATCGTCACCGGCTTCGCGCCCGTGGCGGATATCCGCAAGACCCTGACCCCCGTGCTGCGCATGGACAAGGGCATCACCGACCTGATCCTGATCGACCTCGGCCGTGGCCAGAACCGCATGGGCGCCTCGATCCTGGCCCAGGTTCACGGCAAGCTCGGCAAGCAGGCACCGGACGTCGATGACGCCGAAGACCTGAAGGCCTTCTTCGCAGTGATCCAGGGTCTCAACGCCGACGGTCACCTGCTGGCCTACCACGACCGTTCCGACGGTGGTTTGCTGACCAGCGCCGTGGAAATGGCCTTCGCCGGTCACTGCGGCCTGAGCCTGAACCTCGACGGCGTGGCTGAAACCTCGGCCGACATCGCCGCGATCCTGTTCAACGAAGAGTTGGGTGCCGTGATCCAGGTACGCCAGGACGCCACGCCAGACGTGCTGGCACAGTTCAGCGCCGCCGGCCTGGGCGACTGCGTGTCGGTCATCGGCCAGCCACTGAACAATGGCGAAGTCAGCATCACCTTCAATGGCGACACCGTATTCTCCGGCCAGCGCCGTCTGCTGCAACGCCAGTGGGCTGAAACCAGCTACCAGATCCAGCGCCTGCGGGATAACGCCGACTGCGCCGAGCAAGAGTTCGACGTGCTGCTGGAAGAAGACAACCCGGGCCTGAGCGTCAAGCTGGCCTTCGACGTCAACCAGGACGTTGCCGCGCCTTACATCAAGAAGGGCGTGCGTCCTCAAGTGGCGGTCCTGCGTGAGCAAGGCGTCAACGGTCAGGTGGAAATGGCTGCGGCCTTCGACCGCGCGGGCTTCAACGCGATCGACGTGCACATGAGCGACATCCTTGCCGGGCGTGTCGACCTGAACGACTTCAAGGGCATGGTTGCTTGCGGCGGCTTCTCTTACGGCGACGTACTGGGTGCCGGTGAGGGCTGGGCCAAGTCGGCGCTGTTCAACAGCCGTGCGCGGGACGCCTTCCAGGGCTTCTTCGAACGTACCGACAGCTTCACGCTGGGTGTGTGCAACGGTTGCCAGATGATGTCCAACCTGCACGAACTGATCCCGGGCAGCGAGTTCTGGCCGCACTTCGTGCGTAACCGTTCCGAGCAGTTCGAAGCCCGTGTGGCCATGGTCGAAGTGCAGAAGTCGAACTCGATCTTCCTCCAGGGCATGGCCGGTTCGCGCATGCCGATCGCCATCGCCCACGGTGAAGGCCATGCCGAGTTCGCCAACGAAGACGCTCTGCTTGAAGCCGATCTGTCCGGTTGCGTGGCCCTGCGTTTCGTCGACAACCACGGCAAGGTCACCGAGAACTACCCGGCCAACCCGAACGGCTCGCCGCGCGGGATCACCGGCCTCACCAGCCGTGACGGTCGCGTCACCATCATGATGCCGCACCCGGAGCGGGTGTTCCGCGCGGTGCAGAACTCCTGGCGCCCTGAAGAGTGGAACGAAGATGCAGCGTGGATGCGCATGTTCCGTAACGCTCGGGTCTGGGTGAACTAAGGGGCATGTACAAGCTCAGCTTCTTCGTTACTCCCAGCCATGTGGACGTGGTCAAGAGCGCTGTATTCGCCGCCGGTGGCGGACGGATCGGTGCCTACGACCACTGCGCCTGGCAGGTGCTGGGCCAGGGTCAGTTTCGCCCGCTGGACGGCAGCCAGCCGTTTCTCGGGCAAACCGGCCTGGTCGAGCAGGTCGAGGAGTGGAAGGTCGAGCTGGTGGTGGCCGATGAGCTGATCCGTTCGGTGGTGATGGCCCTGAAACAGAGCCATCCCTACGAAACGCCAGCTTATGAGGTCTGGCGCCTGGAAGACTTCTAGGCTCGCCATTGCAAAAAAGCCCGCTGAACCGGTAACGGTCAGCGGGCTTTTTCATGGGGCGGGGCAAGCGCTCAGGGGCGGATTTCGATCATGGTGCCGTCCTTGACCAGACCCCAGACTTCTCGCATATCGACGTTGCGCATGGCGATGCAGCCGTCGGTCCAGTCCAGGGTATGGAAGAACTGCTCGGGGTAATCTTCGCTGTCCGGCGTGCCGTGGATCATGATCATGCTGCCCGGTGGCACGCCTTCGCGGCGTGAGCGGGCGGAGTCGCTGATATTCGGGTAGGAGATGTGCATGGCCAGGTTGAAGCGGTCGCTGGTCTTGCGCCAGTCAAGCCAGTAGAAGCCTTCCGGCGTGCGTTTATCGCCTTCCATCAGTTTTGGCCCCTTGGGCTGCTTGCCCAGGGAAATGCGATAGGTCTTGAGCGGCTTGCCGTCGTTGATCAGTTGCAGTTGGTGGGCCGACTTGAGGACCAGCACTTTTTCGATGATCTTGCCGTCCAGGGTTTCTACCGTAGAGGCGTGGGACGCAACAGTGAGCGACAAGCAGAGAAGGGCAAACAACCAGCGCATTGAAACGATATCCCTAGGCGTACACCGGTGCTGCGTACGTTTTATTGTTTAAGAGCCTGTTCGCGATCTGCGGCGCTTGGCACGTGCGGTGCTGAAAATGCCTTCGACAGGCTCATTTAGCGGCCTAAATTGCGCGTTCGCAGCCATTTTTTGTCCAGCCTGAGCGTCGCTCGCAGGATCGGGAACAGGTTCTACGTGATGGCAGACTGAGAGAGTGGTGGAATCGACTCGGAGCGCACGGGGAAGTCCTCGGTGTGCCGGTCAGCGAAGAAGCATTCTAAGGTACGCCCGACCGTGCGGAAAGCCAGCTCGGACCAAGGGATCTCCGACTCTTCGAATAAGCGCACTTCCAGGCTCTCTTCGCCGGCGGCAAAGTCCAGGTCCGCCAGCTCGGCGCGAAAAAACACGTGCACCTGGCTGATATGGGGTACGTCGATCAGGGTGTAGATACTCAGGTTGCGGACCCGGGCGCAGGCTTCTTCGGCGGTTTCGCGGATGGCGGCCTGTTCGATGGTCTCGCCGTTTTCCATAAAGCCTGCGGGCAGGGTCCAGTAGCCACGGCGTGGCTCGATGGCGCGGCGACACAGCAGCACCTGGGTGCCCCAGGTCGGCACGCAGCCGGCGACGATATTCGGGTTCTGGTAGTGGATGGTCTGGCAGTGGTCGCAGACAAACCGCAGGCGTGAGTCGCCCTCGGGAATACGCTGGGTTACCGGTTTACCGCACTGGCTGCAAAATTTCATGCTGGGCTTCCGAAAAGGCTGGGCCTATCTTGGCGTGCGGCCAGTTTGTCGGCAAGTTGTCGTTAAGCGACATGCCAGGGGCCGGGGGTTGGGCCGATGCCGGGATTGGTGCATGATGCACGGTAGCCAACAGATCGAGATGACTCATGCTGGACGAGCTACTTCATCGGGTAACCAACCATACGCCACGAACGCTGGAGACCGATCGCCGTTTTCCGGAGGCGGCGGTGCTGGTGCCTATTACCCGCAGTGAAGAGCCGGAACTGGTGCTGACCCTGCGTGCCAGTGGGCTTTCGACCCATGGCGGTGAAGTGGCGTTTCCCGGTGGAAGGCGTGACCCGGAAGACCCCGACCTGATCTTCACCGCACTGCGCGAGGCGCAAGAGGAGATCGGCCTGCCTCCGGGCCTGGTGGAAGTCATCGGTCCCTTGAGCCCGCTGATTTCGTTGCACGGGATCAAGGTCACACCCTATGTCGGGGTGATTCCCGACTATGTCGAATACCTGGCCAACGACGCCGAGATTGCCGCGGTGTTCAGTGTGCCGCTGGAGTTCTTCCGCCAGGACCCGCGCGAGCATACCCACCGCATCGACTATCAGGGCCGCAGTTGGTATGTGCCCAGTTATCGCTTTGGCGAATACAAGATCTGGGGTTTGACGGCGATCATGATCGTCGAACTGATCAATCTGCTGTATGACGCCAAAATCAGCCTGCATCACCCTCCCAAGAGCTCTATCAATATTTGAAGCCATCGCTCGTATGGCATGAACCCGCGGCCGCCTGAGCCCTGAGGATAAGAAGATGAAATACCGCCTGGGCGATGCCCGAGTTGAAACCCACCCGCAAAGTTGGGTCGCCCCGAACGCCACGCTGGTGGGCAAGGTCAAGCTGGAGGAGGGTGCCAATGTCTGGTTCAACGCGGTGTTGCGCGGCGACAACGAACTGATCCTGATCGGCAAGAACAGCAATGTGCAAGATGGCACAGTGATGCACACCGACATGGGCTACCCGCTGACCATCGGCACCGGCGTCACCATCGGCCATAACGCCATGCTGCATGGCTGTACCGTTGGCGATTACAGCCTGATCGGTATTAATGCGGTGATCCTCAACGGGGCGAAAATCGGCAAAAACTGCATCATCGGCGCCAATTCGCTGATTGGCGAAGGCAAGGAAATTCCCGATGGCTCGCTGGTGATGGGCTCGCCCGGCAAAGTGGTGCGCGAACTGACCGAGCCGCAAAAGAAAATGCTCGAAGCCAGTGCCGCGCACTATGTGCACAACGCCCAGCGCTACGCCCGCGACCTGGTCGAGCAAGAACAATGACCAGCACCGAGCGCCCGGTTGCCTCGCCCTGCGTCAGCATCTGCGCCCTGGATGACGACGACATCTGCACCGGCTGCCAGCGAACCGTGGATGAGATCACCCGCTGGAGCCGCATGGACAACGGCGAGCGGCGCAAAGTGCTCGGCCTGTGCCACGAGCGAGCCAAAGCCAGCGGCCTGGTATGGATGCTGGGCAGCTCCAACTGACCTGTAGCCCGTGCGGCAGCGGCACCAGTGGGATGAGTGGAGGGCGGCAGATTTTGCGTGCGCCTGGCCGCTCAAGTACCCTGTGCGCCTTATCTACAGGTACCTTTCGCGCCATGCTCTTCCTGATTGCTTACATCAGCAGCGTCGTGCTGATCAACTACGCCTTTTCCAGCGCCCCGCACCTGGACATCATCTGGTCGGCCTGGGGCGGGTTGGTGTTTGTGCTGCGCGATATGGTGCAGACCCGCTTCGGCCACGGTGCTCTGGTCGCCATGCTGGCGGCGCTGGTGCTGTCTTATGTGACCTCCGATCCGACGATCGCCCTGGCCAGCGCCACGGCATTCGCGGTCTCCGAGTGCATTGACTGGCTGGTGTTCAGCATTACCAAGCGCCCGCTGCACGACCGGCTATGGATCAGTTCGGCGCTGAGCATCCCGCTGGACACCTTTATCTTCTTCGGCCTGATCGACGCGCTGACGCCTGGAGTGGTGCTCACCGCCCTGGGCTCCAAATTCGCCGGCGTGACGGTGGTCTGGCTGGCCATGGCCTGGCGGTTGCGCAAGGCGACGTGCGCCAGCTGAGGCCAAACCCCGCGGTTCATGTAAAATGCCGCGCTTTCTCCCCATGGGTCGCCCGTCTGGTGCGCGGCCCTCGATGATCCGCTCCTTTTGAGGACCTGCAGATGACCCGTATCGGAACTCCATTGTCGCCAACCGCGACCCGCGTTTTGCTTTGTGGCTGTGGCGAGTTGGGCAAGGAAGTGGTGATCGAGCTGCAGCGCCTGGGCGTTGAAGTGATTGCCGTGGATCGCTACGCCAATGCGCCGGCGATGCAAGTGGCTCACCGCAGCCACGTCATCAACATGCTCGATGGTGCGGCCTTGCGGGCGGTGATCGAGGCGGAGAAACCGCACTTTATCGTGCCGGAGATCGAAGCCATCGCCACGGCGACCCTGGTCGAACTGGAAGCCGAAGGCTTCACCGTGATCCCGACCGCGCGCGCCACGCAGCTGACCATGAACCGTGAAGGCATTCGCCGCCTGGCCGCTGAAGAGCTGGACCTGCCGACCTCGCCCTACCACTTCGCCGACACCTTCGAAGACTATTCCAAGGCGGTTCAAGACCTGGGCTTCCCCTGCGTGGTCAAGCCGGTCATGAGCTCCTCGGGCAAGGGCCAGAGCCTGCTGCGCAGTACCGATGACGTGCAGAAGGCCTGGGATTACGCCCAGGAAGGCGGACGTGCCGGCAAGGGCCGGGTGATCATCGAAGGCTTTATCGATTTCGACTACGAAATCACCCTGTTGACCGTGCGTCACATCGGCGGTACCACCTTCTGCGCACCGGTCGGGCACCGTCAGGAGAAAGGTGACTATCAGGAATCCTGGCAGCCCCAGGCCATGAGCCCCAAAGCCCTGGCGGAATCCGAGCGTGTGGCCAAGGCCGTGACCGAGGCGCTGGGTGGCCGTGGCCTGTTTGGTGTCGAGCTGTTTATCAAGGGCGATCAGGTGTGGTTCAGCGAAGTGTCGCCGCGCCCGCATGACACCGGCCTGGTGACCCTGATTTCCCAGGACTTGTCGCAGTTTGCCCTGCATGCGCGGGCGATCCTGGGCTTGCCGATTCCATTGATTCGCCAGTTCGGGCCATCGGCTTCGGCGGTGATCCTGGTGGAAGGCCAGTCGACCCAGACCGCATTCGCCAACCTGGGCGCCGCCCTGAGCGAGCCGGACACCGCCCTGCGTCTGTTCGGCAAGCCGGAAGTCAATGGCCAGCGGCGCATGGGCGTGGCCCTGGCACGTGACGAGTCAATCGAGGCCGCCCGGGCCAAGGCTACCCGCGCTTCGCAAGCCGTGGTGGTCGAGCTCTAAAGCCAGCGCCGGCAAGTTGGCCCCTACAGGCGTGCGTTAGCCATGTAGGGGCCGGATTGCCGGCGATGGGTTCTCTCAGGCGACCCGATTCAGGTCGTTATCCCGCGTCTCTTTCAGGCACAGCACAGCGATCAGGCTGAGCAACGCTGCCGCCGACACATACCCGCCGACATAACTCAGGCCACCCATCGCCACCAGCTTCGTGGCAAAGAAGGGCGCCGCCGATGCGCCAACAATTCCCCCCAGGTTATAGGCCGCCGAAGCGCCGGTATAACGCACGCGGGTCGGGAACAGCTCCGGCAGCATCGCGCCCATCGGGGCGAAGGTCACCCCCATCAGGAACAGCTCCAGGGCCAGGAACAGCGCCACTGCCCAGGTCGAACCGTGGGTCAGCAGCGGCTCCATGGTGAAGCCCGACAGAATGGCCAGCACCGCGCCGACGATCAGCACCGGCTTGCGTCCGTAACGGTCGCTGGCCAGGGCCGCAATCGGTGTCGCCAGGCCCATGAACAGCACGGCGAAGCACAAGAGTCCGAGGAAGGTTTCACGGCTGTAGCCCAGGGTAGACACGCCGTAGCTCAGGGAAAACGCCGTGGTGATGTAAAACAGCGCGTAGCACACCACCATCGACGCCGCCCCCAGCAGCACCGGCAACCAATGCTGGCTGAACAGCTCTACCAGCGGCACTTTGACGGGCGCTTCGTGGGCCACCGCGTTGGCAAACACCGGGGTTTCATGCAGCTTCAAGCGGGCATACAGGCCAACCATCACCAGCGCGGCGCTGAGGATGAACGGGATGCGCCAGCCCCAACTGCGGAACTGCTCGTCGCTGAGGTTCATGGCCAGGATCAGGAACAGGCCGTTGGCTGCCAGGAAACCGATGGAGGGGCCCAGTTGCGGAAACATGCCGAACCAGGCGCGCTTGCCCTTTGGCGCGTTCTCGGTGGCCAGCAATGCCGCGCCGCCCCATTCGCCGCCCAGGCCCAGGCCCTGGCCGAAGCGCAGTACGCACAACAGGATCGGCGCCCAGGCCCCGATGCTGTCATAGCCGGGCAGCAAGCCGATCAGCGTGGTGCAGACCCCCATCAGCAGCAGGGAGGCCACCAGGGTCGATTTGCGGCCGATGCGATCGCCAAAATGGCCGAACAGCGCCGAACCCATGGGGCGGGCGATAAAGGCAATGCCGAAGGTCAGAAACGAGGCAAGCATCTGCGCCGTGCCGGAGGTTTGCGGGAAAAACACCGGGCCGATCACCAGCGCGGCGGCCGTGGCGTAGATGTAGAAGTCGTAGAACTCGATGGCGGTGCCAACGATGCTCGCCGTGGCAACGCGAGCGGTCGAGTTGGTCGGGGCGGCGGTCGCGGCCTCGTTATAGGTGGTGCTCATTGAAGTATCCCTGACGGTCATTGCGCGTTTGGACGCGGATTATTATTAGTCGTACACCCCTGGGTCAGGGGCGTGCGCGGGGTGGCTCGGGATGGGAGCAAACACCGTTCAGACACAATAAAGCGGTGCCTGGACGCGCTGAGTGCGGGTAGCACGCGGTCGGGCGGGGCTTGGGTAAGCCAGGGGATTATAGGAAGGGGGCTATCGATTCAACAAGGGGGAAAAACAGCGTTTTTTTTAAGAAAACAGCCGCTATCTTGCGGGTTTAATCGCTATCAAGCGGCTGTTTTGCGCTGATTTCGCCTTCCCTTGAGATTTATCTCGTGGCGGGAGTCGAGCTGGTGTGCCAGATCAATACGCGGCTGATGCGGTTGTCTTCGGTCTCGAGGATTTCCAGGCGATAGCGGCCGATCTTCAGGCAGACGGCGCTGTCGGGGATGGTTTCCAGGGCTTCGGTGACCAGGCCGTTGAGGGTTTTCGGGCCATCGCTGGGCAGGTGCCAGCCCAGGCTCTTGTTCAGCTCGCGGATCGATGCGGCACCTTCGATCACGTAGCGACCGTCGGCTTGCGGGTGGATGTGCGGGTTGTCGAGGCTGTGCTCGCTTTCGAACTCGCCGACGATTTCTTCGAGAATGTCTTCCAGGGTCACGATGCCCAGGACTTCGCCGTATTCGTCGACCACCATGCCCAGGCGCCGCTGCTGTTTGTGGAAGTTCAGCAGTTGCAGTTGCAGCGGTGTGCTTTCGGGCACGAAGTAGGGCTCGTGGCAGGCGCTGAGCAGGGCGTCCTTGGTCAGGCTGGCATCCGGCAGCAGGTGGCGGATTTGCCGGGTGTTGAGCACCGCCTCGACCTGGTTGATATCGCTGTGGAACACCGGCAGCCGAGTGCGCTTGGAGACCCGCAGCTGCTCGATGATCTCTTCGATGGAGTCGTCGAGGTTGATCCCGTCGACTTCGCTGCGCGGCACCAGGATGTCGTTGACCGTGATGTTGTCCAGGGCATGGATGCCCGACAGCAGGTGCGGGCGGCAGTTGGCGGGCTCGTGGCTCGACGGGTGCTCCGGCTCGGGCGCCAGGTCATCCTCGCTGTGTTTGACCACGCCGACTTTCGGGGTGAAGGGGCGCAGCAGCAACAGGCTGATGGCATTCAGCAGCCAGGCGCCCGGGTAGATGATCTTCAGGGGCACGCCCAGCAGGGTGTTGCCCAGGGCCAGAACCCCTTCCGGGTAGCGCACGGCCAGGGCTCGCGGCAGGTAGTCGGCGAGCACCAGGAGCAGGCAGGTGGCGATCAGGCAGGCCATCCACGGGCCGTTCTGTTCCCAGTAGAACAGCGCGAGCAGGGTGCTGAGGATCACCGTCAGCACCCGGCACAGGGTGTTGCACAGGATCAGGCTTTCGCGGGGGAAGCTCAGGCGGGCCAGGGGCCTGTCGCCGGAGCGAGAGGCGTTGCGCAGGGTCAGCAGGTGCTGCTGGGCGATTTCGATGGCGGTGAACAGTGCCGACCATAAAACCAGCAAGGCCAATACAGCGAGCATCGGCCCTATGGGCAAGTTGTCCATGATGGCTGCTCGTCAGATATGCAGGATGTATTCGCGGACCAGCTTGCTGCCGAAATAGGCCAGCATCAGCAGGCAGAAACCGGCCAGGGTCCAGCGAATGGCCTTGTGGCCGCGCCAGCCGAGGCGGTTGCGCCCCCACAGCAGCACGCTGAACACGATCCAGGCCAGGCAGGCCAGCAGGGTCTTGTGCACCAGGTGTTGGGCGAACAGGTTTTCGACGAACAGCCAGCCGGAAATCAGCGACAGCGAGAGCAGGGTCCAGCCGGCCCAGAGGAATCCGAACAACAGGCTTTCCATGGTTTGCAGCGGCGGGAAGTTCTTGATCAGCCCGGAAGGGTGCTTGTTTTTGAGTTGATGGTCCTGCACCAGCAGCAGCAAGGCCTGGAACACGGCGATGGTGAACATGCCATAGGCCAGGATCGACAGCAGGATGTGGGCGAGAATCCCCGGCGCCTCGTCGATGATCTGCACCGTGCCGGTGGGGGCGAACTGCGCCAGCAACACCGTGGCCGCACCCAAGGGGAACAGCAGCAACAGCAGGTTTTCCACCGGGATCCGCGAGCAGGCCAGCAGGGTCAGCGCGATCACAGCGGCGGCAATCAGGCTGGCGGCGCTGAAGAAGTCCAGGCCGAGGCCTACCGGAGTCATCAGGTGGGTGAAAAGGCTGGCGCTATGGGCCAGCAGGGCGAGGATGCCCAGCGTGACCAGCAGGCGCTTGTTCGCCTTGGCGCCCTTGGCCAGACGAGTGCCTTGATAGAAGGTCGCAGCGGCATATAAACAGGCGGCGGCGAGAGTGGTTAGCAAGCTGGGTGACAAGGGGAGCATAAATCCTGTGAGACAAGCCCGAAAGGCGTTGAGTTTGGCATAGAACCCTTATGGCACGAAAGACCGCGCAACCAGACAGCGAGGTGTCCGCCGCGCGCAGTCTTCGCTATAATCCGCGACCTGCCCACGCCGCAGGCTCGCCGAGCACATGTTGATTCCGGTCTGGGCCGCCATTATCCCGGTCTACACAGGGCCTGAAAGGATCGCGCAATGTTTGAAAACTTAACCGACCGTCTCTCGCAGACGCTGCGCCATGTCACCGGCAAGGCCAAGCTGACCGAGGACAACATCAAAGACACCCTGCGTGAAGTGCGCATGGCGTTGCTCGAAGCCGACGTCGCCCTGCCGGTGGTCAAGGACTTCGTCAACTCGGTGAAGGAACGTGCGGTCGGCACCGAAGTGTCGCGCAGCCTGACACCGGGCCAGGCCTTCGTGAAGATCGTCCAGGCCGAACTCGAAAGCCTGATGGGCGCGGCCAACGAGGACCTGAACCTCAGCGCCGTACCGCCTGCCGTGGTGTTGATGGCCGGTTTGCAGGGCGCGGGTAAAACCACCACCGCCGGCAAACTCGCGCGCTTCCTTAAAGAGCGCAAAAAGAAATCGGTGATGGTGGTGTCCGCCGACGTTTATCGTCCGGCCGCTATCAAACAGCTGGAAATGCTCGCAGGCGAAGTCGGTGTCACCTTCTTCCCGTCCGACCTGAGCCAGAAGCCGGTCGATATCGCGCAAGCAGCCATTAAAGAAGCAAAACTCAAATTCATCGATGTGGTGATCGTCGATACCGCCGGTCGCCTGCACATCGATGAAGAGATGATGGGCGAGATCAAGGCCCTGCACGCCGCGATCAACCCGGTAGAAACCCTGTTCGTGGTCGACGCCATGACCGGTCAGGATGCCGCCAACACGGCCAAGGCCTTTGGCGATGCGTTGCCGCTGACCGGCGTGATCCTGACCAAGGTCGACGGCGATGCCCGTGGTGGTGCCGCGCTGTCGGTGCGGGCGATTACCGGCAAGCCGATCAAGTTCATCGGTATGGGCGAGAAGAGCGAAGCGCTCGAACCGTTCCACCCTGAGCGTATCGCTTCGCGGATCCTCGGCATGGGCGACGTGCTCAGCCTGATCGAACAGGCTGAAGCGACCCTCGACAAGGACAAGGCCGACAAACTGGCCAAGAAGCTGAAGAAGGGCAAGGGCTTCGACCTCGAAGACTTCCGTGACCAGCTGCAACAGATGAAAAACATGGGCGGCCTCGGCGGCCTCATGGACAAGCTGCCGAACATCGGTGGCGTCAACCTGGCGCAAATGGGCAATGCCCAGGGTGCGGCAGAGAAGCAATTCAAGCAGATGGAAGCCATCATCAACTCCATGACCCCGGCCGAGCGCCGCGACCCTGAGCTGATCAGCGGTTCGCGCAAGCGTCGGATCGCCATGGGTTCCGGCACCCAGGTGCAGGACATCGGTCGCTTGATCAAGCAGCACAAGCAGATGCAGAAGATGATGAAGAAGTTCTCCGCCAAGGGCGGAATGGCCAAAATGATGCGCGGCATGGGCGGAATGTTGCCCGGCGGCGGCATGCCGAAGATGTAAAGAATCCGCGTCGGCAGTCATGCCGGCGCTTTCCACGGGGACGTGGAATCTCCAGCAAACCCGCACTTGGGGGCGCTGACCAGCCGTTGTTCGCAACGGCTCCATAGCAAATCTGGATGGCGAGCCGATAGGCGCCGGAAAAAGACATTTGCAAAAGTCCGGATATTCCTTAGAATATGCGGCCTTTCGGGCACCTATGCCCGCTGTGCATTTAGATTTGCAGCACCGACTACAGGAACGATGTTCACATGCTAACAATCCGTCTTGCCCTTGGCGGCTCCAAAAAGCGCCCGTTTTACCACTTGACCGTGACCGACAGCCGTAACCCACGCGACGGTTCGCACAAAGAACAAGTTGGTTTCTTCAACCCGATCGCTCGTGGTCAAGAAGTCCGCCTGTCCGTGAACCAAGAGCGCGTAGCCTACTGGCTGAGCGTTGGTGCACAACCTTCTGAGCGCGTTGCTCAGTTGTTGAAGGATGCATCTAAGGCTGCGGCCTGAGCAATATGAACGCGACGCCTGCCATTGCTGATGATTTGATCGTTATCGGCAAGATTTATTCTGTTCATGGCGTTCGCGGCGAAGTGAAGGTTTATTCCTTTACTGATCCAACCGAAAACCTGTTGCAGTACAAAACCTGGACGCTCAAGCGCGAGGGTAGTGTGAAACAGGTCGAGCTGGTCAGTGGACGCGGGAGCGACAAGTTCCTGGTCGCAAAGCTCAAGGGTCTTGATGATCGTGAAGAAGCTCGTCTTCTGGCCGGTTATGAGATTTGTGTGCCGCGCAACCTGTTCCCTGAATTGACCGACGGCGAGTACTACTGGTACCAGCTGGAAGGTCTGAAGGTTATTGATCAACTTGGGCAATTGCTCGGGAAAATCGATCATCTTCTGGAAACCGGCGCCAATGATGTAATGGTGGTCAAGCCTTGCGCTGGCAGCCTGGATGATCGTGAACGCTTGTTGCCCTATACCGGGCAATGCGTGTTGGCCGTCGACCTGGCAGCGGGCGAGATGAAGGTGGAATGGGACGCGGACTTCTAAGCGTGGCTAATTTGCGCGTTGAAGTGATCAGTTTGTTTCCCGAGATGTTTTCCGCCATCAGCGAGTACGGCATCACCAGTCGTGCGGTGAAACAGGGGCTGTTGCAGCTCACCTGTTGGAATCCGCGAGACTACACGACGGATCGACATCACACTGTGGACGATCGCCCATTTGGCGGTGGTCCGGGCATGGTGATGAAGATCAAGCCCCTGGAAGATGCTCTGGTTCAGGCCAAGGCAGCAGCCGGGGAGGCGGCGAAGGTTATTTACCTGTCCCCCCAAGGCCGTCAACTGACTCAGTCGGCGGTACGCGAGTTGGCGAATGAGGATGCACTGATCCTGATTGCCGGCCGCTATGAAGGCATTGACGAGCGTTTTATTGAAGCTCATGTCGATGAAGAGTGGTCGATTGGCGACTATGTACTCTCCGGTGGCGAGCTGCCGGCGATGGTCCTGATAGATGCGGTTACACGACTGCTGCCTGGAGCTTTAGGGCATGCGGACTCCGCCGAGGAAGATTCCTTTACGGACGGTCTGCTTGATTGCCCGCATTACACCCGACCGGAGGTGTATGCGGATCAGCGTGTTCCCGACGTGTTGCTGAGTGGCAACCACGCACACATCCGGCGTTGGCGTTTACAGCAGTCCCTTGGTCGGACCTTTGAACGACGCGCCGATCTTCTGGAAAGCCGCTCGCTTTCTGGAGAAGAGAAGAAGCTGCTCGAGGAATACATCCGCGAGCGGGACGATAGTTAACAACGTATCGATGGTAAGTCAGACGATTTACCTTAGGAGCACAGCATGACTAACAAAATCATTCTTGCACTCGAAGCAGAGCAGATGACCAAAGAGATCCCTACCTTTGCCCCGGGCGACACTATTGTCGTTCAGGTGAAAGTGAAGGAAGGCGACCGTTCGCGTCTGCAAGCGTTCGAAGGCGTCGTAATCGCCAAGCGTAACCGTGGTGTGAACAGTGCTTTCACTGTTCGTAAAATCTCCAACGGTGTTGGCGTAGAGCGTACTTTCCAGACCTACAGCCCGCAAATCGACAGCATGGCTGTTAAACGTCGCGGTGACGTACGTAAAGCCAAGCTGTACTACCTGCGTGACCTGTCGGGTAAAGCAGCTCGCATCAAGGAAAAACTGGCTTAAGTCCAGCTTCCGATGCAGAAAAAGCAGCCTACGGGCTGCTTTTTTATTGCCTGGCATTTAGCGCCCTGACGCCGTCAGCAGGGCGCAGACGGTATTGGCGATCCTCTCCAGCAGCACCTCGTCATACGGCAACCAGGGCAGGGCAGCCAACTTGCCACTTTGCGCCGCCAGCGCCACATCCGCCGGCGCTCCGTCGCGTGTCACACGGCCGGTGACCAGGTGCACCGCGTAATCCCCGACCCGCACATGACGCCCATCCATCGCCACCTTGCCCTGCTCGATCAGCGGGGCGAAGGCCGTGCTCAGCACCTGTCGGCGCATCAGCGTCATCTGGTTGAGGTTGTGCCCGGCCAGAAGCTCCAGGCGTTGCTCTCTCTTGCCTGGGGGCGTTGGGTTGATGGGCTCGCCAGCGGCGTTCTGCGCCAGTTCCTCGATGGCGAAACTGCTGACGCTGACCAGCAGATCGATGGCCCGGCAGGCTTCTGAAAACACCAGCGGCGGCACATTTTTCAGCCGCACGGTTTGCCAGTGTTGCGCGCTGCGCCGGGCGAAGCTCACGGCGCCAGACAGGCAGTGCCCCTGCAGGCCCGGGTAGAGTTCGGCGCCCACATCGAAGGTCACCTGGATATCCCCCAGGTTGCGGTTCAGGCCGCTGTCGCGGTCGATCTTCCAGCCTTCGCGACGCGCCAGGCCAATCAGTGGACGGATGGAGAGGCTGTGCCCGGCGAATGCCTGACTGCTGTCGCTCTCCAGCTCCTCTGCCAGCGGCAGGTAGTACTCGCGAAACACCTGGCGCACGGGCTGCTTGAGCCGGCGTTCGATGATCAGCTTTTGCCAGGCTTGGCGTTCCGCTGCGTCGGCTGACAATGGATGCCACAGCGAAATCCGCCACCCGGCATCCAGCGTCAACGGCTGGCCCTGGGCATCAACCGCATGGGCGTCGGCGTCCAGCACGAAGCTGCGATTTGGCCCCTGGTCCTGATGGGCAACCCATACCAGTGAGCGGGCAAAGGGCGAGCCTACGGCGGAGTCCGCCAGTTGTGCGCGCCAGTCGCTAAAAGACAGCTCAAAGGCCTGCCACAGCCCGGACTCCAGGCAACTGGCCAGAAGCGCGTGCTGGGCCTTGCCGGGAGCGCTGGTCGGCGCCAGGCGCAGGGCGATTTCGGGGCGTTGCGCCAGGCCGCGTTCGGCGGGCTTGAGGTTGTGCGTGAGTTTTTTCTGGACGCTGGCATGCCGCACCAGGCTCAAGGCGTTGCGCAGAGCCTGCACACTTTCCGGAGTGGGGACCTGCTCGATGCAGTGACCCAGGGCGATGGCCAGGGATTGCGACGGCGCGGTCTTGGCCTGGGTCGGGGCGACGCAGGCCCTGGGCAGCAAGCTGTCCATCAGCGGCGGCAGCCACGGGGCGTCGCGCATTAACGCCACCCGGGCAGCGCGGGCGATCACCGGCGTGTCATCGGTGGTGAAGGCGCCATCGGCCACATAGGGCGTGTGACCGCTGTGGATATCTTCCAGGCGCCGGGCGGCGAGGTTGAGGATCTGTTGCGAGAACTCGACGTACGCGGCGTCCCCCATCAGCACCCTGGCCGGGTCGGCGCTCAAGTGGTGATGACCGGTCCAGTAATCGCTGCCGGCAAGGGCCAGCCGTGATTGCGGTTCGAGTTGCCCGAGCAGCTCGAACTCCTGCCGGGCATAGGGCGCATTGGCGTAATGCTCTTGCACGCAACGTCGCAGCGCGGCCTGGGCTTCTTCATCGACCCACTGCGCCAGGACGTAGGCCTGATGGTAATTCGCCGCCCAGTGCGCAGAAGGTTCATCGAGGATCCTGCGCAGCTCGCTGGCCAATGCCGCGCTCGGCTGGCCGGTGGCATAAGCCAGTTGCTCCACCGCCTCCTGCCAGTTCAGGCAAGTGCGCAGGGCCTCCAGCAGGGTGTCTTGATCGAGCGTCGGGGTCAGTTCCAGCTGCGTGAGCTGTTGCAGGATCGAGGTCGCCATCTGTTGCGCAGCCGGGTTTGCATAGTCGCGCAGGGCCCGGCGGATGGCCGGCCAGAGGCTGCCCAGTTGAGCGGGTGTCAGGGGGCTGATATCGATTGGTGCGCCCACGAAGGCAGGATGATCCGCTCTGTCGGCGCTCAGGCGTTGCAGCAGGTGTTCGACGAGCGAGGGCGTGGGCAGGGTATCCATGGCGCGGGGTCTCCTTTTTCGGTGCGCGGATGATCGCATTTTTTTGTGGCTGATCGTCGCGTCTGGCGTCTGGCGGGTTCTATCGGCCCCAGGCGTGCGGCGATATACTTGCCGCCCCAATAAAGTGTGATCGCCCGAGCCATGCAGCCTGCATGGGCCAGAGGGTGCGTCACATCCTCCCGGCGGTCCCGGCCTGTTGTTATCCACAGGCGGGCGGCCACCCCGTTGTTCCCATCGAGCCCCTGGTCGCTGCCGTGCAGCGCTCATCGGCCCTTTATGCCCGCAGCGTGCCCATGCGCGGATCGACCCATTCAGGCAGTAGACCCATGACCCTTCGTGAGCAAGAAATCCAGCGCCGGACCGAGCTGTCGGTTACCCGTGTGACCAAGGCGGTTTTCCCGTCCACCACCAACCACCACAACACCCTGTTCGGCGGCACCGCCCTGGCCTGGATGGACGAAGTGTCGTTTATTGCCGCGACCCGTTTCTGCCGCCTGCCGCTGGTGACCGTGTCCACCGATCGCATCGACTTCAACCACCCGATTGCCGCCGGCTCGATCGTCGAGCTGGTGGGGCGGGTGGTGAAAGTGGGGAATACCAGCCTCAAGGTCGAGGTCGAGGTGTTTGTCGAAAGCATGAGTTGCGATGGGCGTGAAAAGGCCATTCACGGCCTGTTCAGCTTTGTCGCGATTGATGAAGACAAGCGCCCGGTCCCGGTGCTGCCGGGTTTTGCTGCCTGACCAACGACTCAGGCGCTGTCTTTCTCGATCAGTGCCAGCAAGGTCCAACCGGCAGCCGGTTGCAATGCACTCTCGGGCGTGACCACGTGCACCCAGCCGCTGCTGTCGCGGGCGAAGAGCAGGGTCGCGCGTTCGCCGTGCAGGGCCTGGTAGTCATCCCAGGTGAAGCCGGTGGTCAGGTGCGTGCTGTAGAGCTCGGCGCCCTGGTTCAGCAGGCTGGCCAGTCTGTTGTAGGTCAGGGTTTCATTGCCCAGCAGGTGCCCGCGGTGTTCAAGGCTGGCGCGGTGTTTGTCGGTGCGACGGTTTTCCAGGCCGCTGGTCAGGGTGAACAGGCGTTGGTGGCCGAAGTCGTGACGAAAGCGCATGGCGGCCACGGCATTCAGCTCGCCGGCGGGAGACAGCGCCAGCAGGTGGCCGAGGCCGACCAGGTCCAGGTGGGCGTCGGCATGCTGTGACGCCGGGTTGCCGAAGTAGGTCGGCAGGCCGTCCATGCGGGCGGCGCGGATGTTCTCCCAGTTGGAGTCGGTGAGTAGTACCCGGCTGCCCAGTTGTTGCAGGGCTTTGCCGATGGTTCGCGCGGGCGTATTGGCGCCGACGATCAGGAAGCCGCTGGGCGCCGGCTCCGCGACTTTCAGCAGGCGCGCCAGCGGGCGTGCGGTGGCGCTTTGCAGAACCACGGTGCCAATGATCACGGCAAAGGTCAGCGGCACCAGCAGCAAGGCGCCTTCGTGGCCGGCCTGGTCGAGGCGGATGGCGAAGATTGCCGACACGGCGGCGGCGACGATGCCCCGTGGGGCGATCCAGCAGAGCAGGGCGCGCTCGCGCCAGTTCAGGCTTGAGCCGGCGGTGGACAGCACGACGTTCAGCGGGCGGGCGATGAACTGGATCACCAGCAGCAGAATCAGCACCAGCGGCCCGAGGGCCATCAGCGCCTGTAGGTCCAGGCGCGCCGCCAGCAGAATGAACAGGCCGGAAATCAGCAGCACGCTGAGGTTTTCCTTGAAGTGCAGGATCTGCCGCACATCGACGCCCTTCATATTGGCCAGCCACATGCCCATCACCGTCACCGCCAGCAGGCCCGACTCGTGCATCACCTGGTTGGCGGCAATGAAAATCCCCAGCACCGTGGCCAGGGTGGCGAGGTTGTGCAGGTACTCCGGCAGCCATTGATGGCGCATGACACTGCCCAGGGCCCAGCCGCCGCCGATGCCGAACAGGCTGCCGCACAGGATCACCCCGCCAAAGGTCAGCAGGCTATGGCTCAAGCCGTCGCCGGAAGCGCTGGCAATGATGAAGCTGTAGACCACCACCGCCAGCAGGGCGCCGATGGGGTCGATGACTATCCCTTCCCAGCGCAGGATGTTGGCGATCGAGGCCCGGGGGCGTACCACCCGTAACATCGGCACGATCACCGTGGGCCCGGTGACCAGGGTCAGGGTGCCGAACAGCAGGGCCAGCATCCAGTCGAAACCCAGCAACCAATGGGTGGCCACGCTGATCACGGCCCAGGTCGAAAGGGCGCCGATGGTCACCAGGCGCCGCACGACGCGGCCGATTTCGTGCCACTCGGAAAGGCGCAGGGTCAGGCTGCCTTCAAACAGGATCAGCGCCACCGCCAGCGACACCATGGGCATCAGCAACGGGCCGAACAGTTCTTGCGGGTCGAGCCAGCCGAGCAGCGGGCCGGCGAGGATCCCGCTCAGCAGCAGGAACAGGATGGCCGGCAGCTTCAGGCGCCAGGCCAGCCATTGGCAGCCCAGGGCAGTGACGCCGATGCCGCCGATGGCCAGCAGTATCTGTTGTTCGTTCATTGAAGCTCCCTGTTCCTTGAAATAGCCGGCTATGAAAGACTAGCGACCCTCTGCACAGTTCACTATTTATTTAAGCGCGGCCTTTGGCCTGCGCCTTTCGAGTATTTATGGCCGCCATCGACCATCCCCTGATCGACCGTTTTCTCGATGCGCTGTGGCTGGAAAAAGGCCTGTCGGACAACACTCGCGATGCCTATCGCAGTGACCTGGCGCTGTTCAACGGCTGGTTGCAGGAGCAAGGGCTGGAGCTGCCCAATGCCGGGCGCGAGCTGATCCTCGATCACCTGGCCTGGCGCGTCGAGCAGGCGTACAAGCCGCGTTCCACCGCGCGTTTTCTGTCCGGGGTGCGGGGCTTCTACCGTTATTTGCTGCGGGAAAAGCTGATCGGCGTCGACCCGACCCTGCAAGTCGACATGCCGCAGCTCGGCCGGCCGCTGCCCAAGTCGCTGTCGGAAGCGGATGTCGAAGCCCTGCTGGCCGCGCCGGACTTGAGCGACGCCATCGGCCAGCGCGACCGCGCCATGCTCGAAGTGCTGTATGCCTGCGGCTTGCGGGTCACCGAATTGATCAGCCTGACCCTGGAGCAGGTCAACCTGCGCCAGGGCGTGTTGCGGGTGATGGGCAAGGGCAGCAAGGAGCGCCTGGTGCCCATGGGCGAGGAATCGATTGTCTGGGTCGAACGCTATATGCGCGATGCCCGGGGCGAGCTGCTTGGCGGGCGTCCCAGCGATGTGTTGTTCCCCAGTCAGCGCGGCGAGCAGATGACCCGCCAGACCTTCTGGCATCGCATCAAGCACCAGGCCAAGGTCGCCGGGATCGGTAAATCGCTGTCGCCCCACACCTTGCGCCATGCCTTTGCCACGCACCTGCTCAACCATGGCGCCGACCTGCGCGTGGTGCAGATGCTGCTGGGGCACAGCGACCTCTCTACCACCCAGATCTACACCCATGTGGCCCGCGCCCGCCTGCAGGATCTGCACGCTCGGCACCATCCGCGCGGCTGATCGATAACCGACCGCTGCCAACGCTCTTGCGTCAGCTGTAGTCGGCCCCTGCGGGCATATGTGATAGGCTTTGCCGGTTTGCAAAGTGGGCGGTTATGACCCGGTGTTCCAGTACGGGCGTTCTACCCGTCCCATTTGTCCGCCTCCAGGAGTTCCCATGCGCGTGACCCAGATTATCGCCGCCGCAGCCATTGCGTTGGTCAGTACCTTTGCCATTGCCGATGACGGCGCTGAAAAAAATATTCGCAAGAGCCTTGAAAGCCTGCAGCTTGAAACGCCGGTCGAAAGCATTAGCCCAAGCCCGCTGTCCGGCCTGTATGAAGTCAAGCTCAAGGGCAGCCGCGTGCTGTACGCCAGCGCCGACGGCCAGTTCGTGATGCAGGGCTACCTGTTTCAGCTCAAGGACGGCAAGCCGGTCAACCTGACCGAAAAAACCGAACGCCTGGGCATTGCCAAGTTGATCAACGGTATCCCTGTCGCGGAAACCGTGGTTTACCCGGCCATCGGCGAAACCAAGACCCACATCACCGTCTTTACCGACACCACCTGCCCTTACTGCCACAAGCTGCACGCCGAAGTGCCCGAGCTGAACAAGCTGGGTGTCGAAGTGCGTTATGTTGCGTTCCCGCGCCAGGGCCTCGGCTCGCCGGGCGACGAACAGTTGCAGGCGGTCTGGTGTTCGGCGGATAAAAAAGCCGCCATGGACAAGATGACCGACGGCAAGGAAGTCAAGGCGGCCAAGTGCGCCAACCCGGTTTCCAAGCAGTTCGCCCTGGGTCAGTCGATTGGTGTGAACGGTACGCCGGCCATCGTTTTGGCTGATGGCCAAGTGATTCCGGGCTACCAGCCTGCGCCACAAGTCGCCAAACTGGCGCTGGGTGCGAAATAATCCTGCGTCGTCGAGCCTTTGACGATCATGGCGTGGCGCTTTTGGGCGCTGCGTCATTAATAGAGAGCCGCGCGGTCTGCGGCTGATTTCCACGGCCGACCTTGAGTCGGCCGTTTTATGGGGAGTTCAAAGTGAATCCGGTCAAAGTAGGCATCTGTGGGCTGGGTACCGTCGGTGGCGGCACCCTCAACGTACTTCAGCGTAACGCCGAGGAGATTGCCCGCCGTGCCGGGCGTGGAATCGAAGTGGCACAAATTGCCATGCGTACGCCAAAGCCTCAGTTCCAGACGACCGGTATTGCGATTACCAACGATGTCTTCGCCGTGGCCACCAACCCTGAAATCGATATCGTCATCGAGTTGATGGGTGGCTACACCGTGGCCCGCGAGCTGGTGCTCAAGGCCATCGAAAACGGCAAGCACGTGGTCACCGCGAACAAGGCGCTGATTGCCGTCCACGGCAATGAAATCTTCGCCAAGGCTCGTGAAAAGGGCGTGATCGTCGCCTTTGAAGCCGCAGTGGCCGGCGGTATCCCGGTGATCAAGGCGATTCGTGAAGGCCTGTCGGCCAACCGCATCAACTGGGTGGCCGGGATCATCAACGGCACCGGTAACTTCATCCTCACCGAAATGCGCGAGAAGGGCCGTACCTTCGAAGACGTGCTGGCCGAAGCCCAGGCCCTGGGTTATGCCGAAGCCGACCCGACCTTTGATGTCGAAGGCATCGATGCGGCGCACAAGCTGACCATCCTGGCGTCCATCGCCTTTGGTATCCCGCTGCAATTCGACAAGGCTTACACCGAAGGCATCACCAAGCTGACCACCGCCGACGTGAACTACGCCGAGGCCCTGGGCTACCGCATCAAGCACCTGGGCGTGGCGCGCAGCACCGCTGCCGGCATCGAGTTGCGCGTGCACCCGACACTGATCCCGGCTGACCGCCTGATCGCCAACGTCAACGGCGTGATGAACGCCGTGATGGTCAATGGCGACGCCGCCGGTTCGACCCTGTTCTACGGCGCTGGCGCCGGCATGGAGCCGACCGCTTCGTCGGTGATCGCCGACCTGGTGGACGTGGTTCGCGCCATGACCAGCGACCCGGAAAACCGCGTGCCGCACCTGGCCTTCCAGCCGGATTCGCTGTCGGCCCACCCGATCCTGCCGATCGAGGCCTGCGAAAGCGCCTACTACCTGCGGATCCAGGCCAAGGATCATCCTGGCGTGCTGGCCCAGGTGGCGAGCATTCTGTCGGAGCGCGGCATCAACATCGAATCGATCATGCAGAAAGAAGTCGAAGAGCATGACGGCCTGGTGCCAATGATCCTGCTGACCCATCGCGTGGTGGAGCAGCGCATCAATGATGCGATCAACGCCCTGGAAGCCCTGCAGGGTGTCGTGGGTCCGGTGGTCCGCATCCGTGTCGAACATCTGAATTAACAGCAGCGGCAAGCGGCAAGCTTCAAGCTGCAAGTGAGGGCGGAGGCGCTTTTCACTTGTAGCTTGCAGCTTCTGGCTTGTAGCTCAAACCGAAGGTTTGCTCCTATGCGCTATATCAGTACTCGTGGCCAGGCACCGGCCCTGAATTTCGAAGATGTGCTGCTGGCAGGTCTGGCCAGTGATGGTGGTCTCTATGTGCCGGAGTGCCTGCCACGCTTCACCCAGGAAGAAATCGCCTCCTGGGCCGGCCTGCCGTATCACGAGCTGGCGTTTCGGGTCATGCGCCCGTTCGTTGCCGGCAGCATTCCGGATGCGGATTTCAAGAAGATCCTGGAAGAGACCTACGGTGTGTTTTCCCACAGCGCCATCGCCCCATTGCGTCAGCTGAATGGCAATGAGTGGGTCCTGGAGCTGTTCCATGGCCCGACCCTGGCGTTCAAGGATTTTGCCCTGCAACTGCTGGGTCGCCTGCTCGATTACGTGCTGGCCAAGCGTGGCGAGCGCGTGGTGATCATCGGCGCCACTTCCGGTGATACCGGTTCGGCGGCGATCGAAGGCTGCAAGCATTGCGAAAACGTCGACATCTTTATCCTGCACCCGCACAAGCGTGTGTCGGAAGTGCAGCGTCGGCAGATGACGACCATCTTTGGCGAGAACATCCACAACATCGCCATCGAAGGCAACTTCGACGACTGCCAGGAAATGGTCAAGAACAGCTTCGCTGACCAGGGCTTCCTCAAGGGCACGCGGCTGGTGGCGGTGAACTCGATCAACTGGGCGCGGATCATGGCCCAGATCGTCTATTACTTCCACGCAGCCCTGCAGTTGGGCGGCCCGGCACGTTCGGTGGCGTTCTCGGTGCCGACCGGCAACTTCGGCGACATCTTCGCCGGTTACCTGGCGCGCAACATGGGCTTGCCGATCAACCAGTTGATCGTCGCCACCAACCGCAACGACATCCTGCACCGCTTCATGAGCGGCAATCAGTACGTCAAGGAAACCCTGCACGCGACCCTGTCGCCGTCCATGGACATCATGGTCTCGTCGAACTTCGAGCGTCTGCTGTTCGACCTGCACGGTCGCAACGGCGCGGCCATTGCCGGCCTGATGGACAGCTTCAAGCAGGGTGGTGGTTTCAGCGTTGAAGAAGAGCGCTGGACCGAAGCCCGCAAGCTGTTCGACTCCCTGGCCGTGGATGATGCGCAGACCTGCGAGACCATCGCTGAAGTCTTCGCCCAGTGCGGCGAGTTGCTGGACCCGCACACCGCCATCGGCGTGAAAGCGGCCCGCGAGTGCCGTCGCAGCCTGGATACGCCGATGGTGATCCTCGGTACCGCACACCCGGTCAAGTTCCCGGAAGCGGTGGAGAAAGCCGGTGTTGGCAAGGCCCTGGAGCTGCCGGCGCACCTGTCCGATCTGTTCGAGCGCGAGGAGCGCTGCACGGTCCTGGCCAACGACCTGAAAGCGGTTCAGGGGTTTGTCAGCCAGCACGGTAATCGCGGCAAGCCGCTCTGATCGAGCAGGCCACGTAGCTTTTCAAGCCCGTCTCCGGACGGGCTTTTTTGTGGGCGTCGCCCAGGCGGATTGTGCTGATGGACCCCGGCCTGTGTTTTATCCCTGTCATCTTTGCCGTGCATGCTCGCAAGACTCGGGTCGACATGACCTGGGGCCTGCTGACGAACTTTCTTCTCGGGCCGGTGGTCACTTATTGTGGACACGCCCTAAAGCACTGTGTTTTCGGACTATTGAGTGGTGATCGAGATGGAAAGTATCAGCCTATTGCTGGGTGAAGCTTTGAGCCCGTATCAGGTAACTCTGACCCCGTCGGGTGCCCACGGCGAATGCCTGGTGACCTTGAAAAATGTGCAGGGCGCCATCGTGCTCGAACGTGAGATCAATCAGGCGCAGTTGACCGATAAGCGCCTGTTGACCGATGTCGTGGATGGCCTGCACCGAGATTTGTTGATTGCCGAAGGGCGTCTGGAACCCTGCGTGATTGCAGCTTTGCGCAATGCGGCGCAAGAAAAGGCTTTCGACAGAAGGCCCTGATTTAACTTTTTGCGGAACCTTCCTGCCCCAGGGTCGTCAGACCTTGTATCAGCAGGATCAAGCATTGTGCTCCGGTGCTTGTAGCTTGTTGTACTGGTCTTTGTAGGCCACGTTTAACCCCGAGTCGTCTCCCCACTTCTCGGGGTTTCTTTTGTCCGGCGTTTATCACTGCTCGGGATTTTCCCGAAAAAGCGCCAGGGCATCCTTGCGGTACTCCTCGCGTATCGGCGGCTCCAGCCAGGCGGCATACAGCTCGATCAGGCGGTTCTGGCGCAGTTGCAGCAGGGTCTGGTTGATGCGCTCGATGGCGTGTCGCCCCTGGGCCGTGTTCGAGCAGCCGACATGCACCGCCTGGTATTTTTGTACGCCAATAATCGGATAGAACTCCAGGCTGCTCGGGTCGATACCTTGCTGCTGCGCCTGGAAGCGGATTTCCGGCTGGTAGCCGATCAGGGTCTTGAGCCTGCCCAGGCGTTGCATCTGCAGCAGGTTGCCGATGGCGCTGTTGCCATAGTGGGCGGTGAGGGCGTCGCTGGGGGCTTTGCCCAGCAGGCCGTCGATCTGATCGCCATAACTGCGCTCGGCGACGATGCCGACGCTACGCGGTCCGCTGGCCAGCAACGCGGCCAGGTCCAGCCGGCCGTCCTGGATAAAGGGTCGCAGGCTGGCATGGTCCTGGCGCAGGGCCGCCACGCCATTGCTGAAGGCGCGAAAACTGATTTTTGAAAACGCCAGCCACTGCGCGCGCTGCGGGGTCAGCATCAGTGATGGGTCGCAGGCGAAGGGCGAGTCGCGGAGCATCTGTATGCCGCGGGCGCGGTTGACGTGGACGATGGTGTGTTCGTATTCCGGCAGGCTGGCGAACAGGGCGGGCAGTATTTGATCGACCACACCCTGGTCTTTTTGCGGGCCTTCGAAAATCGTGGTCGGCGGCAGGTCGCGTAACAGCCAGAGCAGGGTTTCCTTGGCCTGGCCGACCTGCGGAAACCCGCTCAATACCAGCAGCAGCGGCAGGATGCGCTTCACGGAAGTGGTTCGCCGGCTGCTGCGTGGGCCCATCAGGGGGTCGATTCTCTGTGGCAAACATTCATCCTGCTGCATCCTCGTCAGGGGCTAGATCGCCCCGGCTGCGCGCAGACGGCTGATCTGCTCGCGGTCATAACCCAATGCGTCCAGCACCTGCGTGGTGTGCTCGCCCAATTGCGCGCCGACCCATTCGCAAGTGCCTGGCGTCTCAGAGAGTTTCGGCACGATGCCGGGCATCTTGAAATCTTTCCCGTCCGGCAGCTTGGCCTGGAGGAACATTTCCCGGGCCAGAAACTGCGGGTCGCTGAACATGTCCTCGGCGCTGAAGATCCGGCTGGCGGGCACTTCGGCGCGGTTCAACTGTTCAACCACCTGGTCCAGAGGCAGCGAGCTGACCCAGCGATCGATCACCCCGTACAGTTCGTCACGCCGGCTGTCACGCCCGTCATTGCTGGCCAGGACCGGGTCGTTGGCCAGGTCTTCGCGACCGATCAGCAGCATGAAGCGCTTGAAAATCGCATCGCCGTTGGCCCCGATCTGCACGTGTTTGCCGTCGGCGCTGGTGTGAATGGACGAGGGGGTGATGCCGGGCATGATATTGCCGGTGCGCTCGCGGATAAAGCCGAAGACATCGAACTCCGGAACCATGCTTTCCATCATCGCGAAAATAGCTTCATACAACGCCACATCGACCACCTGGCCCTGGCCGCCGTTGACCTCTCGATGGCGGAGCGCCATCAGTGCGCCAATCACGCCCCACAAGGCGGCAATCGAATCGCCGATGGAGATCCCGGTGCGTACCGGTGGGCGATCCTCGAAGCCGGTGATGTAGCGCAGGCCGCCCATGGATTCGCCGACCGCGCCAAAACCCGGCTGGTCCTTCATCGGGCCGGTCTGGCCGAAGCCGGAGAGGCGCACCATCACCAGCTTCGGGTTGAGGGCGTGGAGGACGTCCCAGCCCAGGCCGAGTTTTTCCAGGACGCCGGGGCGGAAGTTCTCGATCAGGATGTCGGCATCGCTCAATAACTGCTTGAGGATGGCCAGGCCGTCGGGGTGTTTGAGGTTGAGGGTCAGGGACTTTTTATTGCGTGCCTGGACAAACCACCATAGCGAAGTGCCTTCATACAGCTTGCGCCACTTGCGCAACGGATCGCCGCCATCCGGCGACTCGACTTTGATCACCTCGGCCCCGAATTCGGCGCAGATGCGCGAGGCAAAGGGGCCGGCAATCAGGGTGCCGAGTTCGATCACTTTCAATCCGGCGAGAGGCTTGCTGAGGGTATCCATGGGGCGTCCGCGAGGCAGGAAAATCCGCCTAGCCTAGACCATTGATGGCGTTTAGGGCACTGCCGGGCGCTGGGCTTTTTCCTGGGCGGCGTGGCGTGGCCGGGCAATTGGTGCTTCTCATTCAGGGCTCCAGCGGGTTTAATTGCCGTCTGCCAAGGATTGCGCGCTTCGGAAAACCAGGGAAAGGTCCTCGTGTCTTGTTTACCTCCCTCCCTTTTTCCGGCTTCAGGCGTGCCCTGAGGTTTTGTTTTGCGTGCCGAAAAAATGTCTGTTTAGTATCACGCGTGATGCTATTGAAATTCTCACGCGTGATGAATTAATCTCTCTTCCATGCAAACCGAGTCCTCAGTTAATACCCACGAATATTTCGCCAATGCCTGCATGACCGGGGCCCGGTGGAAAAGGAAGGAGACATGAGCATGCCGCAAACCTGGAATGCCCAAGCACTGTGCCAGGCCCTGGCCGGCACCGAGTTGTTCAGCGCTGGCGATGCCAGTGTCGAGTTGCTCGACGGCGCCGACGCCAGCCTCCACGTGACCATGCATGAATACGGCGACTTGCCGCTGTTCGTGGCCTTGCACGGAGGGCAGATCCTGGTCGAGGCGCTGCTCTGGCCGCAGAGCGCGGTGAGTGACGTGGCAGCCTTCAACGAGGAAGTGCTGCTCAGTCGCCAACTGTTTCCGCTGTCGAGCATCGGTCTGGACACCCAGGCCGATGGCGAGCGCTGCTACAGCATGTTCGGCGCGTTGAGCGCGACTTCGCTGCTGTCCAACGTGCTGTATGAGATCGAGACCCTGGCCAGCAACGTGATTCGCGCGACCGAGGCCTACGAAGGCTATCTCAAGGCTCAGGCCTGATCTGGAGGAATGCACATGAACGTTTGGAGCAAATTGCTCACCGCCCTGCGTGGCGGCGCGACGGAAGCCGGCGAGGCCCTGGTGGACAGCCAGGCGCTGCGTATTCTCGATCAGGAAATCCGCGATGCCGAGCAGGCGTTGCGCTCATCCAGAGAGTCTTTGGCACAGATCATGGCGCGCCAGAAGCTGGCCTCCGAGCAGGTGCAGAACACCGCAGCCCGGGTCAGTGAATACGAAACCCATGCGCTCAAGGCCCTGGAAGTCGGCAACGAAGCCCTGGCCCTGGAAGTGGCAGAGAAGATCGCCCAGCTTGAAGCCGAGTTGCGTGCCGAGCGGGAACAGGCCGAGGGCTTTGCCGCCAGCGTCAGTCAGTTGCGCAAGGCGGTGAATCAGACCGAGGGCAATATCAAGCATTTGAAACAACAGGTGGATACGGTCAAGGCCACCGAAAGCGTGCAAAAGGCCCAGTTGGCCGTGGCCCAGCGCTATGGCGGAACCCAGAACAAACTGCAAACCGCGGTCGAGTCCCTGGAGCGCATCAAGCGCCAGCAGGCTGAACGCGCGGCGCAGATGGAGGCGGCCGAGGAGTTGGCCAGCGCCGCCAGCCCCGAGGACGCGCTGCACGCCAAGCTGCGGGCCGCCGGGATCATTGAAGACCGCCACAGCGCCAACAGCGTGCTGGCGCGTCTGAAGGACCAGGGCAAGACCTGATTCACCGTTGTCGATGGGCAAGGCCAACTGGCCTTGCGCGCTTTTTTCAGGGATAGGAACGCGATGGAAATCTTCCTGCAGACCGTATTGTCATTTCCCACCGTGCTGTTCAGCTTCATGCTGTGCCTGGCGGTCATCTACTGGGCCATCGTCGCCCTGGGCATGATCGACATCGACCTGCTGGACGTCGAGGCCGACTCGCTGCTCGAAGGCACCGGCAACGCCGAAGGCCTGGCCGGCCTGCTGATCAAATTCAAGCTCAACGGCATTCCGCTGACCCTGGTCCTGACCCTGCTGTTTTTCTTCAGTTGGTTCATCACCTATTTCGCCGAGTTGTTCGTTCTCAGCCACCTGGACCTGGGGCTGTTGCGTTATCCCCTGGGCCTGGTGCTGGCCGTGATCGCGCTGTTTATCGCCGCGCCCATCAGTGCGCTGATATGCAGCCCGCTGCGGCCGTTGTTTCACAAGATGGAAGCGCCCAACAGCCGATCGGTGATCGGCCAAACGGCGGTGATACGCAGTGGCCGGGTCACCCTGGAGCACGGCGAAGCCATTTTGCAAGACGGTGGCGCGGGCCTGATCCTGCGCGTGCGTGCCGATGAGGCACTGGCTTTCAAGCGCGGCGATCGCGTCGTGTTACTGGAGTATCTGGAGGCGCAACACGCCTATCGGGTCATTACCGAGGCCGAGTTCCGGGGCATCTGACCCCGACTCCCTCAGATCAAAGGAGATTGATTTCAATGAACTTACCGTCACTGCTGCCCATCCTGTTCGGGGTCGGCCTTGTCGTTCTGGTGGTCTTCGGCCTGCTGGCGCTGTTCAAGGCGTTCTACATCAAGGTTCCGCAGGGCACCGCGCTGATCGTCAACGACATGTCCTCGACACCCAAGGTGCATTTCACCGGCGCCCTGGTGTACCCGGTCATCCACCTCAAGGAGTTCATGAAGATCTCCCTGCTGACCCTGGAAGTCGACCGTCGCGCCAAGGACGGGCTGATTTGCCGTGACAACATGCGCGCCGACATCACCGTGGCCTTCTACCTGCGGGTCAATGAAACCCAGGAAGACGTGCTCAAGGTGGCCAAGGCCATCGGTGTCGATCGTGCCTCCGATCGCTCGGCAGTCAACGAGCTGTTCAACGCCAAGTTCTCCGAAGCCCTGAAAACCGTGGGCAAGCAGTTCGACTTCGTGCAGCTGTTCGAGAACCGCCAGGATTTCCGCGATCGCATCATCGAAGTGATCGGCAACGACCTCAACGGCTATGTGCTGGAAGACGTGGCCATCGATTACCTGGAACAGACCGCCAAGCACTCCCTGGACCCGAGCAACATTCTCGACGCCGAGGGCATTCGCAAGATCACCGAACTGACCGCCATGCAGAACGTGATCACCAACGAACTGGAGCGTAACCAGGAACTGGCGATCCAGAAGAAAAACGTCGAGACCCGCGAAGCCTCGCTGTCCCTCGAACGCCAGCAGGCCGATGCCGAAGCGCGGCAGAAGCGCGAGATCGAAACCATCCGCGCCCGCGAAGAAGCCGAGACCTCCAAGGTCCAGCAAGAGGAGCGCCTGAAGTCCGAGCAGGCTCGCATCCAGACCCAGCAGGAAATCGACGTACGCACCGAGAACCATCAGCGCGAAGTCGAAGTGGCGCAGCAGAACCGCCAGCGTGCGGTGGTGATCGAGGTGGAGAAAGTCACCCGCGCCAAAGACCTGGAAATTGTCTCGCGCGAGCGTGAAGTCGAGCTGCAACGCATCGACAGCGAAAAAGCCCTGGAAGAGCAGCGCAAGAACATCGCCGTGGTGATTCGTGAGCGCGTAGCGGTCGAGAAGACCGTGGCCCAGGAAGAAGAGCGGATCAAGGAAGTGCGCGAGATCTCCCAGGCCGAACGTGCCAAGCAGGTCGTCGTGCTCCAGGCGCAAGCCGAAGCCGAGCAGGAAATGGTCCGCCAGGTGAAACAGGCCGAAGCCGACGAAACCCGCTCCAAGCACCGCGCGGTGGAAATCAACAACCTGGCCCAGGCCGATCTGGAAGCCGCATCCAAGCAGTCCGAAGCCAAGAAACGCCTGGCCGAAGGCCTGGAAGCCGAACGCGCTGCACCTGGCCTGGCCGATGCGCGGGTTCTGGAAGTCACCGTCGCCGCGCAAGAGAAGGAAGGCATGGCCCAGGCACGGGTTCGCGCGGAGCAGATGATCGCTGAAGCCCGTGGCGAGCAGGAAAAAGGCCTGGCCGACGCCCGCGTCATGGAAGCCCAGGCGCAAGCCAAAGAGAAAGATGGCCTGGCCGAAGCCAAGGTCATGGAAGAGAAGCTCGGTGCCCAGGCCCGTGGCGAAGCCCAGTTGGGCGCGGCCAAGGCTCAGGCCACCAAGGACATGGGTTCGGCCGAGGCCGAAGTATTGCTGGAGCGCCTGAACGCCGAAGCCGAAGGCCTGGGCAAGAAGTTCGGTGCCCTGGATTCCCTCAGCGACAGCGCCCGTCAGCACGAAGAGTTCCGCATGCAGCTGGAGAAGAACTTCGAGGAAGCGATGGCTGCCATCGCCGCCAACAAGGACATCGCCAAGGACCAGGCACAAGTGCTGTCCGCCGCCCTCAGCAAGGCCAAGATCGAAATCGTCGGTGGCGAAGGCGACTTCTTCAACTCCTTCGCCAAGTCGCTGTCGGTGGGCAAGGCCATCGAAGGCGTGGTCGGCAAGAGCCCGGTGGTCCAGGACGTCCTGTCCCGCTTGCTCAACGGCAAAGGCATTCCCGCCGTAGCCGCCGAGCTGGCCGCCGCTGCTGCCGAGCGCAAGCTCGACACTCCGGCAGCTGAAGCCTGATGCACCTGTAGTCGCTGCCGAGCCCGCGAGGCTGCGCTGGCCCTGACAACCCTCCGGGTAACTCCGGAAGATCAACGCTTTGTCAGGCGCCAGCGCTCTCAGCCTTCAGCCGCCACGCCCACTACAGCCCATCGCATCAGCTAGCAGCGCTCAGTTTCTTTTTTTGTACACCGCCGTAGATCCAGGAAGGCCACGATGTCGGACGCACAAGCCGCAACTCCCGCACAGGATGTATTGGACAAGGCCGTCGCCGAAGGCGGCGCCTATGAGGTGCTGCAAAAGCGCCTGCTGGACCAGGGCCAACGCCTGCGGAAAACCGCCGAAGGCCTCAACCAGCGCCGCCTGGAAGAGTTCGGCAACAGCCGCATGGAAGTGGTCGGGCGCGTGCGCATCCGCACCGAAAACAACTGCATCGCCCGGGACATCGTCCAGGTCGGCGACTGCCTGCTGTTTGGCTACAACGTGTTTATCGGCCTGAAGAAGGAGACCAGCGTCGCCGACGTGTTCTCCCTCTATCGGCTGGTGGAAGAGGGCGAAGGCTACGAGGCCGAACCCGTACCGCTGGAAGGCACTTTCCTTGCCGCCCAGGGCTTCCTCAACGACTTCAACGAGCTCTACACCTATTACAAGAACACCCGCCTGCTGCAACTGGCGATTCGCGACGGCAAGCTGCTGGCGAGTTTCCAGATCGGTGAACGCATCACCGACGTGCGGGTGTTCCGTTGGTCCATCTCCCTGGATGGGCGCGACGTGCGCTACATCGACAACCGCGGCGAGCGCGACATAGCGCTGCCGGCCCCGTTCGATTTCGAGTGGCGTAAAGCAACCCGGGAAATGGCCGTCGAAGGCCGTTTCCCGCACATGAACATCCTCGACACCGTGTTTGTCGAAACTATGGGCGGCGATCTCACCGTCAAGGTCGAGAACAACACCGAGGATGGCCTGGGCATCTACCGCGAAGAGGTGCTGGACAAGACCCAGTCCCTGGACGACGGCCAGATCGAATTCGCCCGCCTGGGCAGCCTGATCCTGCTCAAGATCCTGCCGTACCGCGAAGAGCAGTGGCGCTACCTGGTGTTCAACAGCCTGACCCGCCAGGTCGAGCGCATCGACGCCATTGGCCTGGCCTGCGTGCAGCTGCCGGAAGACCACGGCATCATCTTCCCCGGTGGCTATTACCTGCAGAGCGGCGAGTACAAGACCTTCGAGCAATCGATGGAAGGCATGCGCTTCAAGCGCTCGGTGCGCTCGCCCAACGGCGAAGACGTGCAGTACATCTTCTATCACCCCGAGCAGGGGCGTTCGGTACTGCTCACCTACAACATGATCAACCGCCAGTTGCAGAACCCCTTGTTCGGCCACGGCTACGCGCGCCTGGAAGACGGGCGCATGGTGATCTTTGCTGCTGAAGGCGACGAGCCGACCCGCATCCACCCGATGCAGGTCTGGCAGACGCCGTTTTTCACCGAGGAGTACGCGGCCCGCCAGCCGGCGCGCAGCGGGTTCCTGGGGCGTATCGGCAATGCCGAGCTGGTGCGCAGCGTGTCCGACCTGTACGACCTGTGCCGCGAGATCGGCACCCCGGCGGTGTCGGTGCAGCGTTATTCGCTGCTGTGCCAGAACACCCGTCGCCTGTTCGACGTCTACCACTGGCTGGGCAGCGAAGAAGTCGGCGGCCTGGCGCCGCTGCTGCGCGAAGTGGCCGCCACTTCGGAGCTGGTGCTCGATGAGTACGAGAAGGTCGAGGGCATTCGCCGCCAGTCCGACCAGGCCATGCTCAGCGCCGAAGACAAGCAGAAAGCCCTGCTCGCCGGCCTGCTGGTGGACAGCTGGGACCAGGTGCAGAACTTCGTCGATGCGCTCAACGCCATCACCGCCCAGCGTGGCCTGCTGCTGACCATCCGCGAATACCGCTACATCGATGTGGTGCGCATCGACGCCATGGAAGCCGAACTGCTCCAGGCCCAGGAACGCACCGCCGCCGGCACCGCGACCTTCCTCGCCAGCGAGCAGGCGCTGCAGCCGTTCGTTACGCGCCTGGAGGCCCTCGACGGCGAGGCGCAGAAAGCCCAGACCGTGGCCCAGTTGGCCGAGCCGCTGAAGGCCTTGCAGGCCATGGCCGCCGACCTGGACATGCTGTCCGGGCTGATGGCGTCGCTGCAGATCGACGACGCCACCCAGCGCACGCGGATCATCGAGTCCATCTCCGAGATCTACGCCCGCCTGAACCAGGCCAAGGCCCGCGCCGAACAGCGGCGCAAGGCCCTGGGCTCGACCGAGACCGTGGCCCAGTTCGGCGCCCAGTTCAAACTGTTCAGCCAGGGCATCACCAATGCCCTGGCCCAGGCCCAGGACCCTGAGCGTTGCGACGAGCAATTGTCGCGCCTGCTGGTGCAGCTGGAGGAGCTGGAAAGCCGCTTCGGCGATCACGAACAATTCATGGGCGACATCCTCACTAAGCGTGAGGAGTTGCTGGAAACCTTCGAAGCCCACAAGCAATCCCTGCTCGACGAACGCCAGCGCAAGGCCCAGGGCCTGCTCGACGCCGCGCGGCGGATTCTCGACAGCCTGACCCGGCGCACCGCCAAGTTCACCCAAGCTGAAGAACTCAATGCATTCTTCGCCGCCGACCCGCTGATCCTCAAGTTGCGCGAGTTGGCCGAACGCCTGCGCCAGCTCAAGGACAGCGTCAAGGCCGACGACGTCGAGGCCCGCCTCAAAGGCGCCCGCGACCAGGCGGTACGGGCCCTGCGCGACAAGACCGAGCTGTTCGAGGAGGGCGGCAATGTCATCAAGCTCGGCCCGCGCCATCGCTTCAGCGTCAACACCCAGGAACTCGACCTGACCCTGATGCCCCGGGGCGACGCGCTGCACCTGCACCTGACCGGCACCGATTTCCTCGAGCCGTTGCACGATGCCGAACTCGAAGCGCTGCGCGACTTCTGGCAGGTGGCGCTGGAGTCCGAATCGGCCCAGCTGTACCGCGCCGAATACCTCGCCGGCCAGGTGCTGGACGCGGCCGATGCCGGGCAGGAAGGCCTGAGCCTGGAGCTGCTCAAGCCGCTGTTGGCAAAGCCGGACGAACTGGCACGGGTGATTCGTGATTTCGCCGCGCCGCGCTACAAGGAAGGCTACGAAAAAGGCATCCACGATCACGACGCGGCGGCGATTCTGATCCAGCTCCTGCCGCTGCGCGAAAGCGCCGGCCTGCTGCGCTATGGCCCGCTGCCACGGGCGTTCGCCAGTGTGTTCTGGAACCTGCAGCGCAGCCTCGAAGCCCCGGCGCAGTGGCCGGAGCGGGCGCGCACCAGCCGGCATATCCAGCAACTGTTCGGGCGTCGCGAAGGGCTGCTCCAATTGCAGGCGGAAATCGCCACGGCGATGCAGCAGTTCTTGCTTGAACAACCCCTGGCGCTCAATGGCTCGCAAGTGGCCGAGGCCGCCGAGTACCTGGTCCAGGAACTGGCCGCCGAACGCATCGAATTCACCTTCAGCAAGTACGCCAAGCAACTGCAGGAAGCACTCAAGGTGCGCTTGCAGGGCGCGCGCATGTGGGACGACTACCAGCAGGCGCTGGCGCGGCTGGCGGATCGCCCGGCGGCGCAATGGGCACTGGCCGGCAACTGGCTCGATGGTTTGTGCTCGGAGGCGGAACTGGCCGCATTGGCGGACTACGTGCCCGAGGCCGTGGCCCTGTCGCTGCTGCCCCAGGATTTTGCCAAGCGCATTACCGAAGTCGACCTGCGCTTCAGCGTCGACAACCTGATGGGCGAACACCCACGGATCAAGGAACGCAGCCTGACCCTGGCGGTGGACGAGTTCTTCGCCCGCCTGCGCAGCCATCGCGAGCACTTCCTGCCGGGCCTGCAACGCTACCAGGCATTGCGCCAGGGCATCATCGGCCGCGAGCGCGAGGCCTTGCGCCTGAGCGAATTCAAGCCGCGTCCGTTGAGCTCCTTCGTGCGCAACAAGCTGATCAACGATGTGTACCTGGGGGTGATCGGCGACAACCTGGCCAAGCAGATGGGCACGGTCGGCGAGAACAAGCGCACTGACCTCATGGGCCTGTTGATGCTGATTTCGCCACCGGGCTACGGCAAGACCACCCTGATGGAATACGTCGCCCACCGCCTGGGCCTGATCTTCATGAAGATCAACGGCCCGGCCCTGGGCCACGACGTGCGTTCCCTGGACCCGGCCCAGGCCCCGGACGCCACCTCGCGCCAGGAACTGGAGAAACTCAACCTGGCCCTGGAGATGGGCAACAACGTGATGCTGTATGTCGACGACATCCAGCACACCCATCCCGAGTTCCTGCAGAAATTCATCTCGCTGTGCGACGGCACTCGGCGCATCGAAGGCGTATGGAAGGAGCGGACCAAGACCTACGACATGCGCGGCAAGAAGTTCTGCGTGGTGATGTCGGGCAACCCGTACACCGAGTCCGGCGATGTGTTCAAGATCCCCGACATGCTCGCCAACCGGGCCGATATCTATAACCTGGGCGACACCCTGGGCGGCATGCAGGAATCCTTCGCCCTGAGCTACATCGAAAACGGCCTGACCTCCAACCCGGTGCTGGCGCCGCTGGCCACCCGCGACATGGCCGACGTCTATCGTTTTGTGGCCAAGGCCGAGGGCAAGCCGTTCTCCAGCAACGAGTTGAGCCACAGCTACAGCGGTGCCGAGATCAACGAAATCACCACCACCCTGCAGCGCCTGATGCAAGTGCGCGACGTGGTGCTCAAGGTCAACCAGCAGTACATCGCCAGTGCGGCCCAGGCCGACCAGTACCGCACCGAACCGCCGTTCAAGTTGCAGGGCAGCTACCGCAACATGAACAAAATGGCGGAGAAGATTTCCGCGGTGATGAACGACGCCGAGCTCTTGCAACTGCTCGCCGACCACTACCAGGGCGAGTCCCAGCTGCTGACCACCGGTGCCGAGGAAAACCTGCTCAAGCTCGCCGAGCTGCGCGGTAACCAGACCCCGGAGCAGGTGCAGCGCTGGGCGCAGATCAAGCGCGACTTCCAGCGCAACCGCTCCATGGGCGGCAGCGACAGCGACGTTGGCAGCCGCGTGGTGGCCCAGCTCAACGACCTGGTGGAAGGTGTGCGTGGCCTGGCGCGTCAGCCTGCGGCCGAACATGCCGAAGGCGGCTTGCCATGGCGCGAGCTGCTGGCCGGGCTGGAGCAGTTGGGGCGCCAGCCGACCAACATCGAGGTCGAAGTGCTGGCGCCGGAGCAGAAGGGCCTGCGCGAGGTTCTGGAAAGCCTGGCGGTGAACCTGGAGAGCAGTTTCTTGCCGCTGATCAAGGTCATGCACAAGAAGATCGACGTCGACCTCTACACCCACCACCGCATCACCGACATCTCCAACCGTCTCAATGAGCTGGGGCAGATGCTGGGCAATGGCCAGGTGCCGACCCTGGACGACAAGCAGCCTTGAACCGAGGCGCCCGGGCCAAGGCTGCGGGCGCCACTTGCGTGGATCTGAACAACAGGGAGTTTGCATGGATTTTGAAGGGCTGGACCGTCAGCTGCGCGACAGCGTGCAGGACCTGCGGCTGAGCAACGAAGAGCGTGACGAGCTGCGCCAGCTGGGCAGTGAGCTGGGCCAGGACCAGGTGCGCTACATGCGTAACCGCGCCTTTGACCTGGTGCGCGAGCTGGCCCTGGCCGACAGCGCCAATGTGCTGCCGGCATTGAAATGGCTGGAGCAGGTGATCAAGACCCTGGACGCCAACAACGCCCCGGTGCGGGACATGGCGAGCGCCCACTTCAGCCCTGGCGAAGACTGCCGGCGCAAGATTCGCGATCTGTGTCGCCAGGCTCGAATCTCGGTGGATATCTGCGTGTTCACCATTTCCGACGATCAATTGAGCGACGAAATCCGCGCCTGCCACCAGCGCGGCGTGGCCGTGCGGGTGATCAGCGACAGTGAAAAGCAGTTCGATGTCGGCAGCGATATCGCCGCGTTGCGCGAGGCCGGCGTGCCGGTGCGGATCGACGACACACCGTTCCACATGCACCACAAGTTCGCCGTGTTCGATGGCCGAACCTTGCTCAATGGCAGCTTCAACTGGACCCGCAGCGCCACCACCGGCAACGAGGAAAACCTGCTGGTGATCGACCATCCGCAACTGGTGGCCAGTTATCTCAAGGAGTTCAATGAACTCTGGAGCCGCTACGCGCCGCGTTAAGGCGTGCAGCGGCTGGCGCCCACAAGGCCTCAGGCGGCGTTCGGGTAACCCCAGGCGCTCTCGGCGGCCAGGCTGTCGATCAGTTTCTGGCGCAGCCCGTGGGCTTTTTCCGGAGCACTGTGGCTCAGGGTTTCCAGGGCCTGGTGCAACTGCTGCACCGGGTTTTCGTCGATAAACAGATTGCGCAGCTCCAGGCCGGCAATCGCCTCCTCGAAGCGTTGCTGGCGGATATGGTTCAGCACCATGGCCTGGCTCAACTGGTGGGTGAAGGCCGCCTGTTGTTCCAGGCGGGTCTGCAGCGCGACGGCTTTTGCCTGGTCGTCGATGTAGACGTAGCTCAGCGCCAGCTGTTCCAGATACAAGTTTTTTTCCCCAGGTTCCAGCGCCCCATTCTGACGGTCGTCGTCGAGGGCCTGCACGGCCTGGTCCAGCAGTTCGCCGGCTTGCCGGGTCTGCTCCAGGTCGTGCAGCAGTTTGGCCTGCAAGGCCTGTTTCATCGGACGGTCGGCGTATTCGAGCTGGGCGTTGAGGCGGGCCATCTCTTCCAGGTTGTTGCGGATCAGCCAGCTGTCGCGGCGCAGGCGCGGCAGCTCGGCCTGGACCCGCAGTTGGGTTTCCAGGATCAGCAGGCGCAACCACGGCCATTGCTCATCGCCACGCAAGGTCTCCAGTGCCGCCAAGGCTTGCTCCAGCAGGCGGGCGCACCATTGCGTGTGTTCCTCGACGTAGGTGCCCCACAGGCAGATCAGGCACCAGATGCGCTGCCCGGTCGAAACGGCACAGGCCTGCAAGGCCGCCTCGGCCTCGGCCATCTCATTGCGCGCGACATGCCAGTTCAACAGGCTCAACAGCAGCTCGCTGGCGCAGGTTTCCGGCACCTGGGCGATCAGCTGTCGCGCCAGTTCCGGGCGGTTGGCGTCCAGGGTCAGCTTGAGCAGCGGCGGGTAGCGCAAGTAATCGTCGGGCTCGGGATTCAGCGCCAGCACCTCGAACGCGGCGTCGAACTCCCCGGACTGCATCAGCAGGACCACGACGATGATCTGCACTGCCTCGGGCAGCTGCGCGGCCATGGCCGGGAACTGCGCATCCTGCCCCTGGGCACGGTACTCGAGCAGGGTCTCTTCCACTTCATAGGCGTCCAGTTCGTCGACCGGCTGTTTCAGCAGCAGTTGCCAGGCCAGGCCGATGCTGATGGCGGCTTTATCCGCCAGGCCCAGGCTGCGTTGCAGGGCAGCCAACTGCCGGTGCTCGCTGGGGGAGTCCGGGCTCAACTGCTCGACGCCGAAGGTCACCAGCAGCGCGCGGGCCTGCTCGTGTTCACCCATGGCCACCAGCAGCGGGATGCGCAGCAGGGGCGCTGACGGCAGGGGTTGCTGCAGGCGCTCCAGCAGGCTCAGCACCGCCTGGGGGCCCTCCTTGTCGAGCAGGGTTTCGAGCAGTTGGTTCAGCGCCATGGGCTGGTAGGTTTCATCGAGTTCGGCCAGTACTTCCAGGGCCTGTTCCTGATTTCCCTGCTTGTACAGCGCGCTGGGTATCTGGAACAGCCCCAACTGCCGGGCTTTGCCCGTCAGGCGTTGGGCCAGTTGCAAGGCCACCTGGGGTTCGACGGTGCTGAGGTGGGCGGCGCGATTGATCTGCGCCGCCTCGCCCTCGGTGATGCCCAGGCTCAGGCTGGTGCTGCTGCTTTTGTGGGCATACACCACCAGCAGCGAGATCACGCCGGTGATGAGCAGCAGGATGATAAACACTTCCATGATTCGATTTTCCTCTGGTACGGGTCAGGGCCGGCGTGGACCACCGGGTTGCGGCTAGGCGAATGTCAGTCCGGGGTGCCTGTGGTCAGCGAGCTATGGATCAGGGTGTCGAGCAGATGCTGGTGCAAGGCGCGGGCCTGCTCCGGTTGCTGCAACTGCAAGTGCTGCAAGGCCTGGAGCAAGGCGGTCAGCACGCGGTTCGGGTCGAGCAGGATGCTGAAATCGATGGCGGCGATGGCTTCGGCAAAGCGCTGGTGCTGGACGTGGTTGAGCACGATGCCCTGGGCCAGTTCGTGGCGGTAGAGCGCCTCAAGTGTGCGCAGGCTCTCGTGCAGCGCGATGGCCGGCTCGACCTGGTCGATGCTCAGATAGGCCTGCGCCACTCGCTCCAGATCGAACTGCTGCTCGATGGGATCCGCCTCCTGATTATCGCGAAGTTGCTGCACCAGGTGATCGAGGAGCTGCACAGCGTATCCGGTCTGGCCAAACAGGTGCAGCAGTGGCGCCTGAGCGCAGTAGCGATCGAGCTTTTCCTCCAGGTTCAGGTCCGGGTTGAGCCCCTGCAGTTGCGCCAGGTTGTGGCTGATCAGGTTCTGCTCGCGACGAGCCTCGGGCAGGCGGGCCTGGGCCTGCAACTGGCCTTCCAGGATCAGCAGGCGATACCAGTTGTCGGCCTCCCCGTGTGGCGTCGCGGGCAGAAACTCCGAGGCCCGATCCAGTAGTGCGGCACTCCATTGCGGCTGGCTGGCATGGCTCATTTTTACCAGCCTGAGCAGCAGCTCCAGGCGCTGTTCGGCAGGGTGGATACGGGTTTCCAGCAGTTCCTCGGCGAGGGCGGTGGCGCCGCGTTTCGCGTGCCAGTTCATCAGTCCCAGCAGCAATTCATGTTGTTCGTAGGCGGGGGCGAGTTCGATCAAACGTTCGGCCTTGTCCAGCTCGTCGGCAGCCAGGGCCTGGCGCTGCAACTGCTCGTAGGCGTCGTGAGCCAGGTGTTTGCCGGCTTCGCCCAACAGAGTCATGGCGGCTTCCAGAGCACCGAACTCGAACAGCACGCTGGCGGCGATGGCTTTCTCGCTTGCGTGCAGTTGCTGGGCCAGCTCAATCACCCGCGTAGCGCCGTCCTGCAGGTAGAACTCGTGCAAGAGGGCGCGCAGTTTTTTCGGCGCCAGGCTGCCGTCTGCCTCGCGTGCGTTGATCCAGGCCCAGGCGATGCTCAGGGCGGCGCACTCGGTCTGGCCGAACTGGCGTTGCAGCGGGGCGATGCGCAGGCTGTCGTGGGCCGAGATCAAGTCCGCGCCTGACTGGGTCTGGACGCTGCCGATCATCTTCAGTATTTGCAGCGCGCCGTCCTGGTCGCCTTTGGCAAACCGCAGCTTCATCAGCGCGATATGCCCGTCGACCGGCATCAGTACCCCGGTCTGATCCAGCAGGGCCTGTGCGGCCAGGTGGTCACCCTGGTCCAGCAGCAGCTCGACCACATCCTTGAGGGGCTGGGGCAGGTTGTTTTTTTCCAGCTCGCCCAGGGCTTGCAGGCCTTCCTGACGGTAGCCGGCACCGACCAGCAACGGGGCCAGGCCTTGCAGGGCGATTTGCCGAGCATGGCCATCCAGCTGCCGGGCTATCTCAAGGCCGACCAGGGGGTTGCTGCGAGCCAGGAGCAGGGCCCGATTGATCACCGCCCACTGCGACGCCGTCACGCGCAGGGCCAGGGCGTTGCGGTAGCGGTAAAAGCTATAGGCCGCGACGCCGGCAATGGCCACGGCCAGCCCGGTTCCTGTGAGTGTGTCCATGAGGGTTCCTGTGCAAGGCGGGTGGCGCCCGCGTCCGTCAGCGACGCGCGGGCGCCTGGGTCATGGCGTTGGCCGAGCGCCGAGATCGCCGTTGATCAAGGTGTCGAGGAGCTTTTCCCGCAACTCGCGATAGCGGGTCGGGGCTTGTGCCTGCACCTGTTCAATGGCCTGGTGCAGCGGCGCCAGCAGGTTTTCACCGCCGGTCAGGGTGATCACATCGATCGCCTCGATGGCTTGTGCCAGGCGCTGGTGGCGGATGTGGTTGAGCGCGATCTGCAGCGACACGTCACGGCACGGAAAGTCTTGCTGTTCGAGTTCATCGCGCAAAGCAATGGCGGGCAGCGGCTGGTCGATACGCAGGTAGGCCTCGGCCACGCATTCCAGGTCCAGTTTCTGGCTGAAGCCATAGCTGCCCGGGACTTTGTCCTCGTCCTCGTCCTCGTCCTCGTCCTCGTCGTCTTCGTCCGGGTGGTCCTTGATGTACTGCGCGAGCATCTGTAGCTGCTGGCTGGCAGCATCGTCCTGGCCCAGGGCATGCAGCAGCGCGGCTTGTGCTTCATAGCGCTCCTGGATGGCCGGCATTTCCAGTGCGGCGTTGAGCTCGGCGATCTGCTGCAGAAGGTTGCCTATCAGCGCCTGATCGCGGCGTGCTTCGGGCAGGTGAGCCTGGGCCTGCAACCGGCCTTCCAGCACCAGTAACTGATACCACGTCTCGTTTTCCGCGCCCTGCACATGCTCCAGCTGTTGCTCGGTGCGCTGGCGCAAGGCAAGGCTCCATTGCGGCTGGTAGGCGTGGCTGAACGTCGCCAGCTCCAGACCCAGCGTCAGGTACTGCTCGGGTGTTTTCAGGCGGGCCTGGATCAGGGCGTCGGCGGCGGCGGTTTCACCGCGCTGCACGTGCCATTGCAGCAGTGTGAGCAGCAGATCGTCGGTGTTGTACTCAGGATCCGCGTCAATCAGGCGCAGGGCGTCATCCAGGCGCTCGGCAGCGAGGGCCAGCGCCAGCAGTTGTGGGTAGGTTTCATAGGGCAGCTCCGCGCCGGCCTGGCCCAGCAGGATAAAGGCCGGTTCCAGTGCGCCACCTTCAAACAGCACGCTGGCGGCGCAATCCTTGTAGGCCTCGGGCAGTTGCTCGGCGAGTTCGATGACCCGCGCGGCGCCGTCCTGGGCAAAAAACTCCTGGAGAATGGCGCGCAGTTCCTGGCGGTCCAGGGTGCCATCGGCGCCCAGGGTCGACCAGGCCCAGGCGATGCTCACGGACGCGGCTTGCTTCATATGCATGGCGCGCTGGCGGGCCGCCATTTTCAGGCTGTCGGCGCGCGACAGGACGAATGCTCCGGCGACTTCCTGGAGTTCGGTGATGGCCTTGAGTTGTTGCACCGCCGAGGCCTTGTTGTCGGTGGCCAGGGCCAGGTCGATGCCGACGATATGCCCGTCGATCGGCAGTTGCGACCCCTTGATATCCAGCAGTTCCCGGGCGGCTTTGGGATCGCCTTGTTCCAGAAGGATCTCGAGGATGGTTTTCAGCGGGGCGGCGTGGTTGGGCTTGACCAGTTCGGCCAGGGCTTTGAAACCGGCTTCGCGGTGGCCATTCTTGACCAGTGCCGGCGCTACATACTGCAACGCCAATTGCCGTGCGTGGCCTTCCAGGCGTTGGGCGATGTCCAGCGCCAGCAGCGGTTCGCTCCTGAGCACCAGATTGACCCGATTGATCTGGGCGACATCGTGGGGGCTCAGGCGCAGGGCCTTGGCTTTCTTGTGCCGGTAAAACCAATAGCCTGCCGCGACCACGGCAACCACGGCACCGATCTCTACAAACACTTCCATGAGCTTCCTTTTCCGTTGATGGCTTCAGGGCGGCACAACGCACATCCCGAATCGCGCGAGCGTTATAAAGCCCTCGGCGCGTGGGAACAACCCCTGCACGCGCGGATCGTGGCAATCCGCGCCAGGTTCGTGCCTTCACGCGTGCTTGAATAGCGGCTGCGGGGCTGGCGCGGGGTGGCGCCAGGTGCCCGACGGCGGGTCATCGGCCGGGCAGGGGGAAAGGTTTCGGGTTAGACTTGCCGCCTTTTCGCACATCAAGAAGCGCGCACATGGCCCAGCCGTCCACCACCTACAAGTTTGAACTGAACCTCACCGACCTCGACCGTGGGGTGTACGAGAGCGTCAAGCAGACCATCGCCCGTCATCCTTCGGAAACCGAAGAGCGCATGACCGTGCGGCTGCTGGCCTACGCCTTCTGGTACAACGAGCACTTGTCGTTCGGTCGCGGCCTGTCGGATGTGGATGAGCCGGCCCTGTGGGAAAAGAGCCTGGATGATCGCGTCCTGCACTGGATCGAAGTCGGCCAGCCGGATGCCGACCGCCTGACCTGGTGCTCGCGCCGCACCGAGCGCACCAGCCTGCTGGCCTACGGCAGCCTGCGTGTGTGGCAGACCCGGGTAGTCGACACCCTGAAGAACCTGAAAAACGTCAACATCGCCGGCGTGCCCCAGGACGTGCTGGAGACCCTGGCCAAGGACATGCCCCGGGTGATCAAGTGGGACGTGATGATCAGCGAAGGCACTATCTTCGTCACCGATGACCGTGGCCAGCACGAAGTCCAGCTCGAATGGCTGATGGGCGATCGCGGCTGATTGCCAACCGCTCCCGTCCTCTGACGTCACCCTGCATTAGAAGAGAAGCCCCAATCGCCCCATGCGTATCGAACCCCGTGAGTTGCCCGCCACCCTGCCGTTTCTCGGTGATCTGCCGCCCTTGCTGACCCGCCTGTACGCCGCCCGTGGCGTGCAGTCCGAGGCCGAGCTGGATAAGAGCCTGGCGCGGCTGATTCCCTATCAGCAACTCAAGGGCATCGATGCCGCCGTGGATTTGCTGGTGGTGGCCCTGGAGCAGCGCCAGCGCATTCTGATCGTTGGCGACTTCGATGCCGACGGTGCCACCGCCAGCACCGTGGGCCTGCTGGGCCTGCGGCTGCTGGGGGCGGCCCATGTCGACTACCTGGTGCCCAACCGCTTCGAATACGGCTACGGCCTGACCCCGGAAATCGTCGCCGTGGCCCAGCAGCGCGAGCCGCAGTTGCTGATCACGGTGGACAACGGTATCTCCAGCGTCGAGGGCGTGGCCGCAGCCAAGGCCGCGGGCTTGCAGGTGCTGGTGACCGACCACCACTTGCCGGGCCATGAACTGCCGGCGGCCGATGCCATCGTCAACCCCAATCAGCCGGGTTGCGAGTTCCCGAGCAAGGCCCTGGCCGGGGTCGGGGTGATCTTCTATGTGTTGATGGCGCTGCGCGCGCGCCTGCGCAGCCTGGGCAAGTACGACCACCAGCCACAGCCGAACATTGGCGAACTGCTGGACCTGGTGGCCCTGGGCAGCGTGGCCGACGTGGTGCCGCTGGATGCCAACAACCGGATCCTGGTGCACCAGGGCCTGGAGCGAATTCGCGCCGGGCGTGCGCGGCCGGGGCTCAAGGCGATTCTTGAGGTGGCCAAGCGCGATCACGCCCGCATCACCTCCACGGACCTGGGTTTTATCATCGGCCCACGCTTGAACGCGGCGGGGCGCCTGGACGACATGAGCCTGGGCATTGAATGCCTGCTCACCGCCGATGCGGCGGCAGCGCGGGAAATGGCCGGGCAGCTCGACGAGCTGAACCAGGACCGCAAATCCATCGAGCAGGGCATGCAGCGCGAGGCCCTGGCCCAGCTCAAGGACCTGCCGCTGGAGTCCATGCCGTTCGGTCTGTGCCTGTTTGATGCCGACTGGCACCAGGGGGTGATCGGGATTCTCGCGTCGCGCCTCAAAGAGCGTTATCACCGGCCGACCATCGCCTTCGCCGATGCCGGCGAGGGCATGCTCAAGGGCTCGGCGCGCTCGGTGCCGGGGTTCCATATTCGTGATGCGCTGGACGCGGTGGCCGCCAGGCACCCGCAGTTGATCAGCAAGTTCGGCGGGCATGCCATGGCGGCCGGTTTGTCCTTGCCTGAAGGGAATTTCCCGGCATTTGCCCAGGCGTTCGATGAAGAAGTCCGACGCCAGTTGCAAGAGGAAGACCTGACCGGGCGCCTGCTGTCGGACGGTACCTTGGCCATCGAAGAGTTCCACCTGGAACTGGCCCGGGCCCTGCGGCATGCCGGGCCCTGGGGGCAGCACTTCCCGGAGCCGCTGTTCCATGGCGTGTTCCAGTTGGTGGAACAGCGCGTGGTCGGCGAGCGTCATTTGAAAGTGGTGCTGCGCAGCGAATGCGGTTCGCTCAAACTCGACGGCATCGCTTTCGGCATCGACCGCGAAGTCTGGCCCAACCCGACCATCCGCTGGGTGGAGCTGGCCTACAAACTCGACGTCAACGAATTCCGGGGCCAGGAAACCGTGCAACTGATGATCGCCCATATCGAACCGCGCTGATCCTGATGGCCAGGGCCGCCTGACACCCCTCGGCCAGGCCAGGCTCTGCCGCTGCCGCTGCCGCTGCCGCCAGGCTGCGCTGGCCATCGGCTCCATCGCTGTTTTTCCTGATACCCCCTCGGCGGCTGCCCCGGCCAGCGCAGCCGGGCGACAGCGGCTACACCCACCGCCATTCTTCCCGATACTGCAACGGCCACCCCAATGGGCTTTTTACCAGGAACCCTGCTCCGGCCAATGTTGTCGACTAGTCTCTAAGCACTGTCTGATTGGCCTTGTGACCTCTTGTCCTTTTTCAACCCGCGGGGGCGGGCGTTTCACCTTGTTGTCACTCGTCGACTTTTCAAACAGAACCCTGGAGCCTGACCATTGATCGAGAGGTGCCCCATGAGTCTGCTGCTTGAACCCTATACCCTGCGTCAACTGACCCTGCTCAACCGCATCGCGGTTTCACCCATGTGCCAATACTCCGCCGTCGATGGCCTGGCCAACGACTGGCATCTGGTCCACCTGGGCAGCCGCGCCGTGGGCGGTGCCGGGCTGATTTTCACCGAGGCCACGGCGGTCACCGCCGACGGGCGCATCACCGCCCAGGACCTGGGCTTGTGGCATGACGAACAGATCGAACCCCTGCAACGCATCACCCGCTTTATCGCCGCCCAGGGCGCGGTAGCCGGGATTCAACTGGCCCACGCCGGGCGCAAGGCCAGCACCCATCGGCCATGGCTGGGCAAGCATGGCAGCGTCAAGGTCGAGGACGGCGGCTGGACCCCGGTCGGGCCTTCGCCGATTGCCTTCGACCCGCAGCACACGCCACCCACACAGTTGGACGAGGGGCAGATCGCCGAGGTGATCCAGGCCTTTGTCGACGCCGCCAAACGCGCGCTGGTTGCCGGTTTCAAGGTGGTCGAAGTGCATGCCGCCCATGGTTACCTGCTGCACCAGTTCCTCTCGCCGTTGAGCAATCAGCGCCGCGATCAGTACGGGGGCTCGTTTGACAACCGGATTCGCCTGGTGCTGCAAGTCAGCGAGGCGGTGCGCGCGGTCTGGCCGCAAGAGCTGCCGCTGTTTGTGCGGGTGTCGGCCACCGACTGGGTGGAAGACGGCTGGAACCCGGATGAAACCGTGGAGCTGGCACGGCGCCTGAACGCGTTGGGGGTGGACCTGATCGATGTCTCGTCCGGGGGCACGGCGGCCAATGCCGAGATTCCCGTCGGCCCCGGTTATCAGACGCGCTTCGCCGAGCGGGTGCGCAAGGATGCAGGGATTGCCACCGGCACCGTCGGCATGATCACCGAGCCGGCCCAGGCCGAGCACATCCTGCGTACGTGCCAGGCGGATATCATCTTCCTCGCTCGCGAACTGCTGCGCGATCCGTACTGGCCGCTGCACGCCGACGATGACCTGGGCGGACGCAAGGCCACCTGGCCGGCGCAGTACCAGCGGGCGACCCACAGGGACCAGCCGATTCATGAATCGGATCTGCGTGACGGATAAACCCGCGGTGTAAAAAAAACCGGCCCTGCAGGCTAATACCAGTCAGTCAAGGGCAAGCACTGTCATTGTGGCGAGGGAGCTTGCTCCCGCAGCGGCCCCAGAAATGGGGCTGCTACGCCCCGGAGCCCCGGCTGGCCCCACGGGAGCAAGCTCCCTCGCCACAGGTTATGTTTCGTTCGCTCTGGCGCTTAACTGATCGGCCCTGTAGGCCGGTTTTTTATGGCGCGTCGTAATCGATGGAGCGGTAAAAGCATCGAGTACCGCTGGCATGGCACGGCGCCCTTTGGGACCAGCGCAGCCTGCGGCAGCGGCTACGGGGTGTAGCCGCTGCCGAGCTGGCGAGGCTGCGGTCAGGGGTATTTGCGTTTTTCCGGGGCGGGCGGGAAGTATTGGTACAGCCAGGTTTCGCTCAGGGTGCGGTCATGGGTGCGAATGAACAGCCGCAGTTCTACCGGGTCGACGCTGTCGTTGGTGGGGAACCAGTCGAAGGTGATGCGGTAGCCCTTGATTTCGTCCAGCACCAGCACGTTGAAGTCCTTGACCTGGCCGTTGGAGGCGGTGACCACCGGTTCGATGCCGGTGCCGGCCGGCAGGCGATCGAGGCCGCCACCGGTGAAGTCCACGGCAAAGCGTCGGGCCCAGACCTCGGGGTAATGCTCGCCCGGGGCCCAGCCCTCGACGAAGCCGCCCATGCCCGAACGCGTGGCATGCACCCGCGCCAGCGGCGTGCCCACCGGGGGCAGGGCGCTCCAGTACAGCTTGTAGCCATAGTTCAGCGATTCGCCGGCAGCCACCGGTTTTTTCGGGGTCCAGAAGGCCACGATGTTGTCCAGGGTCTCGCCGGTGGTCGGGATCTCCAGCAGGTCGATCGAGCCTTCGCCCCAGGCGGTGGTGGGTTCGACCCACAGGCTCGGGCGCCGGCTGTACCAGTCCACGGTGTCCTGATAGCTGGCGAACTCATGGTCGGTCTGTACCAGGCCGAAACCTTTCGGGTCCTTGTCGGCGAAGGCATTGAATTGCAGGGTCGCCGGGTTGTTCAGCGGGCGGCAGATCCATTCGCCATTGCCGCGCCACATGGCCAGGCGGTCGGAGTCGTGGATCTGCGGGTGGATGGTGTCGCACATGCGCCGCTCGTGGGTGCCGCAGCTGAACATGCTGGTCATCGGGGCGATGCCCAGTTGTTCGATGGCGGTGCGCGCATTGATATGGGCGTCGATGTCCATCACCACACGCTCGGCCTGGCAGTCGATGTCGAAGCGATAGGCGCCGGTGGCGCTTGGCGAGTCGAGCAGGGCGTAGACCACGAAGCGGGTGCTGTCCTTGTCCGGGGTTTCGAACCAGAACTGGGTGAAGTCGGGGAATTCTTCGCGTTTTTTGGCGTAGGTATCAATCGCCAGGCCACGGGCCGACAAACCGTACTGGCCGGTGGCGTCCACCGCGCGGAAGTAGCTGGCGCCGAGGAAGGACACCACGTCGTGCTTGTCCAGCTCCGGAGCCTTGAACAGCTTGAACCCGGCAAAACCCAGGTCGCCCTTGAGCTGAGTGGTGTCGACGCTGGTGTTCTGGTAGTTGAACAGCGGCGGACGGAAGTGCACTTCCCGCGCCTGGCGGGTCTTCGGGTCGACGCTGTGCATCCGCACCGGCTGCTTGAAGCCCATGCCGACGTGGAAGAACTGCACGTCCAGCTGGCCATTCAGGTCGTTCCACAGCGAGTGTGCGCCGTCGTACTGGATGGCATTGAAATTCTGCGGGGTCATGGTCGCCAGGGTGGGCGGCAACACCTGTTTGGTGTCCTGGTAGCGACTGCTGGCCAACTGCTTGGCCTGGGCCTTGAGGCCCTCGAAATCAAAAGTCTGCGCCTCGCCATCGGCAGCGCCGGCCCAGGCACGGGCCGCCAGCAGGCCGCTGGCCGAAAGGCCGGTGTAGGCGGCCAGGGCCATGGAGGCTTTAAGTAGATTCCTGCGGTGCATAGGTGAACCTTGTTCTGGGGATCCCGAGGCCTTCCTGGCTGCGCGCTGGATCGCTATGTGAGGTTCGGTCATGCCTTCGGCCAAACGCAACGGACTTTAAACAGATGCCGCAGAGGATAAACGGTTCGCCATATCTGAAAAAATGATTAGCTGTATCCATTGGTAAAAATGCTCTCGCACCCGCCCAAAGCCCTGATTTCCCCAGGTTTTGCTGGCCGAAAGGTGGGGCAGCAGCCCCGGTCCATTGCCCGATACGCTCAACCGGCGGTCGGTGCCGGGGATTGCAGGCAGCTGACCCCAGGCTGTGGCACCTGGCCTTCCTTGGCGTAGTGGACCAGATTCTGCAGCACGCTCGGCTCCTGGCGGTCGGCGGCTTCCTTGAGGCAGGCCAGGGCACGCGGCAGGTCGGCGGTGCCCCACAGGCCTTCGCTGTAGCCATAGCCGAGCGTGGCATAGGCCATGCCGGTGTCGAACTGCCTCGCGGCCTGGGTCACGGTGTCTTCGGCCTGGCGCGGCGCCTGGCATTTTCGTTCTGCCATCTGATTGCCACGGAAGCAGTAAAAGTCCGCCAGCAGCAACTTGGCCTCGACGTCCGATTCGGCATAGGTGCTCAGCAGGGATTCGATCCGTGCTGGCTCCACTTCCGGTGACATCCCCGAATAACCCAGGATCACGGCCCGGGTGGCGCCGGCGGCCGAGCCGTTGTCGGCGGCGTGCAGGTCAATGCGCTGCGCCAGCTCGAAAAAGTAAGTGGTCAGCGGATACAGCTCCACCGCGCCATAGCCTTCGAACAGGTCGGCCTTGCGCAGCTCGCGCTGCAAGGGTGTTTCATTGGCTGGCGCCCGCTCATCGAGCAGGCCTTGCAGCGACCACTGTTCAACCCGGACCAGGGTCCAGCACGGCAACTGCTGGAACACAAAGACCTGCAGCACATCGCCCAGGCTGTCGTGCACCACCAGGCTGCGCTGGTCGATCCAGAAGGTCTGCAAACCGGCCTTGGCCTGGACCTGAGGGTCGAGCAAGGCCAGGCTCGCGGGGTTGGCGGCGGGCACTTTGTGCAGGGTCGTGACCCCATAGCCCTGATCGCCATAGGCCGGGCGCTGTTCGATCAGTGGCGAGCGGGTGTAGGTCTTTTGCAACTCGGGGCTGCTGGCGAACGCCTGGACGAAGCTCGGCAAATCCCCGCTCGGGCAGCCGGATTCCGCCGCCATCAGCGCCGGGGGCGCGAGGCTGATCAGCAGCCCGAGCAGGGCCAGGCCCAGGGTGTTGAAGGGAGAAGGCATCGAGAGCTCCGTCGCGGGTGGGGCAAAAGGGATTATTGGCTGTCCGGGTCGCAGTACAGCACCGAGCCGCCGGGATTCTTCGGGTCGGCAATCAACAATGGGGCCTGTACACCGTCGCCGTCGAAGCCTTGGCCCAATTGCTGGCGCGCCGTCTGCACATCGGCGTCGAGGTACAGCGCGTGCACTGAAAACGGCCCGCGATACGGGATGCCGATGGCATGCACCGCCAGCCCGTGGAACTGGTCCTTGACGCAAAAGCGCGCACCTTCGTCGAGGTCGCAGGGTTGCAGCTGGCGCTCGACAAAGTACTGGCCGCTGACTTGCTGTTTGCTGGGGTCGAGAAACACCTGCTCGACGCTGCAACTGGCCAGGCCGGCGAACTGCTGGTCCAGGCTCATGGCCAGGCAATTGCCGCTGGCGCCCAGCACCAGCAGCAGGCTCAGGTATCGAAGGGGCGCCGGTAGGCGCATGCCGTTACTCATGGGGCAGGTCCTTGGGGCGCAGCACTCGATGCAGGCGCTGTGCCAGCCAGATCGCCAGTAACGGCAAGCCGCCGGACAAGGCGCAATACACCAGGCCGCGTATGGGGTTGCTGGGGAAAAACATCCAGGCGCTGGCCAGCACCGGCAGCAGGATCAGGCCCAGCTTGAGCTTGAGGTTGGGCACCAGCGCGGCCACCAGGTTGACCCCGATAAACAGGATGAACAGGTAATAGACCCCAAGCCCCACCGCGACACCGCGCGAGATCGAGCCGAACAGCTGCAGGTAGAGCGGCACGCCCAGCAGATGCGCCAGGTAAAACAGCGCCACCGCCAGGCCGTGCGCCAACAGCGCGCAGCATAGGCGGATGAAAGTGTCGCGGCTCACGGGGCGCAGGCTCGTTTCGCCCTTGGGCTGAGCAACTGATGCAGCCCTCGGGACAGATAGATCGCCGCCAAGGGCAGCAGGCCGAGCTCCGAGCAGTAGACCAGCCCACGAATCGGGTTCTGGGGAAACATGATGTAAGCGGTCAGCAGCAACAGCGGCAGGATCAGCAACAGCTTGATCTTGAGCACCGGAACGATAGCGATCAGCAGATTGACCCCGACGAACAGGCAGAACAGGGTGCGCATCATCGGGCCAAAGCCAAAAAACTTGCTGATGCTGCCGAACATCTGCTCATAGAACGGGATGCCGTAGTAATCGATCAGCACGCAAGCCGCCACCGCGAGGCTGTGGGCCAGAAGGGCGGTGACCAGGCGAATCAACTCGTCACGGGCGAGGGTCATCGCTGGGCGCTCCGCAGCGGAGTCGACCCGCTTCGGACGGACAACAGAGGGTATGACATGGGGGCGTCCTTGCTACCTGGGTGCGTTTGCAGCGCCCCGTTGGAGGGCGGCGGGCACTTTATGGCGGCGGATAGTGCCGCAACTTGATTCGCTTATCCAGAACTCGTTCAATGGCGCCTTTTCAGGGAGATCAGGTCAATGAGTTGCAACCTCCAGGGCGCTGCCCGATGAAGCTCAGGAAGACCGTTGTCGGACTGCTGATACTGCTTGCCTGCGGCGCCGGGGTGTTCATCCAACAGCTGAGTGAGGTGCTCAATCGCGAGCCTTACACCAGCAGCAGGCCGTCGGGACGCTACGTCTTGCAGCTTGTCCAGGCCGGAAACCTGTTCATACCCTTCAGGCACCTGGGGTATCTGCAGGTGGTTGACCTCCAGAACCCGCAGCGGGTTTACCGCTCGCCCTTGATCTACAGCGATTCGCTGGACATGCGCGTGTGGGAGAGTGCCCGGGAACTGAGTATTTTCGGCGTGATATTCAACACCGAGACCAAGACCTACTTTATCCAGTGGCGGGACTGGGAGCCCCATTGGCTTAACTGGTTTATCAGCAATACGCCTTATGGGGTGTGCAGCGACGCCGAAGGCACCTGCTTTTGAGCCGCGGCACGTTGCAAGCGGCAAGTTGCGAGTAGAACCCACGCTCACTTGCCGCTTGTAGCTCGCCGCCAGCAACTGCTCCTAAAAGTCGGTGCCATGGCGGGCCATGATGTGCCGTACCACGCTGTAGTCCTGCAGCGAATCACTGGACAGGTCCTTGCCGTAGCCGGAGCGTTTCAGGCCGCCGTGGGGCATTTCGCTGACCAGCATGAAGTGGCTGTTGATCCAGGTGCAGCCGTACTGCAGGCGCGCCGCAACCTGCATCGCCTTGTCCAGGCTCTGGCTCCAGACCGAGGACGCCAGGCCGTATTCCGAATCGTTGGCCCAGTCCACCGCCTGGCTCAGTTCGTCGAAGCGGGTCACGGTGACCACCGGGCCGAACACTTCGCGCTGGACGATTTCGTCACTTTGCTTGCAGCCGGCGAGCAGGGTCGGTTGGTAATAGAAGCCGGGGCCGGCGTGCACGGCGGCCCCGGTGACCCGCTCGATATGGGGCTGGCCCAGGGCGCGCTCGACAAAGCTGGCCACGCGGTCGCGCTGGCGGGTGCTGATCAGCGGCCCGATCTCGTTGTCGGTGTCACGCTTGCCGGCCGTACTGCAGGCTGCTGACGGCGGCGCCGAGTTCGGCCACCAGGCGGTCATGGATCCCGGCCTGGGCGTAGATCCGGCAGGCGGCGGTGCAGTCCTGCCCGGCGTTGTAGTAGCCATAGCTGCGCACGCCGGCGACCACCGCCTGCAAGTCGGCATCGTTGCAGACAATCACCGGCGCCTTGCCGCCCAGTTCCAGGTGGGTGCGCTTGAGGGTCTTGGACGCGGCCTGGAGGATTTTCTGCCCGGTGACGATATCCCCGGTCAGCGACACCATGCGCACTTTCGGGTGGCTGACCAGGTGGCTGCCGACCCCTTCGCCGCCACCACAGATGATGTTGATCACCCCGCGCGGCAGCAGCTGGGCCAGGGTCGGCGCCAGGGCCAGGATCGACAGCGGCGTGTGCTCCGAGGGCTTGAACACCAGGGTATTGCCGGCGGCCAGGGCCGGGGCGATTTTCCAGGCGGCCATCATGATCGGGTAGTTCCACGGCGCAATCGACGCCACCACGCCGATCGGATCGCGGCGCACCATGCTGGTAAAGCCCGGCAGGTATTCGCCGGACAACTGGCCGGTCTGGCAGCGCACGGCACCGGCGAAGAAGCGAAACACATCGGCGACCCCCGGCAGTTCGTCGTTCAGCGCGGCGGCGTAGGGCTTGCCGCAGTTGTCGGACTCCAGGCGTGCCAGGTCCTGGGCGTGGGCGTCGATGGCGTCGGCCAGTTTCAGCAGCAGCAGCGAACGGTCCTTGGGCGTGGTCTGGGACCAGGCCTCGAAGGCGGCGTCGGCGGCGCAGACCGCGGCGTCGACCTGGGCCAGGCTGGCCTCGGGGATTTCCACCAGGGTGGTGCCCAGGGACGGGTTGAGCACCGGCAGTTTTTCGCCTTCACCGGCGATGAGTTGGCCATTGATCAGCAGGCAGGTTTGCATGGGTTCTCCTGTGGGGCGGGGGTGGCCGCCGCCTTGAAAAAGTCGCAACTGCCCCGGCAGGCGCATGCAGCATGCGCATGAAGGGGCCGTTACAGAGGGGCTTGGAAGCAGAGGGTCAGAGCGCCGGTTCTGGCACCGCGACACTGAACAGGCGGGTGCGGCAGGCCAGGTACACCAGGCCCAGCAGGACCCAGCAGCAGCCGAGGATCAGCGCGTCCTGGTCCAGGCTGATCAGCATCCAGCCGGAGGTGAAGGCGCCGGCCAGGGGGAACAGCACCCCGCGCAGCACGCCGGCCTTGTCGCCGACCTGGCGGTCGAAGGTCAGCTTCAGTGCACACAGGTTGACCGCGGTGAAGGCCAGGAAGGCGCCGAAGTTCACCAGCGAGGTGGCGGTGGCGATGGTCAGGCCGAACCCGACCAGGCCAAAGGCACCGGACAGCACGATGTTGAACACCGGGGTCTTGTAGCGCGGGTGCAGCACGCCGAACAGCTTTTGCGGCAACTGGTTGTCACGGCCCAGGGCATACAGCAGGCGCCCGACACTGGCCTGGAACGACAGGCCGGCGGCGAAGTGGGCAATGATGATGCCGGTCAGGACCACGCCGAAGAACAGATCGCCACCGATGGTCTTGGCGATTTCGAAGGCCGCGCCGTCGATGTTCTCGAACACGCCCGCCGGGTGTGCCAGGTACATGAAGTACGAGGAGCCGATGTACAGGCTGCCGCCGATCAGGGCCACCAGCAGGATCGCCCGGGGAATGGTGCGCTCCGGCTCGACGGTTTCTTCACTCAGGGTCGACAGCGCATCGAAACCGAGGAACGAATAGGCGGCGATGGCCGCGCCCGCCATGGTCGCTGAGAAAGGCACGTCGACATTGAAGAACGGCTTGACCGAGAGCAGCCCGCCCGGGCCGTTGATCGCCGCCACGTAGTGCCAGCACAGGCCGATGAAGACCGCGATGATCGTCAGCTGGATCAGCATCAGGATGATGTTGAAGCGGTTGGCGACCTGGATCCCGAGGATATTGAGCAGGGTGGTGGAGACAATGAAGCCGGTGATCCAGCACCACTGCGGCACATCGGGAAAGGCCAGGCTCAGGTAGCTCGCACCCAGCAGCCAGATCAGCATCGGGATAAAGAAGTAATCGAGCAGGGCGGCCCAACCGACCATGAAGCCGATGTTGGGGTTGAGCATCTTGCGGGTGTAGGTGTAGGCCGAACCGGCTGCGGGGAACACCCGCACCAGGCGGCCGTAGCTCAATGCGGTGAAGATCACGCCGATGGACGCCACCACGTAGGACAGCGCCACGGTGTTCTGGCTGGCTTGGGCGATCACGCCGTAGGTGCCGAATACGATCAGCGGGGCAATGAAGGCCAGGCCGAACAGCAGCACTGAGACCGGCCCGAGGGTCCGGCGCAGATGAGGAGAGGAAGTCGATGCGCTCATGGGTCTGGCCTCAAGCTGAGTAGTTGTAGGCGGCGCGGATCACATCGAGGTAGCTCTCGACGGACATGTCTTTGATGTTGCTCGCATCGGAAATATTGCTTTTGGACTTCTGCGCGATGGCCAGGAAGTCTTCTTCGCGCACCCCGGCCACCTCGGCGAAACGCGGGATGCCCAGCTCCCGGTTCATGCGGAACAACTGCTCCACGGCGGCTTCGGCTGCAGCCACCGCGCTCAGGTTGGGGTCGATGCCCAGGGCGTAGGCGACATCGGCGTGGCGGCGCAGGTCGGCGTCGCGGTTATGGCTGAACACAAACGGCAGGAAGATCGCATTGCCGACCCCGTGCGGGGTGTCGTACATGCCGCCGATGGCTTCGGAAATGCAGTGCACGCTGGCAATGTCGGCGTTGCCGAAGGCCATGCCGGCGATCAGGCTGGCGATCAGCATCTGCTCGCGGGCCTCACGGTTGTCCGGTTCTTGCACGGCGGGCTTGAGGTGTTGCGCGATCAGGCGGATGGCATGCAGGGCCAGGCCGTCGCTGATGGGGTTGGCCGGCTTGCCGGTGTAGGCCTCGATGGCGTGGGTCAGGGCATCCATCCCGGTGGCGGCGGCAATGTGCGGCGGCAGGGTGGCGGTGATGTCCGAGTCGAGCAGCGCCAGGACCGGGCCGATGCGGTAGTCGAGCAGGCTCATCTTGAACTGGCGGCGGGTGTCGGTTATCACCGAGAAGAAGGTCACTTCGCTGCCGGTGCCGGCAGTGGTCGGGATCGCCACGATCGGCAGCACCGGGCCCTTGAGGGTAAAGGCGCCTTCGTAATCTTCGACCCGGCCTTCATGGGTCAGCAGCACGCTGATGGCCTTGGCCGCGTCCATCGCACTGCCGCCACCGACGGCCAGCACGCCGTCGATGCCCTTGCCGCGGTACAGCTCGGCGGCACGGTTGACGTCTTCGCTGCGTGGGTTGGGCTTGACGTCGGCGATCTCGTCATAGCGGATCCCGGCCTGCTCCAGGCTGGCGTAGATGCTGTCCAGCAGGCCGGCGTTCTTGACCCCCGGGTCGGTGACCAGCAGCACGTGGCGCAAGCCGAGGCCGGTCAGGTATTCGCCGGTGCGCTGGCGCAGGCCGGGCTCCATGACGATTTTGGTGGGTAACAGAAACTGGAATTGCATGGGTAGGTTCCTCTCGCTCTCTGGCGCTCTTGCAATGTTGTAGTTATGGCAGACGAGTCAGGGCGCCGCGTGTGCGGCCAATGCTGGTTTTTTATTGTTCCGGATGCCGATCGGTCGAGCCCGTGGGGCTGGCATCTCCAAGGCTGTGCAGCGAGCACAGGCCGGTATGGATCGAGAGACTAAGACCCGGACCAGCAATCGACAAATACTAAAAACTCAAGGGAGCATTCGATTTAATCGAATGCTCGTGTCCGGCGCCGTAGTTCGGTCAGATTGCAGCGCAATTGCAATTGCGTACTGCCATCAGGCAATATACGAAACATATACACTTCGTATCAGGTGATGTTTGTGGGAATCGTCAAAATTTCAGACGCCATGCATGAAAATCTGCGGGTCGCCAGTCATGCCCTCAGCCGCTCGATCAACGCCCAGGCCGAGCACTGGATGCGCATCGGCATGCTCGCCGAGCTGTACCCGGACCTGGACCACAGCGGTATCTGCCGCTTGCTGATCCGCGCCGAACAGGCCGGTGGCCTTGACCTCAAGCAACTGAGCGAGCTGGCGGAGACCTCGCGCGCCACCACCATGCGTGCGGTCGGAGGGGCTCGCCCATGAATGGCAAAGTGGTATTGAAGACGCGTGAAGAAGTGGCCCAGTCCAAAGTCGCCGGCACCTTGGCCGCCGAAGTCCTGGCGATGATCACGCCCCACGTCAAGGCCGGGGTCAGCACCGATCAATTGGACCAGATCTGCCATGACTACATCGTCAACGTGCAGCGGGCGATCGCCGGCAATATCGGTTATCACGGCTTCCCCAAGACCGTGTGCATCTCGGTCAACGAGGTGGTGTGCCACGGCATTCCTTCGGGCCGGGTGCTCAAGGACGGCGATATCGTCAATATCGACATCGCCGTGGTCAAGGACGGCTGGTACGGCGACACCAGCCGCATGTACTTCGTCGGCGAGCCCAGCCCCGAGGCGCGGCGCCTGGTCGCCACCACCTATGAGGCGATGTGCGCCGGCATTCGCACCGTGCGCCCGGGCGCGACCCTGGGCGATATCGGCCATGCGATCCAGAGCGTGGCCGAACGCGACGGCTTCAGTGTGGTGCGCGAGTACTGCGGCCACGGCATCGGCAAGATCTACCACGACGAGCCCCAGGTGCTGCACTACGGCTACCCGGGCCAGGGCCTGAAGCTGAAAACCGGGATGATCTTTACCATCGAACCCATGCTCAATGCCGGCAAGCGCCACGTGAAGACCCTGGCCGATGCCTGGACCGTGGTGACCAAGGACCACTCACTCTCGGCCCAGTGGGAACACATGGTGGCGGTGACCGACCAGGGTTTCGAAGTCCTGACCCCGTGGCCGGACAGCGTCGAGGGCTTTCCCGCGATCGTCTAGCACGTCGAGGCGCTCCAGCCCGGCTCTGCAAACGCCCCCATCGAACCGCGTCGCTGGGGGCGTTTTGCCATATTGCCGGCTGGCTGCACGGCCGGCCGGTTGCCGATTGGACAACAGCCCGGCGCGGGGCGCTAAACTGCCGCGCAGTTTTTCCTTACCCACTCCTTGAACAAGAGCAGCCCATGGCCCAGCACGACATCACCTTTATTCCCGATCCTGACGCGGACTCCATTTCCTCCGACGTCGCCGGTTTTGGCGGCCTGCTGGTCTCGACCCAGATCCCGACCCACGCCGATGGCAGCCTGGAACTGGGGGACATCACCCGGCAAAGCGAATGCACCCTGCAAGCGCTGAAAGTCGCGCTGGAAAAGGCCGGCAGCTCCATGGACCGGGTCCTGCACCTGACCATCTACCTCACCGACATGGCCGACCGCGGCGCATTCAATGAGGTTTACCAGCGTTTCTTCGCCAAACCCTGGCCGGTGCGCGCCGCCGTAGGCGTGGCAGCGTTGGCGGTCGAAGGCATGCGGGTGGAAGTCACCGCCATGGCCGCCAAGGCCTGAATCACCGAGGGTTTCGGCGGCTGCGCGCAAGGCGTGGCCGCCACCTGGCAGCACACGGGTGCCGGTCGCGCATTTGGCCGCTACAATGCACGCCTCGACCGTGACCAGCCTGACTAAAAAAATTATGTCCCTGCCTAAACATCACCTGGAATTGCTCAGCCCCGCCCGTGACGTGGCCATTGCTCGCGAGGCCATCCTGCATGGCGCCGATGCGGTGTACATCGGTGGCCCCAGCTTTGGCGCACGGCACAACGCCTGCAACGAAGTGAGCGATATCGCCCAGTTGGTGGAGTTTGCCCGGCGCTACCATGCCCGGGTGTTCACCACCATCAACACCATCCTCCACGACAATGAGCTGGAGCCGGCGCGCAAGCTGATCCACCAACTGTACGATGCCGGCGTCGATGCGCTGATCGTCCAGGACCTGGGGGTGATGGAGCTGGACATTCCGCCGATCGAGCTGCACGCCAGCACCCAGACCGATATCCGCACCCTGGCCCGGGCCAAGTTCCTCGACCAGGCCGGCTTCTCGCAACTGGTGCTGGCCCGCGAGCTGAACCTGCAAGAAATCCGCGCCATCGCCGACGAGACCGACGCGGCCATCGAATTCTTCATTCACGGTGCCTTGTGCGTGGCCTTTTCCGGGCAGTGCAACATCTCCCACGCGCAGAACGGCCGCAGCGCCAACCGTGGTGACTGCTCCCAGGCCTGCCGCCTGCCGTACACCCTCAAGGACGAGCAGGGCGGGGTCATCGCCTACGAGAAACACCTGCTGTCGATGAAGGACAACAACCAGAGCGCCAACATCCGCGCCCTGGTGGAGGCCGGCGTGCGTTCGTTCAAGATCGAAGGCCGTTACAAGGACATGGGCTATGTGAAGAACATCACCGCCTATTACCGCCAGCGCCTGGACGCCGTGCTCGAAGACCGCCCGGACCTGGCCCGGGCCTCCAGCGGGCGCACCGCGCACTTCTTCGTGCCCGACCCGGACAAGACCTTCCACCGTGGCAGCACCGACTACTTCGTCAGCGAGCGCAAGATCGACATCGGCGCCTTCGACTCGCCGACCTTCACCGGCCTGCTGGTGGGCGTGGTGGAAAAAGTCGGCAAGCGTGACCTGCAAGTGGTGACCCGCGAGCCGCTGTCCAATGGCGACGGCCTCAATGTGCAGGTCAAGCGCGAAGTGGTGGGCTTTCGCGCCAACATCGCCGAAGCCCGCGGCGAATTCGAGGAAGACGGCGAGAAACGCTACCGCTACCGCGTCGAACCCAATGAGATGCCCGAAGGCCTGCATCGCCTGCGGCCCCTGCATCCCCTGAGCCGCAACCTGGACCACAACTGGCAGCAGGCGCTGGTCAAGACCTCCGCCGAGCGTCGGGTCGGCCTGGCCTGGAAGGTGCAGCTGCGCGAAGAGCGCCTGGAACTGAGCGCCACCAGCGAAGAGGGTGTCAGCGCCAGCGTGGTACTGGATGGCCCGTTCGGCGTGGCCAACAAGCCGGAGCAGGCCCTGGAACAACTGCAGGACCTGCTGGGCCAGCTGGGCACCACCCAGTACCACGCCACCGGTATCAAGCTGGATGCGCCCCAGGCGTTTTTCATTCCCAACTCCCAGCTCAAGGCCCTGCGCCGGGAAGTCATCGAAGCCCTGACCGCCGCGCGGATCGAAGCTCACCCACGGGGCAGCCGCAAGGCCGAGACCAGCCCGCCACCGGTGTACCCGGAAGCGCATCTGTCGTTCCTGGCCAACGTCTACAACCAGAAGGCCCGCGACTTCTACCATCGGCACGGGGTCAAATTGATCGACGCCGCCTTCGAAGCCCACCAGGAAACCGGCGAAGTGCCGGTGATGATCACCAAGCACTGCCTGCGCTTCTCCTTCAACCTGTGCCCGAAACAGGCCAAGGGCGTGACCGGGGTGCGGACCAAGGTCGCGCCGATGCAGTTGGTGCACGGCGATGAAGTGCTGACCCTGAAGTTCGATTGCAAGCCGTGTGAAATGCACGTGATCGGCAAGATCAAGGGCCACATCCTCGGCCTGCCGTTGCCGGGCAGCGTCAACGAGCAAGTGGTCGGCCATATCAGCCCCCAGGACCTGCTCAAGACCATCCCCCGCGCACCGCACTGAGTGCCTGCCGGGCGCGCCGCAATGGCGCGCCCGGCGGTCGAAAAAAAACGCCGTTTGCTCACTCGGGGCAAACGGCGTTTTGCGTTGGGGGGACGGGGGATGCTCAGGCGATTTTCAGCACCGTGCGCCCCACCAGTTGCCCTTTGCGCATGCGTTCGAAGATCTGGTTGATGGCCTCCAGCGGCTCGGTGACGATCTGCGCCGTGACCTGGCCCCGGGCGGCGAAGGCCACCGCTTCGTTGAGGTCCTGGCGGGTGCCGATGTTGGAGCCGGTGATGGTCAGTTCCCAGCCGCTGATGGCCGAGATCGAAGCGCGTACGGTGTCGGCGTCGCCGCCGGGCAAGCCGATGAAGACGGCGGTGCCGCCCGGGCGCAGCATGCCCACGGCCTGTTCGAAGGCAGCGTTGGCCACCGCCGTGACCAGGGCCGCGTGGACCCCGCCGAGCTGTTCCTTGATCGCCTGCACCGGCTCTTCCCGGGCGTTGATCAGGCGCTCGGCGCCCAGGCTGCGGGCCAGTTCCAGCTTGTCGGCCGAGACGTCCACCGCCACCACGCGAAAGCCCATGGCCTTGGCGTATTGCACCGCCACATGCCCCAGGCCGCCAATGCCGAGCACCGCCACCCATTGCCCGGGACGGGCCCTGGAACGCATCAGCCCGCGATAGGTGGTGACCCCGGCGCACAGAATCGGCGCCATGGCGTATAGGTCCACGCCGTCAGGTATCCGCGCGACAAACGCCGCCGGCGCCAGCATGTATTCGGCGTAGCCGCCGGGCTGGCTGTAGCCGGTGGATTCGCGGTGGGCGCAGATGGTTTCCATGCCCGCCAGGCAGTACTCGCAGGTGCCGCAGGCGCTGTACATCCACGGCACGCCCACCGCTTCGCCAATCGCCGGTTGCTGCACGCCTTCGCCCTGGGCCACCACGTGCCCGGTGATCTCGTGGCCGGGTATCAACGGCAGCAGCGGCAGCTCCGACCAGTCGCCGTCGATGGCGTGCAGGTCGCTGTGGCACACGCCGCAGGCCACCACCTTGATCAGCACTTCACCGCGCCCGGGCACTGGAATCGGCACCTGCTCGATGCTCAACGCTTCGCCGACACGGTGCAGTACGGCGGCCTTCATGGTGTTGCTCATGGTCTTCCCCTGTGTTTCAAGGGCAGCCCGCCTGGGCTGCCGGATCGTTCGAGAGTGGAGGGCGGGTTTACTGGGCGACGAACAGGGCAAAACGCTTCTGCATGGCGTCCTGGTTATCGACCCACCAGTCGGGGTTGACCATCACCACGCGGGCGGCGTTCTGCGGCGAGGTCGGCAGGCGCTTGGACAGCTCTTCGCTGATCAGCCCCGTCTGGTAGGCATGACTGTTGACCGGCGCATAAGGAATAAAGGTCGCGAGCATGGCCTGGCTTTTCGCACTCATGATCTGGTTGATCACCTGCATCGCCAGGGCCTTGTTCGGCGCGCCCTTGGGCACGATCAGGCAGTCGTGGCTGAGCAGGGCGCCGTCGAAGCTGTAGTCGACATTGGCGTCGTCATGCTTGACGTCGTTGACCCGGCCATTCCAGATCGCCAGGAAATCCACCTCGCGGCTGCGCAGCAATTGCGCGGAATCGGCGCCCGCGCTCCACCAGTTGGCGACTTGCGGCTTGATCCGCTCCAGGGCACGGAACGCCCGCTCCACATCCAGCGGGTAGAGCGTGTCCGGGGCCACGCCATCGCCCAGCAGCGCTGCTTCCATGGTCAGCCAGGGTTGGCGGTACAGGGCGCGGGCGCCTTTTACCGAGGGGTCGAAGAACTGGTTCCAGGTTTTCGCCACCGGCTTGCCCGTGTCATTGGCCCAGGCCACCACCGTGGCGTAGGCGTGGGTGCCGATCCAGTTCTGGCCGACCACGTTTTTATCCACGCCGTCGGTGCCAATCACGCTGTAGTCCAGGGGTTCGGACAGGCCTTCGCGCTGGGCCTGGGCGCATTCCATGCTGCCCAGTTCAACGATGTCCCACTTGGGTTTGCCCGACAGCACCTGGGCTCGCACGGCGGCCAGGCCATCCATGCTGTCTTCCTTGATGGTGATGCCCAGGGCTTCGGCGGCCGGTTGCAGGTAGGCCTTGCGCTCGGCGTCCTGCAGGGCACCGCCCCAGCCGGAGAAGGTCAGGGTGGCGGCGCCGGCGCTCAGGTGCGCACTCAACAGCAGGCAACCGGCGATGCAGCGGGGAAGGGAATGAGGGGACAGTTTCATATCGATTTTCCTATGAGGTGCGTTTCGGGCAGCCGTCAGCCCAGATACAGGGGTGGTTGGCAGGCTGGCACAAGGTGGCGAAACGTAAATTTATTATTGTTCAGGCGTCATCGAGGTCGCTGATTCGCTGTTAAATATCGCACTGCGATAATTAAAAATCGAATAAAGTCAAGTCTTATGGTTATTTGATTGCCTGTCAATGCGATTTTCGAAATCGACAGCAGGGAAAATTGTTAAAAATAATCGTTGACCGATATCGACATTCGCTTCTAGTCTGTTAAAAACCGATTAGTTGATATCGCACAGCGATAATGCGAGGCCAGATGTACGATCCCTTGGTGCATTCCCATCCCGGCACGGGCGAAGCTCACTCCGCTTCCTATTGGGTCGATACCGCCGGCCAGGCGCCGGCGGATGACGGCCCGGTCAGCGGGCCGCTGGAAGTCGAAGTGGCGGTGATCGGCGCCGGCTATACCGGCCTCAGTTGTGCCCTGCACCTGGCCCGGGATCACGGCGCCCAGGTGCTGGTGCTGGAGGCCAATACCACGGCCTGGGGCTGCAGCGGGCGCAATGGCAGCTTTGCGCGGATCTCCGGCGGCCGGGTGCCCCTGGCCGAGCTGATCGGCCGCTACGGCAAGGACACCGCCCGGGCCTACTTCGGCGAAATGCAGGCGGGCCTGGCCACGGTCAAGCGCCTGATCGCCGAAGGCGGGATCGAGTGCGATGTGCAGCCCGACGGGGTGTACAAGGTGGCGACCAAGGCCGCCCACACCGAAAGCCTCAAGCGCGAGGCCGGGCTGTACAACGAGGTGCTGGGTTACCCCGCGCATTTTGTCGGCGCCGAGCAGTTGCAGGGCGCCCATGCCGGGGCCGAATCCTTTGGTGCGCTGCGCATGCCCGACGGCTTTGCCATGCACCCGTTGAAACTGGCCTGGGGCGTGCAACGCATGGCCCGCGCCGCCGGGGCCAGGGTCCACGTGGCGTCGCCGGTGACTGGCTGGAGCAGTGATGCCCGTGGCCACCTGCTGGTGACCCCGGGCGGCGTGGTGCGGGCGCGCAAAGTGGTGGTGGCCACCAACGGCTACACCTCGCCGGACCTGCACCCGCAACTGGCCGGCCGGGTGCTGCCGGTGCATTCGCAGATCATCGTCACCGCGCCGTTATCCGCCGAGCAGGTGCGCAACAGCCTGCCGTCCACGGACTGCATGTTCGATACACGCAACCTGTTGTTCTACTACCGCCGCCTGCCGGACAACCGCCTGCTGTTTGGCGGGCGCAGCGCCGTGACCGGGCGCGAGGCCGAGAACCCGGTGCATCGCCAGTTCCTCCTCGATTCCCTGCGGCGCAAGTTCCCGGTGCTCGGCCAGGTGCCGGTGGACTACGGCTGGGGCGGCTGGGTGGCGGTGAGCCAGAACTCGCTGCCCTACATCTATCAGGTGCCGGGCCTGGACCAGGTGTTCAGCGCCGGTGGTTACGCCGGCAGCGGCGTGTCGTTTTCGCTGCACGCCGGCCAGCGCCTGGCGGACATGGTGATGGGCACCGGCGTGCCGAGTGCCGCAAGTTTCCTGCACCAGGTGCCACAACGCTTTCCCTTCCAGCCGTTCCTGCGCCTGGGCCAACGCCTGGCCTACAGCTGGTATCGCTTTCAAGACGCCCGCTGAGGCGGGTCATTTTTCTGGAGCTTGTCATGATCTACCGTGAGTTTTTGATTGATGGTCAGTTGGTCCCGGGCCTGGGTGCCGAAGAAGTGGTGATCGCCCCGGCCGATGAGCGCCAACTGGCCGTCATTGCCGAAGCCACTCCGGCGCAGCTGGACCAGGCGGTGGACGCCGCCGAACGGGCCTTTCCGGGCTGGGCCGCGACCCCACCGCGCCAGCGTGCCGCGCTGCTGCTCAAGCTGGCCGATGCCATCGAGCGCCACGCCGAAGCCCTGGGCACCCTGGAAAGCCAGAACTGCGGCAAGCCGCTGCAAAAAGCCATTGGCCATGAACTGCCGGCGGTGGCCGATGTGTTCCGCTTCTTTGCCGGGGCCAGCCGCTGCCTGTCGGGCAGTGCCGCCGGGGAGTATGTGGCGGGGCGCACCAGCATGATCCGCCGCGATCCGCTGGGGGTGGTGGGGCTGATCGCGCCCTGGAACTACCCGCTGCTGATGGCCGCCTGGAAACTCGCGCCGGCCCTGGCCGCCGGCAATACCCTGGTGTTCAAGCCCTCGGAACTGACGCCCCTGAGTGCCCTGTACCTGGCCCGGTTGTGCGCCGAGATCTTCCCGCGCGGGGTGGTCAACATCCTTTCCGGGCGCGGTGCCAGCCTGGGCGAACAGCTGTCGAGCCACCCGAAGATCCGCATGGTCTCGGTCACCGGCGATATCGCCACCGGGCAGGCGGTGGTGCGGGCGGCGGCGAGCAACTTGAAGCGCACCCACCTGGAGCTGGGGGGCAAGGCACCGGTGCTGGTGTTTGCCGATGCCGACATCGACGCTGCAGTGAACATGTTGCGCACCGGCGGCTATTACAACGCCGGCCAGGACTGCACCGCCGCCTGCCGGGTGTACGTGGACGATGCAATCCATGACCGCTTTGTCGAAGCCCTGAGCGCGAACATTGCCACCCTCAAGACCGGCGCCCCCACCGACCCGAGCAGCGATTTCGGGCCCTTGATCAGCCGCCGCCAGCAACAGCGGGTGGCCGGCTTTGTCGAGCGTGCCCGCGGCCTGGCCCATGCCGAAGTGCTGGTGGGCGGTGCACCGGTGGACGGCCCCGGATTCTTCTACGCCCCGACCCTGATTGCCGGGGTGCGCCATGAAGATGAAATCGTGCAGAAGGAAGTCTTCGGCCCGGTGGTCAGCGTCACCCGCTTCGACGACGAGCAGCAAGTCATGGCCTGGGCCAATCAGAGCGAGTACGGTCTCTCGGCCTCGGTCTGGACCCGCGACGTGAAGCGCGCGCTGCGCACCTCCAGCCAATTGCAGTACGGTTGCGTGTGGGTCAACGATCACATGACCCTGGCCACGGAAATGCCCCACGGCGGCCAGCGCCAATCCGGCTACGGCAAGGACCTCAGCGTCTATGGCCTGGAGGACTACACCTGCGTGCGGCATGTGATGCTCAATTTCAACGATTGAGTGCCCGCGACACCGGCGATACCCAGAATAAAAATCAGGATCGAGTTCGATTGGAGGGCAGGACGCCCGCGTTTCAGCTGTTGCCTGTCCTTTGACAACGACCCAGGGAATACACCCAATGCAGATCACCGCCAGCACCAGAACCATCAGCGCCTTGACCCTTTCACTGCTGTGCATCGGCGCCGCCCAGGCCGCGCCGAGCATCACCTTCGCGGGCTGGGGAGGGGCCCTGCAGGATGCCGAGCGCAAGGCCTACCTGGAACCCGCGGCCAAGGCCCTGGGCGTGACCATCAAGGAAGACAACATGGATGGCCTGGCCGCCGTGCGTGCCCAGGTGCTGTCCGGCAAGCCGCAGTGGGATGTGGTGGAACTGGCCTCCAACGATTGCGTGCTGGCCGAGCGCCAGGGCCTGACCGAACCCCTGGATTTCTCGGTGATCGACACCTCGGGCGTGGCCAAGGGCCTGTACGGCAAGAACTGGATCGCCAGCAATGCCTATTCCACGGTCATGGCCTGGGCCACCGACACCGGCAAGGCGGTGCCCAAGAACTGGAAAGAGTTTTTCGACCCCAACATCAAGGGCGCGCGCTCGCTGTACCGCCAGCCTTTCACCACCCTGGAACTGGCGCTGATGGCCGATGGCGTGGCGCCGAAAAACCTCTACCCGCTGGACGTCGAGCGAGCGTTCAAGGTGCTGGAGAAGATCAAGCCGCAAGTGGTCAACTGGTGGCGCAGCGGCAGCGATTCGGCACAGTTGCTGCGCAGCCGTGAAGTGGACTTCCTGTCGATCTGGGCCTCGCGGGTCAACGAGCTGAAGCAGGGCGGCGAAGCGGTCGACTACACCTACGACCAGGCGCTGCTGGACTACGATTGCGTGGTGGTGCCCAAAGGCGCGCCGAACAAGGAACTGGCGATGAAGCTGATTGGCCAGATCATGTCCGCAGAGAGCCAGGCGCGGCTGGTGATGCTGATCCCCAACCCGCCGATCAACAGCAAGGCCTACGACACCGGGATCATCCCCGCGCAGATGGCGGCCAAGCTGCCCACCGCGCCGGCCAACATCGACAAGGTGGCGATGTTCGACCCGGTCTGGTGGGTAGACAACCAGGCCGAGCTGCAACGCCGCTTCGACCTGTTTATCCAGAACTGATTCATGCTCGACTCCCCGCCGGCCCGGGCCTGCGGGGAGGTTGCGGGCCGCGTGGTTGGTGGCCCTGAAGTTGAGTCTTTACCTTGCGCTGAGTTGACTATGTCCCAAGAAAAAAGCCAGTCGATCGCCATCGACATCGAGCGATTGACCAAGACCTACGGTGCCTTTGCCGCCCTGGACGATGTGTCGTTGAACATCCGCAGTGGCGAGTTCATCTCCCTGCTGGGTTCGTCCGGTTCGGGCAAGACCACCTTGCTCATGGCCCTGGCCGGTTTCGTCCAGCCCGACAGCGGCAGCATTCGCTTCGGTGGCCGCGAGATGGTCTTCGAGCCGCCGCACAAACGCGACGTGGGGATGATGTTCCAGAACTACGCGCTGTTTCCCCATATGAACGTGTTCCAGAACGTGGCCTATCCGCTCAAGCTGCGGGGCTACAAGCGCGAGGACATCCGCCGGCGGGTGCACGAGGCGCTGGCCACGGTGGAGCTCGATCACCTGGTGGAGCGGCGCATCGACGAAATGTCGGGTGGCCAGCGCCAGCGCATCGCCTTGGCGCGGGCGATTGTGTTTGAACCGAAGATCCTGCTGATGGACGAACCGCTGTCGGCCCTGGACAAGCGCCTGCGGGAAACCATGCAACTGGAGATCCGCCGCCTGCACGAGCGCCTGGGCATGACCGTGGTCTATGTGACCCACGACCAGCGCGAAGCCCTGACCCTGTCCGATCGCATCGCGGTGATGACCAAGGGCCGCATCCAGCAGATCGACACCCCGCAAAACCTCTACGAGCGCCCGGCCAACCGCTTTATCGCCGAATTTGTCGGCGAGTCCTCATGCCTGCCGGTGCAGGTTCGCGATGGCGCGGTGTGGCTCGGCGAGTCGCAGCTGCAATGCACGCCGCCCGCAGGACCGCTGCTTAACCCGAACCTGGTGGTGCGCCCGGAAAAACTGCAATTTATCGGCGCCGACACGCCGGGCTTCAACGGCTTGCAAGGCCAGGTCCGCGATGTGATCTACCAGGGCGACAGCCAACTGATCCAGATCACCCTGGAGCAGGGCGCCGAAGTCTCGATCCGCCGCCCGACCCGCAGTTCCGAGGTCGAGCGCTTGCCGCAGCGTGGTGAACAGGTGCGCCTGGGCCTGCACCCGATGGACACCCTGGTGGTGGGAGACGCGCCATGAACCTGGCCCTCAACCCTGCCGAGGCCCCCCATCGCCAGCAACTGCAACGCGCCGGCCGCCGCCATGGTTGGTGGCTGCTGAGCCCGGGCCTGCCGGCCCTGCTGTTGGTGCTGGTGACCTTTGTGCTGCCGATTGGCTGGCTGTTCGGCCTGTCGCTGTTCGACGCCGAGGGCCAGTGGACCACCGAGAACTACAGCCGCCTGCTGCAGCCGATCTACACCCTGGCCTTCAGCCAGACCTTCAGCGTGAGTTTTATCGTCACCGCGATCTGCGTGGTCATCGGCTACCCCTACGCCTATTGCATGGTCCACGGCCCGCGCCTGCTGGCCAACCTGGCCATGGCCTTGCTCCTGGTGTCGCTGTGGACCTCGTTGCTGGTGCGCACCTACGCCTGGCTGGTGATCCTGCAACGCCGTGGCCTGGTCAACGAAATGCTGCTCGGCCTTGGGCTGGTGGATACGCCCCTGGCCCTGGTGCACAACCTCACCGGCACGGTGATCGGCATGACCCACATCATGCTGCCGTACATGATCCTGCCGCTGTATGCGGCGATGAAGAGCATCAACCCGATCTACCAGCAGGCCGCCGCCACCTTTGGCGCGGCGCCGGCGCGGGCCTTTCGTGATGTGTTCCTGCCGTTGTCGCTGCCGGGGCTGACCGCTGGCGCGACCCTGGTGTTCGTCCTCAGCCTGGGCTTCTACGTGACCCCGGCCCTGCTCGGCGGCGGCAAGGTGCAGATGCTGTCGATGCGCATCGAGAGCGACGTGTCGATGTACGCCAACTGGGGCGCGGCCTCGTCCCTGGGGGTGATTCTGTTGTTGGCGACCCTGGCCCTGATGTACCTGGTCAAGAAGGTCGCCGGCCTTCGTCAGCGGAGTGAGTGAAGCCATGTCCCGTCTATCCCGAAACCTGGTCCGCGAGGCCAAGCGCAGCTGGCTGTACCTGTTCATGCTGCTGGCGATGGTGTTTTTGATTGCGCCGACCCTGATCGTGCTGCCGATGTCGCTGTCGGATGCGCGCTACCTGAGCTTCCCGCCCAAGTCCCTGGGCTGGCAGTCGTACCTCAATTACTTCGGCTCCCTGGAGTGGCAGAGTGCGACGCGGATCTCGCTGTTCACCGCGACTCTGACCATGCTCATCGCCACCAGCCTCGGCACGGCGGCGGCCTATGCCCTGCATGTCAGCGGCAAGCGCTTCACCGCGCTGCTGCGGGGGCTGATGCTGGCACCGATGATCGTGCCGGTGATCTTCACCGCCATCGGCCTGTTCTTCGTCTACGCGCGGCTGGAGCTGAACAACACCCTGTTCGGCCTGGTGCTGGCCCATACCCTGGTGGCCTTGCCCTACGTGATCATCAACGTCGAGGCCGGGCTGCGCTCCTATGACATGACCCAGGAACATGCGGCGTGCATCCTCGGCGCCACCAGGCTGCGGGCGTTCTTTGACGTGACTCTGCCGCAGATCCGTTTTTCGGTGATCGGCGCGGCAATGTTCGCCTTCGCCGTGTCCCTGGATGAGGCGGTGATTTCGCTGTTTATCAGCGGCGGCGACACCTCGACCCTGACCCGCAAGATGTTCAGCTCGCTGCGTTCGGAAATCGACCCGGTGATCGCGGTGGTGGCGACCCTGATGACCCTGCTCTCGATCATCATGCTGGCCATCAGCCTCACGGCCCAGAGCCGGGCCAAGAAGAGGGCGCAGCCATGAGCCGGGCATGTCCGCGCCTGGCCCACGGTGCGCAGCAGCCAGTGGAGTTCTTCTGGAACGGCCGCGCCCTGCAGGGCCGGCCGGGTGAACACCTGGCCGCGGCCTTGCTGGCCAACGGCGTTCGCAGCCTGGCCTGGACCCGCAAGTCGCACCGGCCCATGGGCCTGTCGGGCAGTTATGTGAACGGCGTGCTGGCGCGGGTCGATGGCGTGCCCAATGTGCGCCTGGATCAGGTCCGGGTGCGCGCCGGGCTGCGGGCCGAGATGCAGAACTGCTGGCCCAGCGCCGGTTTCGACCTGTTGCGCCTGGCGCGCTGGATTCCGTCGGGCTGGATCCAGGGCGGCTTCGAGCACAGCAACCTGATCCCCAGTGGCAACCGGCTGTTTCAGGTGTGGGAAGCCCTGCTCGCGTTCCTGGCCGGCGTGGCCCGGCCCGCAAACCGGGCGCGCCTGGAGGGCCAGGCATTGCCCCAGGGCCGGGCCCTGAGTTGCGAGGTGCTGGTG
>NZ_ATLP01000103.1:0-81721 GCF_000416215.1 Pseudomonas sp. CF161
CGTCGATCGTATCCGTCTCTTGAAGATCGGCTTTGCGCAGGAAGGGGAAGCTGACAAGCATCTAGAGCGCTCCTGGGGCCGGGCCGCTACTCGGACAGTGGCAGGCTGTTCGGTTCAAGGGGGAATCGGCGTCGGCTGAGCATCAATCACGCCCTGTCACTGAGTCCTTGGGTTTTAGAGATCTGAGCCTATGCAGGTGTGCAGGACCTTCCATGGCTGAGGGAATCTAGGGCTGAGGTCGAGGGCGGGGATATAAGGAAAATCTGAAACTCACCTGGGACGGAGACGGAGTGCGTTGGCCGTGAGGGGAAGTTCCCGGCCATAGGTGACAGGGCCTTGTACCGCTGAGCCGTGAAGAGGTTTCTCTTTGTTTTGTAGGGTATTTCCTAGAGAATCCAAAACGCCTTTGAGCGGCTTGTACAGCTCATACCGATCCGGCAGTCTCCGTGCGTCGCTGCAAAAACAGCGGCCCGGATGTGGAAGTTCGGGATTGAGTAAGCATGAGTGCTCTTGAGCAAGCGTCGATGCATTTTCATCGACGGCGCTTTATGGCAGTTGTGCGCGGGACACCTTCGGGTGTGCTGGGTTACTCAGTCCCGGTCTTCCACACCCACGCACAGCTGCCACCCCTCATGTGGAAGTGAGCTTGGCAGTCCGACAACGACTGAGTGAGTGACACACATGAAAAAGCACGTCCCCGATCCACCCCACCCACGACGCCGCGACCCGGCACTCGATCGCGCCAACGCCCACCTGCTCCATTCCCTGAAAAACACCCGGCCTCGCCCCTTTGGCCTGCGCGATGCCCAGGGCCATGCGCTGTTCGCGGTGCAACCTGGGGTCAATGCCGAAGACGCGCTGATGCACGTCGCGCTGCTGCTTAAATGCGCCGAAGAGGTGTCTGATGAAATCACCGAACGCGCCAGCGGCATCGAGCGCGGGCTGATCTGGTCCATGGTGCATTCGGTGGAAATGGCCCGGGCGGGGGTGGACGCATTGCTCGAGGGTGCCCGTACCCGCGATTGACGCCGCCTTGTAGCCGCTGCCGCAGGCTGCGCTGGCCGGAGCCGACGCCGCCGACATAGCGCCAGGTGTTACAGGGCGTTGCGCCGAACCACGCTGAGTTCCGGCGTGGCGCTGCGGCGCTGGCTGAGGTAGCGGGTGCAGCTGACGCGCAGGAAGGAAGCGAAGTTCACCACTTCGCCGCGGTAGTCCATGACCTCTTCATACAGCTTGGCGATCAGTTGGTTGGTGGTCATACCGTCTTCCCCGGCGATTTCACTGAGGATGTCCCAGAACTGGTTTTCCAGGCGCAACGTGGTGACCACGCCGCAGATGCGCAGCGAGCGTGAACGGGATTCGTAGAGAATCGGATCGGCTTTGACGTACAGCTCGCACATGCGCAGGGCCCTCCGTTACAGGGTGATTCGGGTGCCCAGCAGGCCGAGGAAACCCGCCAGCCAGCTTGGGTGCGCCGGCCAGGCCGGGGCGGTGACCAGATTGCCCTGAACGTGGCCCTCGGTCACGGGAATATCGATGTACGTCCCCCCCGCCAGTCGCACTTCCGGGGCACAGGCCGGGTAGGCGCTGCATTCACGGCCTTCCAGCACCCCGGCTGCCGCCAGCAGTTGCGCGCCGTGGCACACCGCGGCAATGGGCTTGCCCGCCTTGTCGAATTCCCTGACCAGTTGCAGGACTTTTTCATTCAGCCGCAGGTATTCCGGCGCCCGACCACCAGGAATCAGCAGCGCGTCGTAATCGGCAGCCTGCACCTTGGCAAAATCGAAGTTCAGGGCGAACAGGTGACCCGGCTTCTCGCTATAGGTCTGGTCGCCCTCGAAATCATGGATCGCGGTGCGCACGGTCTGGCCGGCGTTTTTGTCCGGACACACGGCGTGCACGGTATGCCCCACCATCAGCAGCGCCTGAAACGGCACCATCACTTCGTAGTCTTCGACGTAATCGCCGACCAGAATCAGGATCTTTTTAGCGGCCATGGGATAACTCCTTTTACAGAAACACGTGGGCAGAAAGAGTATTCAAGGTAGTCCTAATCTGCCGGCCCGGGTAATACGCGGGTACTACAGGAGCAGCTGCAAGCTTCAAGCTTGTCGCTGAAAGCTTGCCGCTTGCCGCTGCTCTAACGCCGGGCCGGCCATGGGCGGCATTGCCCGGGTCAGTCAGATCCAGCGGTTGCAGATCTTTTTCACCCTCGCCTTTTCCGCGCTGTTGTTTGGCGAGCGCATCGAACCGATCACCTGGGTGTTCGCGGTGGGCGTGATTCTGACCGTGATGCTCGGGCGCAAGACCAGCGTCCGCCCGGCCGAACCCGCGCCAGGGCGGGCCCTGTAACCTCACACATCCTGTAGCCGCTGCCGCCAGGCTGCGCTGGCCAACAGTGGTGGGTTACAGGTAGCCATCGGCCTTGAGCAGGGTTTCCAGGCAGTGTTCGCTGATGTGATAGAAGGCTTTGAGCTCTTCGATTTTCAGCAGCAACTGGGCCGGGTCTGCGGCTTCGGCGCGTTTGACGGCGAGGATCATTTTGTTTTTGTTGGTGTGTTCCAGGGAGATGAATTCGAAGACTTTGGTTTCATAACCACAGGCCTCGAGGAACAGCGCGCGCAGGCTGTCGGTGACCATTTCTGCCTGCTGGCCCAGGTGCAGGCCGTATTGCAGCATCGGCTTGAGCAGCGCCGGGCTCTGGATTTGCAGACGGATCTGTTTGTGACAGCACGGCGAGCACATGATGATCGCCGCGCCGGAGCGGATCCCGGTATGGATCGCGTAGTCGGTGGCGATATCGCAGGCATGCAGGGCGATCATCACGTCCAGCTCGCTGGGGGCAACGCTGCGCACGTCGCCACACTTGAACACCAACCCCGGATGCTCCAGGCGCGCCGCAGCGGTATTGCACAGGGTGACCATGTCTTCACGCAGCTCGACCCCGGTGACTTCAGCCGGGGCCTGCAAGGTGTTGCGCAGGTAATCGTGGATGGCAAAGGTCAGGTAGCCCTTGCCGGAACCGAAGTCCGCCACCCGCACCGGCTGCGCGAGGTTGATCGGCGAGGTGGCCAGGGCGTGGCTGAAGACTTCAATGAACTTGTTGATCTGCTTCCACTTGCGCGACATCGCCGGGATCAGCTCGTGCTGCTTGTTGGTCACCCCAAGATCCGCGAGAAACGGCCGGCTGAGGTCGAGAAAACGATTCTTCTCACGGTTGTGCTCGGCCGACGGCACTTCACGCTGCTGCTGGGGCTTGCCCTTGAACAGCGAACTCTTGCCCTTTTTGCTGTATTCCAGCTGCACCTCATCGGTCAGGGTCAGCAGGTGCGCGTTCTTGAACGAGGCCGGCAGCCACTGGCCGATCAACGCCGCGCCCTCCTCCAGGGAGAAGTTCTTGGTGATGTCCCGGGTCTTGTAGCGGTAGACGAAGGACAGGCACGGCTGCTCCTTGACCGTCAGTTGCTTGATGATGATGCGCTGCAGATCCGCTTCGTCGCCCACGTACTTGGCCAGAACCAGCTTGATAAAGGCGTTCTGCGCCAGGCTGGTGTCCAGCAAGGCCAGAAACTGGGCATGGTGATCCGGCGCCGGACGGCTGGAGGTTGCAGTGACAGACATGGGGGACGGGGCCTCGGGCGATACGCGCGGTGATTCAAAAGTGGCGGGTATTTTAGGGGGGATGGCCCGTCGGGGCACGGAGTTATTGACCCAGCGGTGTTTTTTCCACGAGCCGAGGCCTGATCAGGGCAGGCGTTCGAGCCGCCCCGCCGCTGGGTAGCGGTTGCCAAACGCCCGGCGCAACGGGCGACAAGAAATCGCCCGGCGCCTGGCAACCCGAGGCTTAAAGCGCCGGTTGAGCGCCTGATGCGCGGTGGAAGTAAGGGGTGGTTTCCAGCTCCCACTCGTTCTCCCAATCCACCAGCCGTTGCTGATACGCACCGAAACCCTCCTGAAAAAGCTGGGCCACAATGTGCCGGGCAAGGCGTTCGGCGGCAGCGGAAATCGCCGGGATATCCGAGGCAATCGAACCAAAGCTCAGGCTCGCGGCGTGGTTGAGCAGGTGCACCCGGTTCAGTTCGGAGGCACCGTCGGCCAGCCCGCGCTCTTGCAGTTCAAACCCCGCCCCCAGCCACGGAAACAGGCCCAGGTGCGGCCGCTCGGAACCGGCAGCCGGTACAAAGCGGTCACGCCACAGCGCCACGCGCCCGGCCACCTGGTCAAACAGCGGTTCACGGGCCAGGTCAACGCGAAAGCCGGTCCCGGCAATCAGGAAGTCCGCGTGATCGGTGCGCTCGGCCAAGGTCAGTTGCACCTGCCCGGCCTCCTCGGACACGGCCTCGAACCGCGAGTCGAAATTCAGGGTAAAGCGCTCGCCCCCAGCCGCCAGGGTTCGCAGTACGGTTTCATGGGGCGGTGGTGGCGGCATGTCGTCGAGGTAGGCCGAGACCGCCCATTTATCCTGCGCGGCGAGCCCGTGCCAGCCCTCGATAAAGCCCGGATAAATATAGCCCCGGGCCTTGTTGATCTGCGGCAGATAGCTGCGCCGGGCATACAGGGTGACCTGCGCGGCGCCGTGCTCCAGCGCTGTCGCGGCGTTGTCCCAGGCCGAGGAACCGGCACCGATCACCGCCACGCGGCGCCCGGCCAGGGCGGCAAAGTCGATCGGGTCGCAGCTGTGGGCCGCCCGGGTCGGAAACAGGCCCGGATCGATAAACCCAGGCAGGCTCGCGCCCCCCGTCCCCGAGCGCCCGGTGGCGATCACCAGGCGCCGGGCAATCAGGCTGCGCCCGTCCTCGTGCTGCAGGGTGACGGTCTGCGGCCCCACCGAAAAACGTCGGATCGCCGCGTTGTGTTCAATCGGCAGGTCGAAGGCCTCGGCGATCCATTCGAGGTAGTCCTGCCACACCGCATTGGGAATCTTGTACAGCGCCTCCCAGGCCTCGGGGCTGTAGGTCGCTTCGTACCAGGCGCGAAAGGTCAGCGCACGGATCCCGAAACTCAGCCCCGGCAGGTCTTTGGGCGAACGCAGGGTCGGCATCCGCGCATAGGTGGTCCAGGGCCCGCTGCGGCCGGGTGGCTGGCTGTCGAACAGGCGGACGTTGTGCACGCCCTTGAGGATCAGGGCCACGGCGGCGGCAATGCCAAACATGCCCGCGCCGATAATCGCGACATCGGGCAGGTCGAGTCCGTCGGGGCCCTTGCGCGCGGCCGTCCAGGCCGCACTGGGCAATTTCAGGTAGGCCAGCTCTTCGCGCAGGCGGCTCGTGGCCAGGGCGTTGGACGTTGTGTGCGTCATGGGTGGTAATGACCTCCGAGGTAAGCGTCGACAATCCGTGGATCGGCGGCAATCTGCGCGGCCGGTCCTTCAAGCGTGATATGGCCGCCGTCCAGCACCGCCGCGTAGTCGGCGACCCGCAGCGCGGCCTTGGCATTCTGTTCCACCAGCAACACGGTGAGGCCGGTGGAGCGGATGTGCTGGATCAACCGAAAAATCTCCCCCACCACTTTAGGCGCCAGCCCCAACGAGGGCTCGTCCATCAGCAGAATCCGCGGCCGGCGCATCAAGGCCCGGCCGATGCACAGCATCTGCTGCTCGCCGCCGGACAACGAACCCGCCAGTTGGTGAAAGCGCTCGCCGATCACCGGAAACAGATCCAGCACCGATTCAGCCTCACGCATGCCATAAGGCCCACCGCCCACCAGCAGGTTTTCGCGCACGGTCATGTTGGAGAAAATCTGCCGCCCTTCCGGCGTCTGCAGAATCCCCTGCTGCACCCGTTTGTGGCTGGGCAGGCTGTTGATGTCCTGGCCATCGAGCAGGATCTTGCCGGCGCTGGCCTGGTAGATCCCGGAAATCGCGCGCATCAGGGTGGTCTTGCCCGCCCCGTTGGCCCCCAGCACGGCGATGATGCTGCGCTCGGGCACGGCCAGGCTGATGCCGTGCAGAATGTCGTGGGTGCCCAGGTTGATCTTCAAGCCCTGGATGTCGAGGATGTTCATTCCCAATCAGTCCCCAGATAGGATTCCAGGACCGCCGCGTCGCAGCGGATGGCCGCCGGCGGCCCATCGGCGATCTTTCTACCGGAGGCGAGCACCAGAATCCGCTGACAGATCGACATCACCAGGTTCATGTCGTGCTCCACCAGCATCACGCTGAGCCCGGTGCCGTGCAGGCGCTGGATACAGGCCGCAAGCTCGGCGGTTTCGGTGTCGTTGAGCCCGGCTGCCGGCTCATCCAGGATCAACAGCTCAGGCTGCATCGCCAGGGCCCGGGCAATTTCCAGGTACTTGCGCTGGCCGTAGGAGAGATTGGCCGCCAGCTGGTTCGCCAGGTGCTGCAACCCGACCGCCTCCAGCGCCTGCCAGCTCTGCTCCGAGATCCGTCGCCGACGCTCGCCACGGCCGAAAATGGTTTCCACCAGGCCCTGGCCGATCATCCCCGTGGCGCCGACCGAAACATTGTCGAACACGGTCATGTTGGGAAAGATCCGCAGGTTCTGGAACGTGCGCGACAAACCGAGCCGAGCGACCACATGGGGCGGCTTGCCGGTCACATCGCGGCCCGCAAAATGCACGGTGCCGGCACTGACCGGAACGAACCCGGTGATCAGGTTGAACAGGGTGGTCTTGCCGGCCCCGTTGGGGCCGATCAGCCCCAGCAACTCGCCCTTGGCCACATGCCCCGAGACGTTATCGATGGCGGTAAGCCCGCCGAAACGGCGAGTCAGTCCGTTGAATTCAAGGAGCATTATTTCCAACCCACCTTTTTGCCCGCATCGGTTTTCCAGGCGCCGCCCAACAACCCGCGCGCCAGGCTGATCGCCGGCACTTCACCGCACAGGCCCTTGGGCAGGAACAGGATGGAGAGGAACATGACGCTGCCGACAATGATGTTGCGCAAATCGCCAAAGCCGCGCAGCGCTTCCGGCAGCAGGACCAGCAGCAGCGCGCCGATGATCGCCCCCGGCAGGCTGCCCAGGCCGCCCACCACCACCATGGCCAGGATCAGGATGGTTTCCGAGAATTTGAAATCGTTCGGCGAGATATAGCCCGTGGTGTAGGCCCAGAGCGCGCCGGCAATCCCGGCGAAGAACGCCGCCGCCGTGAACACCTGGGTCTTGAGCCGCACCGCATCGATGCCCATGGCCGCCGCGCACTGGTCGTCTTCGCGCAGGGCACGCAGCGCATTGCCGTAATAGGAGTAACTGAGGCGGTAGATGGCCCACACCGACAGCGATACCGTCACGGCCACCACGTAATAGATGCCGGTGTTGTCGGTGATCTCCCAGCCAAACAGGTCCATGGGGGAAAACAGCGTGACCCCGTTCGGGCCGCCGGTAACCGGAACCCAGTTCATCAGGATGATGTTGATCATCTGCCCGATGGCCAGGGTCGCCACCGCAAAATAGATGCTGACCAGGCGCATGGTGGGCAGCGCCACCAGCAGGGCGATCAACGCCGAGCCCAGGCCCGCCAGGGGCAGCGCCAACCAGAACGGCACGTGATAGGCCACCCCGGCCAGCGCCGCCAGGTAGGCGCCGACCCCGTAGAACGCCGCTTGCCCAAGGTGCAGCAGCCCGGTCACACCCGAGACCAGGTGCAGGGACGAGGCCAGCAGAATGAAGATCAACGCCAGGCTGGCGAGCTGGTAGTAATAGCCGCCACCGTGAGCGTGCAGGGCCAGGGGCACGGCAACGAATACCAGCAGCACCAGCGCGGCGATCACCGCGGCGGGAACAAAGCGCTCAGACACGTTCGCGCCCTCCGCCGAACAGGCCCCGGGGAAAGAAAATCAGGGTCAGGATCAGGAACAGGTACGGCACCATGTCCGCCCATGCCGAGGGCATGAAGGTGGTGGCCATGCTTTCTGAAACGCCGAGAATCAACGCGCAGATCACCGCGCCGGGAATCGACACCAGGCCGCCCATGACCATCGCCACGAATGCCTTGATGCCCGGGGCAAAGCCCATCGAGGGAAACACCGAACCGTAATAGAGCCCCACCAGCAATCCGGCCACCGCGCCCATCAACGACCCCAGGACAAAGGTCGAGACGATGGTGCGGTCGACATTGATCCCACTGTATTTGGCCCCCAGGGGGTTATTGGACACCGCGCGGATCGACAGGCCGATCCGGGTCTTTTTCAGCAGCAGTTGCAAGCCGATCAACATGCTGGCCGACACCGCGAAGATCACCACGTCGCCACTGACGATGGTGATGCTGCCCAGGACAATCGGCGTATTGAGCATGTAGTTGAAGGGGACGGGCTGCATCTGCGAGCCCATGACCAGTTCCAGGCCCTCGCGCACGATGATCGACAGCGCCAGGGACGACATCAGCGTCGATTCACGCATGGCCCTGGACTTCAGCGAGGCCTCGTCGGAAAAACGCCGGAACGGCTTGAACGCCAGCCGCTCCAGGCCAAAACCCAGCGCGGCGCCCACCGCGGCTACCAACAGCACCACGGCGGCCAGGGGCGGGGCGTAGGCACCGATGACGAACAGCCCGGCCACGGCGCCAATGGTGTAGACCTCGGAATGAGCGAAGTTCACCGCGTTCAGCACACCGAAGATCAGGGTGAAGCCAATAGCCACCAGCGCGTAGGTCATGCCTTGCGACAGGCCAATCACCAGTTGCTGGAAATAGTAGGAATCGATCACGGGAAACGCCTCGAACAGGTACGGCTTAATCGCCGACGCAGACACCTGCGCCGGCTTCTGGGTGTTTCCACACAGTTGAATGCAAGGATTAGCGATCCGCGATCAGTGCGCCGAGGGCTCGAATTTGCCGTTCACGACTTCAACCTTGACCAGGGACTTGTGCGGTTCGCGGTCAGCATCAAAGGTGGTGGAGCCGGTGACCCCGGGAAAGTCCTTGGTCTCTGCCAGCGCCTGGCGCACCTTGTCCCGCGTGGCGTCAGGGTAGGTCCGCGCCACGGCGGCGAGCATGATGTTGGTGGCGTCGTAGGCCTGGGCCGGGAATTGTCCGGGCTCCTCGCCGTTGCGCACGGCCTTCCACGCGGTCACGAAGTGGCGCACGTTTTCCGCATCCACGGTGGGCAGGAAGGTCGAGGTCAGGCGCAAGCCATCGGCGTCTTTACCCGCCAGCTTGATCAGTTGCTCGTTGTAGGCCGCCGAACTGGAGAACACCGGAGCCTTGACCCCCAATTGGTGCAGCTGCTTGAGAAACTGCGCCGCGTCCTCGTAGAAAATGGCGCCGTAGATGGCGTCGGGGTGCACCCGGTCGACCTTGGTAATCAGCGAACGAAAATCGGGAATGCCACGGTTGAAGTACTCGGAGAACACCACCTCGATCCCGTTTTCCTTGGCCTTTTTCTCAAACGCCTGCACTGCTGACTGACCCCAGTCGGTCTGCTCGCCAATCACCGCGACCTTCTTGAAACCCTGGGACGCGATCCAGTCGGCGTTGAACGGCCCCTCCTGGTCCTGGTTGGTGATATTGCGAAATTGCCACTTGGAAATTTTGGTGTAGTCGGGATGGGAAGCGGTCTGGGACAGTTGCGACAGACCGGCACGCTTGTACACCTGGGCCGAGGCCATCGACACCGTCGAGGTGAAATCCCCCAGGACCCCGACAATGCTTGGGTCGTCGGCGAACTTGCGGGCAATCGACACGGCCTCCTTGGCATCGGAGCGCGAGTCTTCGAACACGATTTCAACCGGCACCGGGATGCGACCCGACGCGTTGAACTCCTTGAGGGCGATTTCAGCGGCGGCCTTGAAGTCCTGCCCGTATTGGGCGGTATTGCCGGTCAATGGCAATTGGTAGCCGATGCGCACGCTCGGCTGCGCGGCCTGGGCCATGCCCGCCCCGGTCAACGCCAGCGCCAGGAGTGCCAGGCTCGACACGGCTTTTTTACGAATATTCATCAATCCCCCAAACCCTAAGTTAAAAAACCGTCACACGCTGCAAACAGCAAGCACACAGCCACCTGGCCGCCATTGAAGAAACACTAAGTTCCCCGGCAGTTACCCGATACAAACACTTGATTAATCGACCTCGGCACACTCACTCGGAAGTTGCACCGCCCTGGGCAACTTCAATAATAAGAAGACCGACCTGCAGGACTCCCGCTGCGAACTCGATGATTAATTCCCGGATGCCCCCTGCCGTATCTTTTACCGATACGGACAACTCGGGATCGAGTAGCGACAACCAGGAAAGGCCGCCGCGCAATGGAGGCAGCCAACGGCGGCAACCGCTCAACGATGCCCTGCGGAGCACAGGATAACGACTACACTTATTCCGCTCTAATATTATTTTTTGCTTTTATATTCAAATATCGAATAAGCAAAGTTTTGTTTCCTGCTTGTTACAACGCAGAAAATTTCAGCGGGCAAAGGGTTTATCCAACATCCGATCCAGGCCATGTCCCATGGCGGTATTCAAATGTGGGAATAAGTGCCTGAACTTGAGGAATACTGTTTTTACTACTTTAGTCGTAATTAACGGCATCAAACCGGTCTGAAAAGCATTGCACTTAATCAGCCCGGTAACCGGCAATAGCCCGCCTGGCGGGAACTATTGCCGTTTAATCAATGCTGACTTCAAACAGCCCCCAACTACGACTTTCGAAGCATAAACCGTCGACAATCGATTCAACCCAGCACCACCAGGCGATTGGGCAGCTCATTACGCACCTGGGTCACCGGCACGTGGACCTTGAGCAATTCGCCGCAAGCGTCGATGCAGTTGATAAAGCCTTGCAAGGTCTGGCCCTGCTTCACCTGCTGAGTGAAGGCTGCCACCAGCGGCGCCCAGGTCTGGTCGGGCAGGCGCCGGGAGATTCCTTCGTCCACCAGGATCTCCACGTAGCGCTCGGCCTCGCAGACGAAGATCAGCACCCCGGTGCTGCCCACGGTGTGGTGCAGGTTCTGCTCGAGAAATTGCCGACGGGCCAGGTTCGACGCGCGCCAGTGGCGGACCGAGCGCGGGATCAGGTGGGTGGTGACCTTGGGAATGCGAAACACCAGGCACAGCACAATAAAGGTCGCCCATTGCGTCAGCAGCAAAGTGTAGGTGCCCATCCAGCCGAACAGATGAATGACCCCGGGCACGATCAGCGCCAACAGGCTGGCCCAGAGCAGCGGAATATAGGCGTAATCGTCAGCGCGGGCGGCGAGCACGGTCACCAGCTCGGCGTCGGTCTGCTGCTCGACCCGGGCAATCGCCTCGGCGACCTGCCGTTGTTCGTATTCACTCAGTAATGCCATGTCGTCCAATACTCGCTGATTATTGTTGGTTACCAACCGCCCGACGCGCCACCGCCGCCAAAGCTGCCGCCGCCGCCACTGAAACCGCCGCCGCTTGAGCCGCCCCCCGAACCGCCGCTGAACCCGCCGCTGCCTGAGCCGCCGCTGGAACCTCCTCGGCCACCGCCGCTGGGCAAGATCCCGAGGAACTGCAACACCATCAGGGCGAGGATAAACAGCATCACCAGGAAGATGAAAAAGAGCGGGTGCCGCTCGACAAAATCCTTGTCACTGACGCCGGCATCGGAGCCCGAGTCATAGGCCGTGCTCGCCTGCTCCAGCGGCGTACCGCCCAGCACCAGCAACATGGCGGCCACACCGTCCTTGATGCCTTTGCTGAAGTCGCCGGCCTTGAACGCGGGCGTGATCACCTGGTTGATGATCACCGAGGCCTGCGCGTCCGTCAGCCGGTCCTCCAGGCCATAGCCCACCTCGATGCGCAGCTTGCGTTCGTCGCGGGCCACGATCAGCAGCGCGCCGTTGTTCTTGTCCTTCTGGCCGATGCCCCAATGGCGCCCCAGCAAGTAGCCAAAGTCCTCGATCCGGGCGCCCTGCAGGTTGGGCACGGTCACCACCACCAACTGCTCGCGGGTGGCCTGTTCGTGGGCTTGCAGCTCCTGGGTCAGGAAGGCTCGAACCGCCGGCTCGATCAGTTGCGCGTCGTCCACCACCCGGCCGCTCAACTCCGGGAACTTCAGCTCGGCCCGGGCCGTCACCGCCAGCACCCAGAGCAACAGCACCAGGCTTACTTTAATTGCTCGCATCAGCACCTCGTCCTTTCGTGATCGCCGTTACCAACTGCCGGACGCTCCGCCACCGCCAAAACTGCCGCCGCCGGGGCGCAGGCTGTCGCCGCTGTCGCTGGAACCTGCCGAACCGCTTGAGCCCTCATAGCTGCCCGTACTGGCGGAAGCGCTGTCACGGCGACTGCTGCTCGAAGCGCTCCTGGAGACGCCCGGTTGATACTTGCCCCGGACAAACTCGATATCCACCACCTGGCGCAACAACAGAAACAGCAGCCCCAGCACCACCGCCAGCAAGCCAAACAGGAAAAAATCCTCGCGGTGCTCGCTCTTGAGCTGCTCCTGGTCGGTTTCGACCCTGGCCAGCGCTGGCCGACGCAAGGTGTCCAGAATAGCCTTGGTCCCGTTGATGATCCCCTGGGCGAACTCACCCTGGGCAAAGTCCTGGCCCATGCCGGCAATAATCTGCGAAGCCAGGGCATCGGTCAGCAGGCCCTCAAGCCCGTAGCCCACTTCAATGCGCATCTTGCGCTCGGCGCGGGCCACGATCAGCAGCACGCCATTGTTCAGGTCCCGCTGGCCAAGGCCCCAATGTCGCCCCAGTTGCACAGCGAATTCTTCAATGCTGTTGCCGCGCAGGCTGTCGAGGGTGACCACCACCACTTGGTCGCCGGTGCGTTTTTCATGGGCCGCGAGCAACGGCGTCAGGTAGCGAATGCTGCTGGAGCCGAGCAGGCCTGCACCATCCACCACCCGCCCGCTCAACTCGGGAAACAGGCTTTCCAGGGGCGCCGGCGTTTCATCCCGCGGCGCCGGCTCGGGCACCGGCTCAGGAGCGGCCTTGCGCAAATACAGCCCCGGTTTTTTGGCCGGGAATTCAGGTTCGGCAGCGATTGCACCATTGGCCAGCAGCGCCAGCGACAGCAGCACGCCGTGCAGCATGCGCGGCAAGCGGCCCATCAGAATTTGACTTGCGGCGCTTTGTCGGCGTCGGGGCTGGTGGCCTCGAAGGTTTCACGAATCGGCAGGTCGCTGTACATCATGCTGTGCCACAGGCGGCCGGGGAATGTACGGATCTCGGTGTTGTACTTTTGCACCGCCAGGATGAAGTCGCGCCGGGCCACGGCAATGCGGTTTTCCGTGCCTTCGAGCTGGGATTGCAGAGCCAGGAAGTTCTGGTTGGCCTTGAGGTCCGGGTAGCGCTCGGAGACCACCATCAGCCGGCTGAGTGCACCGCTCAACTGATCCTGGGCCTGCTGGAACTGCTTGAGTTTTTCCGGGTTGTCCAGGGTCGAGGCATCGACCTGGATCGAGGTCGCCTTGGATCGCGCCTCGATCACCGCGGTCAGGGTGTCTTCCTCGTGCTTGGCGTAGCCCTTGACGGTCTCCACCAGGTTGGGAATCAGGTCGGCGCGGCGCTGGTACTGGTTCTGCACCTGGCCCCAGTCGGCCTTGACCTGTTCGTCGAGGGTCGGAATGTTGTTGATGCCGCAGCCACTGAGCAGGCTGGCGAGCAGCAACAAGGCGGCGACGGGCCAGGTCGAACGCAGGCGTTGGGTGATGTTCATGGGTGGGGCTCCTTGCACAACCTGATTGAGATGAAGCTTTTGCCCGGTTTCACACATCCTGTGGGCAAAAACTGCCTGCGCCACTGGAATGCATCGGGCTGATGGGCTAAAAGATGCCCAGCGCAAAAAAGAGTTCAGAAGTGTGCGGTATTTATCCGAACAACAATAGGCGCTCCCTAAATTTCGGCTGTTCGACCCGTCTCACCGGTGTCGGCTTTAGCCCTTGAGAACAATATTCATGAAGAAGCTGTGTTTGCTGGGCCTGTTGATCAGCCTGGCCAGTCACCCCGTATTGGCCGCGACCTCGGTGGCCACCGTGCAAAACCAGCCAGCCCAGGGCGCGGCCTTGCAAGACAAGGACGCCTTTGTCGCCAACCTGCTGCAACAGATGACCCTCGACGAAAAGATCGGCCAGTTGCGCCTGATCAGCATCGGCCCGGAAATGCCCCGCGAGCTGATCCGCAAGGAAATCGCCGCCGGCCGCATCGGCGGCACGTTCAACTCCATCACCCGCCCGGAAAACCGGCCGATGCAGGACGCCGCCATGCGCAGCCGGCTGAAGATCCCGATGTTCTTCGCCTATGACGTGATCCACGGCCACCGGACCATCTTCCCTATCAGCCTGGCCCTGGCTTCGAGCTGGGACATGGAGGCCATTGGCTTGTCCGGGCGCATTGCCGCCCAGGAAGCCAGCGCCGACAGCCTGGACATCACCTTCGCGCCGATGGTCGATATCTCCCGCGACCCGCGCTGGGGCCGGACCTCCGAAGGCTTCGGCGAAGACACCTACCTGGTCTCGCGCATTGCCAAGGTGATGGTCAAGGCCTACCAGGGCGTGAGCCCGAACGCCGCCGACAGCATCATGGCCAGCGTCAAGCACTTCGCCCTGTATGGCGCGGTGGAAGGTGGGCGCGACTACAACATCGTCGACATGAGCCCGGTCAAGATGTACCAGGACTACCTGCCGCCGTACCGCGCCGCCATCGACGCCGGGGCCGGTGGGGTGATGGTCGCGCTGAACTCGATCAACGGCGTGCCGGCCACTTCCAACATGTGGCTGATGCAGGACCTGTTGCGCAAGGAATGGGGCTTCAAGGGCCTGGCGGTCAGCGACCACGGCGCGATCATCGAACTGATCCGCCACGGCGTGGCCAAGGACGGGCGTGAAGCCGCGAAGCTGGCGATCAAGGCCGGCATCGACATGAGCATGAACGACTCGCTGTACGGCAAGGAACTGCCGGGGCTGCTCAAGTCCGGGGAAATCGCCCAGAGCGATATCGACAACGCGGTGCGCGAGGTGCTCGGCGCCAAGTACGACATGGGCTTGTTCAAGGACCCGTACCTGCGCATCGGCAAGGCCGAGGATGACCCGGCCGACACCAATGCCGAAAGCCGCCTGCACCGCAGCGAAGCCCGGGATGTGGCACGCCGCAGCCTGGTGCTGCTGAAAAACCGCAACCAAACCCTGCCCCTGGCCAAGACCGCGAAAATCGCCCTGGTCGGCCCGCTGGCCAAGGCGCCGATCGACATGATGGGCAGTTGGGCCGCCGCTGGCGTGCCTGCACAATCGGTGACCCTGTTCGACGGCCTGAGCCGCGCCCTGGGCGACAAGGCGAGCCTGACCTACGCTCGCGGTTCGAACATCACCGCCGACAAGAAGGTCGTCGACTACCTCAACTTCCTCAACTTCGATGCGCCTGAAGTGGTGGACGATCCACGCCCGGCGCAGCAGATGATCGACGAAGCGGTAAAAGCGGCCCAGGCCTCGGACGTGATCGTAGCCGCCGTGGGCGAGTCGCGGGGCATGTCCCACGAATCGTCGAGCCGCACCGACCTGCACATTCCGGCCAGCCAGCGTGAACTGATCAAGGCCCTCAAGGCCACCGGCAAACCCCTGGTGCTGGTGCTGATGAACGGCCGCCCGCTGTCGTTGCTGGATGAAAACGAACAGGCCGACGCGATCCTGGAAACCTGGTTCAGCGGCACCGAAGGCGGCAACGCGATTGCCGACGTGCTGTTCGGCGACTACAACCCGTCGGGCAAGCTGCCGATCACCTTCCCGCGTTCGGTCGGGCAGATCCCGACCTACTACAACCACCTGACCATCGGCCGGCCGTTTACCCCAGGCAAGCCGGGCAACTACACCTCGCAGTATTTCGATGACACCACCGGGCCGCTGTTCCCGTTCGGCTATGGCCTGAGCTACACCAGCTTCAGCCTGTCGGACATGGCCCTCTCCTCCACCACCCTGAACAAGAGCGGCAAGCTCGACGCCAGCGTGACCGTGAAAAACACCGGCAAGCGCGACGGTGAGACCGTGGTGCAGTTGTATATCCAGGACGTGGCGGGGTCGATGATCCGGCCGATCAAGGAACTGAAGAACTTCCAGAAAATCATGCTCAAGGCCGGTGAAGAGAAAGCCATCCACTTCACCATCACCGAGGACGACCTGAAGTTCTACAACGCCCAACTCAAATACGCGGCCGAACCGGGCGACTTCAACGTGCAGATCGGCCTCGACTCACAGGACGTCAAACAACAGAGCTTCGAACTGCTCTGACGCTGTAGCCGCTGCCGAAGGCTCGGGCCGCGTTCGGACGCTGGCCCGAAAGGACGCCGCGTTAATCCGCAAGTGATGCGCGGTTGCAGAGGGCTGCGCTGGCCGGAGTGGGTGCCGTGTTATTCGCAGGCAATACGCTCAACTCCGACGATTGAGCATATTGACCACCAGCCGGTCGACCCAGCCCCAGATGCGTTGCTTGATACGGCGCCACAGCGGTCGCTGCTTCCAGGCTTCGAGGCTGACTTCCTGGCTTTGGGCAAAATCGGCCTCGAAACTCGCGGTCACCGCTCCGGTCAGGGGCGGGTCCAGGGCCTCGAGGTTGGCTTCCAGGTTGAAGCGCAGGTTCCAGTGGTCGAAGTTGCAGGAACCAATGCTCACCCAGTCATCCACCAGCACCATCTTCAGGTGCAGGAAACACGGCTGATACTCGAAAATCTTCACCCCCGCCTTGAGCAACCTCGGGTAGTAGCGATGCCCGGCGTAGCGCACCGAAGGGTGATCGGTCCGGGGCCCGGTCAGCAGCAGCCGCACATCGACACCCCGCGCCGCCGCCCGCCGCAACGAACGGCGCACCGACCAGGTCGGCAGGAAATACGGGGTCGCCAGCCAGATCCGCCGCTGGCCGCTGTTCAGGGCACGAATCAACGAATGCAAAATATCCCGATGCTGACGGGCATCGGCGTAGGCCACCCGGCCCATGCCCTCGCCCCGCGCCGGGACTTTGGGCAAGCGCGGCAAACCGAAATTCGCGGCGGGTTTCCAGGCCGTGCGGTGGGGGTTGGCGAGCCACTGCCGATCGAACAGGATCTGCCAGTCGAGCACCAGTGGGCCGACGATCTCGACCATGACTTCATGCCACTCGCTGTGGTCGGCCTCCGGGTCCCAGAACTCATCGGTGACCCCGGTGCCGCCCACCACGGCCAGGGACTGGTCGACCAGCAGCAGCTTGCGGTGATCGCGATACAGGTTGCGACCGCCGCGGCGCCAGCTCAGGCGATTGTAGAAACGCAGCTCGACCCCGGCCTCGGTCAGGCGCTGACGCAAGCGCAGGGTAAAGGCCAGGCTGCCGTAGTCATCGAACAGGCAACGCACCCGTACCCCGCGTTCGGCGGCGTGCACCAGGGCCTGGACCATGGCTTCGGCGCAGGCTCCCGCTTCCACCAGGTACAGCTCCAGCTCGACCTGCTCGGTGGCACGCTCGATGGCCGCCAGCATCCGCGGAAAGAAACGCGGGCCGTCGATCAGCAACTCGAAACGGTTGCCTTCACGCCAGGGAAACACCGCGCCGACCATGTCAGCGCGCCGTGAAGATCAGTACCGCACCCACCGGTACCGACAAGCTGATGGCCGACAAGCCGGCGGCCTTGCGCAAGGTCTCGATCCCCGGCGCCAGCTTGAAGTCTTCGGCATCGAGCACCAGCGGCTCCAGGGTCACCACCTGAAACCGCCGATCATCCAGGCGCGTCGCCAGCAACTCGGCGTTGTAGGTGTGCTGCTGGCCATGCAAGTCGACGGTCACCGGCAGCAGCAGCTCGATCTGCGCCCCGGGGGCCAGGTCCTTGATCGGCTGCAGGCTGAGCTGGGCGCTGATGGACGCTTCGGGGTAGGTCTTGATCTCGAACAGCTCTTTGCGCACGCGCTCGTCGCGCAGGGGGATGGCGCTGTTGACCGACTCCAGCTCGACCTGCAACTGGGCCTTGCCCTGCTCATCGACCTTGCCGTGCAGCACGAGAAAGCGCTGCACCTCGGCAATACTGGAGTTCTTGGTGCTGACGAACGACAGGCGGGAAGACTCGTTATCCAGGTACCAGTCGGCGTGGGCCGGCACGGTCAGGGCCCCAAGCAGGCTGAGAAAGAGGCGGATCGAGATACGCATGCAAGCTCCACGCAAAAGAAGGCGCCACCTTAACTGTCCACCCGAGGAGCTGGCAAACTTCACGATCGGCGGGCGCCCACCGGCAAAGCTAGAAGCGGTAGGTATAGCTCAAGTAGAGGCGTTCAGCGTTATGGCTGATGATGCCCGCAGGTCCCCGCGAGACCTTTTGCCGCTCGCGGCCATCAGGCTGGCCACGGGTGCGAAACTGCCCGTGCAACCAGGTCAGGTCCAGGCCCTTGAACAGCCCGTCGAACGAGTATTGCAACACGCTCTGGAATTCACGCCGGCTAAAGCCCTCATAGCCCCGTGCTTGGTCGGAGAAGGCATAGTGCAGGTCGAGCTTGAGGCGTGGCAGGCCGATGTCGCCAAAATCCATGCCGCCCATCAGCTTGAGCATCTGTTCGTCCTCCAGCCCGAAGTAGTAGAACAGCTTGCCACTGCTGTTCCAGGTGCCATGGTCCTGGACGAAGAAGGGCCGGTCATAGTCATCGCCCCAGACCCTGTTCCAGGTCAACCCGGTGTAATAGCGACTGAAGCGGTATTTCAGGGACAGGTCCACATAGCGTGCATCATGGCTGCGCTCCGCTTCATACAGGCCGGGTACGCCCGCGTATTCAAAGCGGCTGCCGGCATCCTCCTGCCGCCCCCACGTGGCATAGACATCCAGGCCGCGTCCGAAAGGCCATTCAAAGCTGCGGGACAGTTTCAGCGAGGAGGCACGCAGGTAGTCCCGAGCCACGCCGTGCTCAAGTTGCAGCTTGCTGCCATCGGGCAGCACATAACCCAGTGCGTAGAGCCGCAGATCATCGATCTTGCGCCCCTGATAGCTGCGCAGTTCCTGGCTCCATCCCGACTCGTTGCGCGGGCTGAAACCGTCGATACGGCTCAGGTTCAAGCTCAGCGCGCCCCGCTCGTAACCCAGGTCCTGGCCCAGGGTGGCCGCCGGCAGGATCCGTGAATAGCGGTCATCGCGGTACAGCTGGTACTGCCGGCTCTTTTTCCCAACACCGGCGCTCAAGGTGCCGGACTCATCGACCCAGCGCCCACGCAGATAGGCCTCCAGGGGCTTGGCGATGCCGTGGGGCTGCTGCACGCTGCGATCAGCCCGAAGGTTGCTGATGTTGTTGGCCTCGTGCCCCACAAGCAAGGCATCGGCCAGGCCGTAGCTGTAGTCAATGCCCAGCACATCGTGGAACCAGCCGGAACTGAAACTCAATTGAGTGGCCTGCACCCATTCATCCCGGGTCGGTCCGAACCCTCCCCCGTCGTTTTCCTTCCAGTAGAACTGGCTGTAGCGCAAGGACGTGCTGCTGTCCTCGAAAAAATCCTCGGCCATAGCCCCGCCGGCCAACAGACACCACAACAACCCGCTCAGACAACTGTGTTCAGCCCGCATGAGATCACCTGTTTTTATTATTGGAATGGGTGTCATGGCCGCCGATGGCGACCCGGCTTCATTTTCGGATTCGGGGGATAAAGGGCAATGGACACTGGTTCCGCAGGATGGAACCCAGTGGGCGCAGGACGTGATTAGGGCGGCGTGTTCAGGGCACCTGGAGTGCCCGCAGGGGGTATTTCAAGCGATGTCTTTCTGCACTTGCTCGATGGTTTCGGCCAGCAACCACAAGTGGCGGTTGCGCACTTGTTCGACACAGGCCAGGTCCCTGGGCCAATGCAGGGCAATGCTGCCGATCACCTGGCCTTCGGCCTGCAACGGCAACGCCACTGCCCGGATCAGGAACGGCAGGCGCACCGGGTATTCCCAATGGCCCTCGGTGCGCTGGCCAAACCCCAGGTACCGCGACTCCTCGCAGGCCTGTTGCCGGGCTTCTAGCGGTACCTGTTCTCGTTCGGCCAGGCGTTCGACTTCATCTCTGGCCAGGGCCCCCAGGCAGGCTTTGCCCATGGCCGAATGAAACAGGCTGGCATGCTGGCCGACAATCCGGCTACAGCTCGGGTAGCGCTTGCGCAATACCGCCGGCACCGCGCTTTCCAGAACCTCCAGGCATTCGCCATCGAAGCTCGACAGGTCAGTGACCAGCCCGGTGCGTGCACTCAATTCCAGCAGGCAGGGCGCCGCCTGCTCCACCAACTGGCGCTTGAAACGCTGTCGGCTATCACCGAACAGACTCCTGGCACTCAAGCGATAGCGCCGGTCACTCAGGCCGCGATAGATCCAGCCCTGCTCCTGCAGGGTCAGCAACATGCGTGACACCGTAGCCTTGGCCAGGCCCGTCAGATAGTGCAGTTCCTCCAGGCCCAAGGCCTGGTGCTGTCCAAGCAGTTCGACAATGGCCAGGGCCCGCTCCACTGAACGCACACTGCCGGTTTCAACCTTGCTGACCATAGTCCGAACTCCCTGACTGAGGATGGGTGAAGGTTCTACCGGCAAGATGCAGGCCTCCTGCACCCTGGTCACGACACCTGCTTGGTTACCGCAGGTTTCCTGGCGGCTGTCGCCGGACCCACTGGGTCAGTTGTTCGTGAGCGTAGGCCAGTTGCAGCACGGCGTGGTCAGCCTGGGCCGGGCCGATGATCTGCATGCCCATGGGCAGGCCGGACAGGTTGCAACCCACCGGGATGCTGATGCTCGGCAGGCCGGCCAGGGTCGGCCCGATCACCACCTCCATCCAGCGGTGGTAGGTGTCCATTGACTGCCCTGCAATTTGCCGCGGCCAGGCTTGCCGTGCATCGAAAGGGAACACTTGGGCAGTGGGCAGCAACAGGAAATCGTAACGTTCGAACAGTTGCTGCAACGCGCGATACCAGTCGCTGCGGGTCTGGGAGGCGCGATACACATCCGCCGCAGTCAGTGACGCCGCGCCCTCCACTTCCCAGCACGCTTCCGGCTTGAGCTTGCGGCGTTTTTGCGGGTCATTGTAGAGCGGGCCCAGGGTGCCCTGGACCAGCCAGTGACGGTGTACCAGCCAGCACTCCCAGAGCCGGGCCAGGGAGAAGTCCGGCTGGCAGTGTTCAACCTCGCAGCCCAGGCTGCTGAAATCGTCCAGGGCCTGTTCACATAAGGCCAACACGCCCTGCTCCATGGCCAGGTAACCGTTGTAGTCTCCCAGCCAGCCCAGGCGCAGGCCCCGCACATCCCGTTGCAGGGAAGCATTGAGCCGCATCGGATCGTCCTTCAGCGACAGCGGCACCCGGGCGTCAAAACCGGCCTGAGTGCTCAACAACCGCGCCACATCGGCCACGGTACGCCCCATCGGACCCTCGGTAGCCAGTTGCTGCACAAACAACTCCGGGGTCGGGCCATAGGGCACCCGGCCCTGGGAGGGGCGCATGCCAAAGACGTTGTTGAAAGCCGCAGGGTTGCGCAGCGAGCCCATCATGTCGCTGCCGTCGGCCACCGGCAGCATGCGCAGGGCCAGGGCCACCGCAGCCCCGCCACTGCTGCCGCCGGCGCACAAGGTGCTGTCGTAGGCATTGCCGGTGGTGCCGAACAGCTGGTTGTAGGTATGGGAGCCCAGGCCGAACTCGGGCACGTTGCTCTTGCCGACGATGATCGCGCCACTGGCCCGGACCCGCGCCACGCTGATGGCGTCCACGTGGGGCACATGCTCGGCGAACAGCGGCGAGCCCATGCTGGTGGTCATCCCGGCGGTGGCCGCCAGGTCCTTGATCGCCTGGGGCATGCCATGCATCCAGCCCATGGACAGGCCCTGGGCCAGTTGCCGGTCACGCTCGTCGGCCTGGGCCAGCAGGGCCTCGGGGTCTGCCAGGGAGACCAGGGCATTGACCCGTGGGTTGCAGCGCTAGATCTGCGCCAGGTAGGCCAGCATCACTTCGCGGCAGGACAGCCCGCGGGCATGGATGGCCCGGGACAGGGCCAGGGCGTCCAGCTCGACGATGCAGTGGTGGGTCGAAGGTTCGGGCTGATTGATCAAGACTCGCCTCCCAGGGTCACGGTATCGGGTTTGTCGTCTCTGACCGCGTCGTACATACAGTAGATGCCCAGCAGGCTGAGGATCGAGGTCAGCAATACATAAAAGGACGGCGCCACCGGGGTGGCCATGGCGTTGCTCAGCCAGGTCACGATCAACGGGGCGAAACCGCCGAACAGCATCACCGTGACGTTATACGCCACCGACACCCCGGTGGAGCGCACCTCGATCGGAAACTGCTCGGCCAGGGCCGTGGGCGCGGGGCCGAAGAAACCGCCGATGGCGCTGCACAACAGGATCTGCATCACTAGCAGGCGCTCGATGGAAGGCGCCTCGGCCACCCACACGTACAAGGGATAGACCATGACGAAAAACGCCAGGGTGAAGGCCATCAGCACTGGGCGCCGACCGACGCGGTCCGACAGCGCCCCGGCACAGGGAATCACTAGCGTCATCAGCGCCACGGCGAGCATCTGCACCAGCAGCACCTGGTCCAGGGGCAGGCCGAGGTTGGTGTGGGCGAAGGTCGGCATGTTCACCAGCACCACATAGAAAGACACGGTGCCACCGCAGCACAAGCCCATGGACACCAGGATCTGCCGGCGATAGGCCGCTACCACCTGCCACAGCCCGGGCCCGTTGCCACGTACCTGTTTGCGTGCTTCGAGAAAGGCTTCGGGCTCTTCCATGTACTTGCGGATCCACAGGCCTACCGGGCCGATCAGCAGGCCGATCACGAACGGCAAGCGCCAGCCCCAGAGCTCCAGGGTCTGGGGTGAAAAGAAGTGGGTCACCGCCGCCACCATCGCCGCGCCGCTGAACACCGCCAGGCACTGCCCCACCAACTGCCAGGAGCCGTACAGGCCCTTGCGGTGGGGCGGCGCACTCTCCACCAGATAGGCCGTGGCGCTGGCGTATTCACCGCCGGTGGCAAAGCCCTGGAGCATGCGTGCCGCCACGATCAGCAACGGCGCGCCGAGGCCGATGGCCGCGTAGTTGGGGGCGAACACGATCATGGCGATGGCCAGGGTCATCAACTGGATGATCACCAGCATCGCCGCCTTGCGGCCCTTGCGATCGGAATAGACCCCCAGCAGCACGCCGCCCACCGGGCGCATGAAAAAGCCCACGCCGAAGGTGGCCAGGGCCATCAGCAGCGAGGTGTATTCATCTTCCGCAGGGAAAAACTGGCGGGCAATGAAGCTGGCGAGAAAGCCGTAGACAATGAAGTCGTACCACTCCAGGGCATTGCCGACCACGGCGGCAACCACCTGCCGGGTCTTGGAAACAGCGGGAATCGAGGCGGTCATGGGAGGTTCCTTGGAGACTATTGAGCCTTCTGCCGGGCTCGCTAAAGTGCCGGGCGCCAATCACACCCGGAGCAGTCAGGGACACAGGAACAGGAAGTTTCAGGACGGCCTGAGCCAGCTTTCCGCCAGGGCGCCCCAATAGGCCGCGCCGGTAAGAATGATGTCGTCGTTGAAGTCGTAACCCGGGTTATGCACCATCGGCTGCGCCACGCCGTTGCCGATGAACAGGTAGCTGCCCGGGCAGCGTTGCAGCATCCAGCCGAAGTCTTCGCTGCCCATCAGCTTCGGCGTATGGCCGTTGACCGCCTCGGCCCCCACCAGCTCGACGCCGACCTGGCGGGCGAACTCGGTCTCGTCCGGGCTGTTGACCAGCACCGGATAGGCCGGACGATGCTCGATGCTGGCCGTGCAGCCAAAGCTGTCGGCCTGGATCTGGATAATGGCCTTGACCCGCTCCAGCATCCGTTCGCGAACCGGTGCGTTAAGGGCACGCAGGCTCAGGCGCAGCACTGCCTGCTGGGGAATCACGTTGGCCGCTTCGCCGGCCTGCAAGGCGCCGACCGTGACGACTGCGGCTTCCTGGGCATCGATATTGCGCGCCACCACCGTCTGCAACGCCATGACCATGCTGGCCGCCGCCACCAACGGGTCCACCGCCAGGTGCGGCATGGAGCCGTGGCCGCCGACGCCCTCAACGATCACCTCGAGCAGGTCCTGGGAGGCCATCATCGGTCCCTGACGGAAACCCAGGTGCCCGGCCGGCAGCCCCGGCATGTTGTGCAGGCCAAACAACGCATCGCAGGGGAAGCGCTCCAGCAGGCCGTCGGCAAGCATGGCCTGGGCACCGCCCTGGCCCTCTTCCGCCGGCTGGAAGATCAGGTTCAGGGTGCCGTCGAACTGCCGGGTGGCCGCCAGATAGCGGGCCGCCCCCAGGAGAATGGTGGTGTGGCCGTCATGCCCGCAGGCGTGCATGCAACCGCTGGAGCGGCTGCTGTAGGGCATCCCGGTGTTCTCGATGATCGGCAAGGCATCCATGTCGGCCCGCAGGCCCAGGGTCTTCGAGCCACTGCCGTTGCGCAGCACCCCGACCACGCCGGTGCGGCCAACGCGGGTGTGCACTTCGTAGCCCCACTCTTCAAGACAACGGGCCACCAGCGCCGCAGTGCGATGTTCTTCGAACCCCAGTTCCGGGTGGGCATGAATGTCCTGACGAATGGCCCGCAGGTCGCTGGCGACGTCATTGAGCCAGGCCAAAATGTGCTGGTGTCGGGTCATGCTGGGTCTCCTTGGGTCGGGTGTATTCCCGTTCTTTTTCGGAGCGCTTCACGGCGTAGCAAGGCGTGATCACGGCTCTGCGTCAGATAACCGCGAGCCGGATCAGAGGACAATCAAATGTGGTTCCACTGGGTGGAACAAGCTTGGGCGGGGTGGTTCAGGGAGCCAGCCGGCATCCCTCGCGCTCGCCGATCCAGGCCGCGCTGTGGCTGCGTCCCAGCCCACTGGCCGTGACCCGGCGCTGCTCCGGTTCATCGACAAATTGGCTCAGGGGCAAGTATTGCCGCACGTAACCCAGGCAATACTCGGCCGGGTTCTGCATCACATAACGGCAGGAGCAGTACTCCTTGGCGCTGTAGGCGCCGAGGATATCCGGGAACGCAAGCAGCGCCAGCCGTTCATGCCAGACCCAGGCCAGCAGCGCCGCCAGCAGCACCAGCAGCAGGCTGGAAACAGGTCGGCGTCGAACCCATGAACGGCTCATGGCCGACCCTGCCGTCCGAACGCCAGCAGCGCCCGCTTCAGCAGTTCGTTGTGCCGGTAGCTGCCATCGCGGTCGTCGGCGTAGCGCACGATGACCAGGTTTTCGCTGGGCACTATATACAGCGCCTGGCCCCAGTGCCCCAGGGCGGCAAAGGTGTCCCTCGGCGCATCGGGCCAGGGTGGCGCAGCGCCTTGCACGGCGCGGTTGAGCCACCAGTGGCCACCCGGCACCGCCTCGTCCTGGTGGGCCTGGTAGCCACTGAAGGGCGTGCGACAGAATTCGACCCAGGCCTTGGGCAGCAACTGGCGCTCGCCCCAGCGCCCGTCGCGCTGCATCAACAGGCCGATGCGCGCCAGGTCGCGGGCGCGCAGGTAGGCATAGGAAGAGCCGACGAACGTCCCGGCCGCATCGGTTTCCCACACTGCCTGCCTGATTCCCAGGGGGTCGAATAGTGCAGTCCAGGGATAGCCGGCATAAGCGGGCGCGCCGAGCATGTGCTTCAAGGCCGCAGACAGCAGGTTGCTGTCGCCGCTGGAATAACGGAAAGCCTGCCCCGGCGCGCTGAAGGCGCCATGGCCTGCGGCGAAGGCCGCCATATCCTGATGGCCCCGGGTGTAGAGCATGGCCACCACCGAGGACTTGAGTGGTGCGTATTCATAGTCCTCCTGCCACTCCAGGCCCGAGGCCCAGTGCAGCAGGTCGGCCATGCTGATCTGTGGGTGCTGTTGCAGGGCGGGATAGAAGCTTGCGGCCTTGTCCTCCAGCTGAAAGCGACCTTGGCCATAAGCCACGCCCAGCATCACGGCGAGCAGGCTCTTGCTGATGGACCAGGTCAGGTGCGGGGTGTCGGCGGTGGTCGGCCCGGCGTAACGTTCGTAGATGAGCTGGCCATCGCGGATCACCAGCAGGGCGTCGGTGCGAATACCGGCGCGGGTCGTGTCATCCCGCGGCGCGAAGGCATAGGCCTCCAGCGCATCGAGTGCCGGGCCGCTGGCTGCCGGGCCCTGGCTCCATTGCTCGCCGGGCCAGTGTTCGGCGCGCACCGGCACCGTGACCAGCAAGAGCAAGGTGAGCAACAGGGTCGAGCCTTTGAACATTGCAGAAAATCCGGGGCCGGAAATCTGCACAGCCTAGCCCTGGTAGATGACAGTTTCAGCAGCGCTTCAGGCCGGCAGCGACGGCAAGCCGGCCAGGGCCTTGGCCAGGCGCTTGGCCCGGGCGCCGCCGGCGATCTCAAGCACTGATTGGTCGCGGGACCACAACTGCGCCCACTCCGGGGGACCTTCGGCAAAGGCCTGCTGGATCTGCGCCTTGAGCCCATCGAACTGAGCGAACAACCCACCCAGCAGGATATGCGTGCTGCTGGCCGAAGGGTTTTGCCGGCTGGCTTCGGCGCACCCGGCGAGCAGGGCCAGGAGCTGCAATTGCAGGGCCTGCGGCCATTGGTTGTCCTGGCCGACGCCATACAACCAGGCGCCCATGGCGCTGAGGACATAGATGTCCTCCAGGCTGCGAAAGGGTTTGACGTAGGCATCCCAGCCATCGCCGGCCAGCCGTTCGCAAAGCGCGTGGTCGAGGTGCAGGCGGCCGTGGCTGATGTCGGGCATCAGCGGCAGGGCTGGGAGTTTTTCCACGCTGACCCCAGGCTCGCCGGCATAGACCACCGCCAGGCTCAGGCGCGGATCTTCGCCGGGTGCCTCGCTGCGCGCGGCAATCAGCAGCCAGTCGGCGGCATCGCCGGCGGTGACGAAATCCTTGCGCCCGCTCAGGCGCAGATCCGCCAGCCGGGTCTGCATGTCCGCCGCGCGCAGGCTGCGCTGCTCGGTGGCGCACAAGGCGCCCAGGCTCGGCGGCGCGCTGGGCCAGAGCACACGCAACGCGGCTTGGTAACCCACCAGAAACGCCAGCCCCGGGCTGCTCATCAAACGCCCGCCGCGCAGCGCCAGGTCGAACGGGGTGACCGGGCCCAAGTGCTCCAGCAGCGCGGCGTACCCCTCGGCCAGGTCCGGGTTGGCCGGCAGTCGTTCACGGCAGTTGAGCAGGTCTGACCAAGGCATGGAGGGGCTCCTTCTGGGCTGTCATATAAGCATCACCAAAGCTTAATGGCGATGACACCGGGGCTACATAGCCTGACTTTGCACAACAAAGTCGATCGGCTGCAACCCAAGGCGGGTCAGCGGCCCGCACGGAGATTCACAATGACTCAGATCGCCCGCATCAGCGACACCGGCAGTGAACGCCGCCTGCAAGCCGAACGTCTGATCGGCGCCCACGCCCTGCAAGAGGCCCAGGCGCTGCGCTTCAACGTCTTCAGCGGCGAGTTCAACGCCAAGCTCAAGGGCGCGGAATTGGGTCTGGACATGGATGACTATGACGTCCACTGCAGCCATATCGGTGTGCGGGACCTGAACACCGGGCGCCTGGTCGCCACCACCCGCCTGCTCGACCACCAGGCCGCCAGCAGCCTGGGGCGCTTTTACAGCGAAGAGGAATTCAGCCTGCATGGGCTGGTGCATCTAAAGGGCCCGATCCTGGAAATCGGTCGCACCTGCGTCGACCCGGCCTACCGCAACGGCGGCACCATTGCCGTGCTCTGGGGCGAATTGGCCGAGGTGCTCAACCAGGGCGGCTACAGCTACCTGATGGGCTGCGCCAGCATCCCGATGCAGGACGGCGGCGTGCAGGCCCACGCCATCATGCAACGCCTGCGCGAGCGCTACCTGTGCACCGAACACCTGCGCGCCGAACCGAAAAAACCGCTGCCGAACCTCGACATCCCGTCCAACGTGATCGCCGAAATGCCACCGCTGCTCAAGGCCTACATGCGCCTGGGCGCGAAGATCTGCGGCGAGCCGTGCTGGGACGAAGATTTCCAGGTCGCCGACGTGTTTATCCTGCTCAAGCGCGACGAGTTGTGCCCACGCTACGCCCGCCACTTCAAGGCGGCCGTGTAATGAGCCGGCTACGGGTCTACGGGCGGATTGCCCGGGTGCTGCTGGTGGTCGCGCTGGGCTTGAGCATGGCCAGCGTGTTCGGCCTGTTCGAGCGCCTGGGCGTGGCCAATTCCATGGTTCGGCGCCAGCGCTGGTCGCGCTTTTTCATGGCCCGCCTGAGCAACGCCCTGCCCTTTGAAATCACCGTGCACGGCGACGTGCCCCGGCAGCCGATGCTGTGGGTCAGCAACCACGTGTCCTGGACCGATATCCCGTTGCTCGGCGCGCTGAACCCGCTGTCATTCCTGTCCAAGGCCGAAGTGCGGACCTGGCCGGTGGCGGGCTGGCTCGCGGCCAAGGCCGGCAGCCTGTTTATCCGCCGTGGCGCGGGCGACAGTCAGTTGATCCGCAAGCAGATGACCCGGCACTTGCAGCAGCAACATCCGCTGCTGATGTTCCCCGAAGGCACCACCACCGATGGCCGTGGCCTGCGCACCTTTCACGGGCGTTTGCTGGCCAGTGCCATCGACGCCGACGTGGCGCTGCAGCCGGTGGCCATTCGTTACCTGCGCGACGGGCAGATCGACTCGCTGGCACCGTTTATCGGCGATGACGATCTGCTCTCGCACCTGATGCGCCTGTTTGCCAATGACCAGGGCCAGGTCGAAATCCACCTGCTCAAACCCATTGCCTGTCGCGGCCAGGAACGCGCGGCGCTGGCCTTCCAGGCGCAGCAGGCGGTGCAGAAGGCGCTGTTTGGCGAGGTGCCCAAGGGCGTTGAGGTTGGGCGTGACGAGGAATGGGTCGCGGCCTGAGGGATTCGTTTTAGCGCGCCAGCCCGGTGAATCGCTTCCAGGGAAGCCGGCAGATCAGCCGGTTTCCCTGAGGCGTTCCTGGGCAAACAACTGCAACTGCGGGTAGAACTGCCGAAAGTCCTCGCTCAATGGCTGATACAGCCGCTCCAGCTCGCCCATCGCTTGCGCCAGTTCCTCCGGGCGTGACAAGCGGCGCGAGATCCCTCGCAGCACCTGCTCCAGCACGTCGAACTCCCGGTAGGAACCCAGCCAGTCATCGGCCGCCATATACGGCGCGATCTGCGCCAGGCGTCCCGGCAGCTGCGGTTCGCTGGCCAGCACCCGGTACACGTCCGAGGTGAACAGCGCCAACGGCTGCGTGGCGTACCGAGCCCAGTCGCGCGCCAGGCAATGATCGAAAAACACGTCGATGACAATGCCGGCATAGCGCCTGCGGGTCAGGGAAAAACGCGACAGCGCAGCGCCCACCAGTGGGTGGCTGTCGGTGTAGGTGTCGATGCTGCGATGCAGCGCAATCGCGGCTTCGATCTCCGGGTTGAACTGCCCCTGCAGCCGACCTTTGACGAAGTCGCCGTACAGGCTGCCGAGCAATTGACCGGGGCGCTGGCCGCCGAGGTGCAGATGTGCGAGATAATTCATGGGCGCAGCTTAGCACCGCGCGACACGTATCGTTATAACTCGATATACCGATAAAGAATGATTTAAGACCAAAATCATATTGGTATATCGCGAAATACCGATTTAAAGTTCGCTTCATCGCGATATAACGTTTTACCCAAACCGAGCACTGCCATGCCTATCGATCTCGACGAAATAATAAAAGCCCTGGCGCACCCAGTACGGCGAGAAATTCTTCACTGGCTCAAAGACCCGACTGTCGAATTCCCTGATCAGAGCCACAGCAATGAACACGGCGTATGCGCCGGGCAGATCGATCAACGCTGCGGCCTGTCGCAGTCGACCGTCTCCGCCCACCTCGCGACCTTGCAACGAGCTGGACTGATCAGCAGCCGCAAAGTCGGCCAATGGCACTTCTTCAAACGCAATGAGGAAAACATTCAGCTGTTCCTCAAACAAATGAGCCAAGAGCTCTGATCTGACAAGGACCCACAATGCCCCTCTCGCTACTTATCCTGGCCCTGAGCGCCTTCGCCATCGGCACCACCGAGTTCGTCATCATGGGCTTGCTGCCCGATGTGGCGAACGACCTCGGTGTGTCGATCCCGGGCGCCGGCTGGCTGGTGACCGGTTACGCCCTGGGCGTAGCCATCGGTGCGCCCTTCATGGCACTGGCCACCGCCAAGCTGCCGCGCAAGGCTGCCCTGGTAGCCCTGATGGGCATTTTCATTGTCGGCAACCTGCTGTGCGCGCTGGCCAGTGACTACAACGTGCTGATGTTCGCCCGAGTGGTCACCGCCCTCTGCCACGGCGCCTTCTTTGGTATCGGTTCGGTGGTTGCCGCCGGCCTGGTGCCCGCCAACAAGCGCGCATCGGCCGTGGCCCTGATGTTCACCGGCCTGACCCTGGCCAACGTCCTCGGTGTTCCACTGGGTACCGCGCTGGGCCAGGAAGCCGGCTGGCGCTCGACGTTCTGGGCCGTGACCGTGATCGGTGTCGTCGCCCTGATCGGCCTGATTCGCTTTCTGCCGGCCAAGCGCGATGAGGAAAAACTCGACATGCGCTCGGAACTGGCCGCCCTCAAGGGCGCCGGGATCTGGTTGTCACTGAGCATGACCGCGCTGTTCGCCGCCTCCATGTTCACCCTCTTCACCTATGTCGCGCCGCTGCTGGGCGACGTCACCGGGGTGTCGCCCAAGGGCGTGACCTGGACCTTGCTGCTGATTGGCCTGGGCCTGACCGTGGGCAACATCATTGGCGGCAAGCTGGCGGATAAACGCCTGGCGGCCACCCTGATCGGTGTGTTTATCAGCATGGCCGTGGTCTCCACCGTCCTGAGTTGGACCAGCGTCGCGCTGATCCCGACCGAGATCACCCTGTTCCTCTGGGCCACCGCCTCGTTCGCCGCCGTACCGGCGCTGCAAATCAACGTGGTGACCTTCGGCAAGGCCGCGCCAAACCTGGTGTCGACCCTCAATATCGGCGCCTTCAACATCGGCAACGCCCTCGGCGCCTGGGTCGGCGGCAGCGTGATCGCCCATGGTTTCGGCCTGACCAGCGTGCCCCTGGCCGCAGCCGCCCTGGCGGTACTGGCGCTGCTGGTGACTCTGATTACTTTTCGCCAGGGCGGCAATGCCGATCTGGCCCCAGCGACCAACTGATACGTTCATTTAAGAAGGGTGTATTTCATGGCAACTATTTTTGACCCAATCAAACTCGGCGACCTCGAGCTGGCCAACCGCATCATCATGGCGCCCTTGACCCGCTGCCGCGCCGATGAAGGCCGAGTACCCAACGCGCTGATGGCCGAGTACTACGTACAACGCGCTTCCGCGGGCCTGATCCTCAGCGAAGCCACGTCCGTGACGCCAATGGGCGTCGGCTACCCGGACACCCCGGGCATCTGGTCCAACGACCAGGTTCGCGGCTGGAGCAACGTGACCAAGGCAGTCCACGGCGCAGGCGGCAAAATTTTCCTGCAACTGTGGCATGTCGGCCGCATTTCCCACCCGTCCTACCTGAACGGCGAGGCGCCAGTGGCACCGAGCGCCATTCAGGCCAAAGGCCACGTCAGCCTGGTGCGCCCGCTGGCCGACTACCCGACTCCGCGCGCCCTGGAAATCGCTGAAATCGCCGACATCGTCGACGCCTACCGCGTGGGTGCGGAAAACGCCAAGGCCGCCGGCTTCGACGGTGTCGAAGTCCACGGCGCCAACGGTTACCTGCTCGACCAGTTCCTGCAAAGCAGCACCAACCAGCGGTCCGACCACTACGGCGGCTCCCTGGAAAACCGTGCGCGCCTGCTGCTGGAAGTGACTGATGCGGTCATCGAAGTCTGGGGCCCGGGCCGAGTTGGCGTGCATCTCGCGCCCCGTGCCGACGCTCACGACATGGGTGATGACAACCTCAGCGAAACCTTCACCTACGTCGCCCGTGAACTGGGCAAGCGCGGCATTGCCTTTATCTGCTCGCGGGAAAAAGAAGGTGCCGACAGCCTCGGCCCACAATTGAAAGCCGCATTCGGTGGCCCGTACATCGCCAACGAACGCTTCACCAAAGACAGCGCCAACGCCTGGCTGGCTGCTGGCAAGGCCGATGCCGTGGCCTTCGGTGTGCCGTTTATCGCCAACCCGGACCTACCGGCCCGCCTGAAAGCCGATGCACCGTTGAACGAGCCGCATCCGGAAACCTTCTACGGTCAAGGCCCGGTCGGCTACATCGACTACCCGACCTTGTAAGCACAGCGCTAAAAACAAAGCCCCGACTCGCGAGAGCCGGGGCTTTTTCATGACCTGTCCGACAGGATCCTGGATTGCCTATCGTGGCTGGCAAGCATGCCGATCAGGGCCATTATTTTGATCGACTGCTCGGCGCCCTTGAGCAACGAGGGTTCACACTCGTTCACACCCCCGACACAAAATCCCTACAAAATACGTAGCCCGCTACCTATAAAGAAAGGGCCGGTGCGTATATAAAAGCACCCCATCGAAATAAGGCGAGTACCAGAATGATCTATGCTGGCCTTAATTGTTGACACAAGCGGTGGCAATTACGCATTTTGTCTCAAGTGCGCAAGCTGGGGCTCAGACGCAGCATATCCAGGCCGATGTCGGTCCAGCGTTCAGCCTGCTGATCAAGCTCGAAGCTGTCCGGGGCCAGAAGCCACTGATAAAGGATGCCGTCGATATAGGCGTGCATGCTGATGGCAGCGCGGGCAGTGTCGAGATTCGACGGCAGCTGTCCACGGTTCACTGCATTGCGCAACGTCAATTCGATACGCACGTTGCAGTCAATACTGGCAGCCCGGCGCTGATGGCGCAGGTCGCACATTTCATCGGTGAATTCGCACTTATGAAACAGAATTTCGTTGATTCGCCGAGTCTTTGGATCCAGAGCGACCTGATGGAACAGATGAATCAGCAGCTTGCGCATGCAGCCCAGCGGGTCGAGCTCTTCCTCGCTTTCACTGGCCCTGGCCAGTTCTTCCAGCGGCTCGCGCAAGGTATCCAGCATGGCCTGTACCAGATCCGCCTTATTGCTGAAATGCCAGTAGATCGCGCCACGAGTCACCCCTGCCAAGGTGGCGATGTCCGCCAATGTCGTACGGGCAACTCCGCGTTCATAGAAAGCCTTTTCTGCTGCCTCAAGTATTTGCTTGCGCGTTTCTTGAGCTTCCTCTTTGGTACGACGGGCCATGGCAGCAAAACCTCAATCAGGATGGCTCGGGGCGCACGAGGCGTTAATCCGAGCTTAATTACGGACGGCGATTGTTATGTGTTTATCGTCCGTCAACTCATGTTTTGTATTAGTCCGGGTACGCGACCCGCTGTTTACAAACAACCATGAATGTAAGTATATTCCATAGCAAGCTACTTATCCACTCAGCGCACTTTTTTGACCCTTCCACCTTTCGAGTGCGCGTCTTGCGCGCCTGACCCGAGGATTTTCATGCAATTCAAGCCAGCTGTTACCGCTCTGGTCACTGCCGTCGCCCTGGCATCGCTGCTCAGCGGATGTAAAAAGGAAGAGGCGGCCCCTCCCCAACAGGCTCCTCAGGTCGGCGTAGTCACCCTGAAAACCCAACCCTTCACCCTGACCTCGGAACTCCCGGGTCGGACCACCGCCTACCGCATCGCCGAAGTGCGACCACAGGTCAACGGCATCATCCTCAAGCGTCTGTTCAAAGAAGGCGGGGATGTCAAAGAAGGCCAACAGTTGTACCAGATCGACCCGTCGGTCTATGAGGCGACGCTGAAAAGCGCCCAGGCCAACCTGCAATCGACCAAGTCGATCTCCGACCGCTACAAGCAACTGGTGGACGAACAGGCCGTAAGCCGCCAGGAATACGACACTGCCGTAGCCAACCGCCTGCAATCGGAAGCCACGCTGCAAAGCGCGCAGATCAACCTGCGCTACACCAAGGTGCTTGCGCCACTGACCGGCCGCGTCGGCCGCTCCTCGGTCACCGAAGGCGCGCTGGTCAGCAATGGCCAGGCCGATGCCATGGCCGTGATCCAGCAGCTCGATCCGATCTACGTCGACGTCACCCAGTCCTCCGTGGAGTTGCTGGAACTGCGTCGCGAGCTGGAAAGCGGTCGTCTGCAAAAGGCCGGCGACAACTCGGCCAAGGTCAAGCTGACCCTGGAAGACGGCAGCCAGTACCAACAGGACGGCAAACTTGAGTTTTCCGAAGTCTCGGTCGACGAAACCACCGGTTCCGTGACCCTGCGCGCCGTGTTCCCAAACCCTAATCACACCCTGTTGCCAGGCATGTTCGTGCACGCGCAATTGCAGGCCGGGATCAACGCTGCGGCCATTCTTGCCCCGCAACAAGGCGTGACCCGTGACCTCAAAGGCACGCCAACTGCGCTGGTGGTTGGCCCGGACAACAAGGTCGAATTGCGTCAGCTCAAGGCCAGCCGCACCGTCGGTAGCCAATGGCTGGTGGAAGACGGCTTGAAAGCCGGCGATCGACTGATTACCGAAGGCCTGCAGTTCGTCAAGCCAGGCATTGAAGTCAAGGCGACCGAAGCGACCAATGTTCCGGCGACCAACCCGGCCCCTGCACAGGCAACAGACAAAGCTGCAGGCGGCAAAGGGGAGTAAACCATGTCGAAATTTTTCATCGACCGTCCGATTTTCGCTTGGGTAATTGCCCTGGTGATCATGCTGGTCGGGGCTCTATCGATCCTCAAGTTGCCGATAAACCAGTATCCAAGCATTGCGCCACCGGCCATCGCTATCTCCGTGACCTACCCAGGCGCCTCTGCACAGACCGTGCAGGACACCGTGGTTCAGGTCATCGAGCAGCAGCTCAACGGTATCGATAACCTGCGTTATGTGTCCTCGGAAAGTAACTCCGACGGCAGCATGACCATTACCGCAACCTTCGAACAAGGCACCAACTCCGACACCGCTCAGGTCCAGGTCCAGAATAAACTGAACCTGGCCACCCCACTGCTGCCGCAAGAAGTGCAGCAACAGGGCATCCGGGTAACCAAGGCGGTGAAGAACTTCCTGCTGGTGATCGGTGTGGTTTCCGAAGACGGCAGCATGTCCAAGGACGACCTGTCCAACTACATCGTGTCCAACATGCAGGACCCGGTGTCGCGGACCGCGGGTGTCGGCGACTTCCAGGTGTTCGGTGCACAGTACGCCATGCGTATCTGGCTCGACCCGGCCAAGCTCAACAACTACAGCCTGACCCCCGTGGACGTGAAAACCGCCGTTGCGGCGCAGAACGTCCAGGTGTCTTCCGGCCAGATCGGTGGATTGCCGGCGCTGCCTGGCCAGCAACTGAACGCCACGATCATCGGCAAGACCCGTCTGCAGACCGCCGAGCAGTTCAAGGCGATCCTGTTGAAGGTCAACAAGGACGGCTCGCAGGTTCGCCTGGGTGATGTCGCCGACGTTGCGCTGGGGGGTGAAAACTACGCCGTCAGCGCCCAGTTCAATGGCAAGCCGGCTTCCGGCCTGGCGGTCAAACTGGCCAACGGCGCCAACGCCCTGGACACCGCCAAGGCACTGCGCAAGACCATCAGCGACCTGGAACCCTTCTTCCCGCAAGGTATGAAGGTGGTGTTCCCGTACGACACCACGCCGGTGGTGACCGAATCCATCAAGGGCGTGGTTGAAACCCTGGTGGAAGCGATCGTCCTGGTGTTCCTGGTGATGTTCCTGTTCCTGCAGAACTTCCGCGCCACGGTGATCACCACCATGACGGTCCCGGTGGTATTGCTCGGGACCTTCGGCATCCTCGCGGCGGCCGGTTTCAGCATCAACACCCTGACCATGTTCGGCATGGTGCTGGCCATCGGCTTGCTGGTGGACGACGCCATCGTGGTGGTGGAAAACGTCGAACGGGTGATGCACGAGGAAGGGCTATCGCCCAAGGAGGCCACGAAGAAGTCCATGAGCCAGATCCAGGGCGCACTGGTGGGTATCGCCCTCGTGCTGTCCGCGGTACTGCTGCCAATGGCGTTCTTCAGTGGTTCCACCGGGGTGATCTACAAGCAGTTCTCGATCACCGTGGTTTCGGCCATGGCCCTGTCGGTCCTGGTTGCCCTGATCTTCACCCCGGCCCTGTGCGCCACCATGCTCAAGGCTCACCCACAAGGCGAGCACGCCACCGAGAAACGCGGTTTCTTCGGCTGGTTCAACCGCACCTTCGATCGCAGCGTCAAAAGCTACGAGCGCGGCGTGGGCAATATGCTGCGTCACAAAGTGCCGTACCTGTTGGCGTACGTGCTGATCGTGCTCGGCATGATCTGGCTGTTCACCCGCATTCCATCGGCGTTCCTGCCGGAAGAAGACCAGGGCGTACTCTTCGCCCAGGTGCAGACGCCAGCCGGCTCCAGTGCCGAGCGGACCCAGGTGGTGGTCGATGAAATGCGCGCCTATCTGCTGGACAAGGAAAAGGACACCGTAGCCTCGGTGTTCACCGTGAACGGCTTCAACTTCGCCGGTCGCGGCCAGAGTTCGGGTATGGCGTTCATCATGCTCAAGCCGTGGGGCGAGCGCTCTGCGGAAAACAGCGTGTTCAACCTGGCGGCCCGTGCCCAGCAACACTTCTTCAGCTTCCGCGATGCGATGGTGTTTGCCTTCGCTCCGCCCGCCGTACTGGAGTTGGGTAACGCCACCGGTTTCGACGTGTTCCTGCAGGACCGCGCCGGTATCGGACACGAGAAACTGATGGCAGCACGCAACCAGTTCCTCGGCATGGCCGCGCAGAGCAAGATCCTGAGCCAGGTGCGTCCGAACGGCCTGAGCGATGAGCCGCAGTACCAGTTGACCATCGACGATGAACGCGCCAGCGCCTTGGGCGTGACCATCTCCGACATCAACAACACCCTGTCGATCGGCCTGGGCAGTAGCTATGTCAACGACTTCATCGACCGTGGTCGAGTGAAGAAGGTGTACATCCAGGGTCAGCCCGGCGCCCGCATGAGCCCGGAAGACCTGAAGAAATGGTACGTGCGCAACAGTGCCGGGACCATGGTGCCGTTCTCCTCGTTCGCCAAGGGTGAGTGGATCTACGGTTCGCCGAAGCTGGCGCGCTACAACGGTGTCGAGGCGATGGAAGTCCTGGGGGCTCCGGCGCCTGGATACAGTACCGGTGAAGCCATGGCCGAAGTCGAAGCCATTGCCGCGAAGCTGCCGGCGGGCGTGGGGATTTCCTGGACCGGCCTGTCCTATGAGGAACGCCTGTCGGGTTCCCAGGCACCGGCGCTGTATGCCCTGTCGCTGCTGATGGTGTTCCTGTGCCTGGCGGCGCTGTATGAAAGCTGGTCGATTCCGATCGCGGTCATGCTCGTGGTGCCTCTGGGGATCATCGGTGCACTGATGGCCACCAGCCTGCGGGGTCTGTCCAACGACGTGTACTTCCAGGTGGGGCTGTTGGTGACCATCGGTCTGGCGGCGAAAAACGCCATTCTGATCGTCGAGTTCGCCAAGGAACTGCACGAGCAGGGTCGCAGCCTGACAGACGCGGCGATCGAAGCCTGCCGCATGCGTCTGCGACCGATCATCATGACCTCGCTGGCCTTCGTGCTGGGTGTGGTGCCCCTGGCCATCTCCACCGGCGCGGGTTCGGGCAGCCAGCACGCCATCGGTACCGGGGTGATTGGCGGTATGCTCACCGCGACGATTCTGGCGATATTCTGGGTGCCTTTGTTCTTCGTCACAGTGTCTGGCATGGGTCGCAAGAAAAACGCGGACTCGGCAGAAACATCTGAAACTCCTAAAGAGGCTGGCCAATGAGCAAGTCGCTACTCTCCCTGGCAATCACCGCCGCCGTGCTAAGTGGCTGCTCGCTGATACCCGATTATCAGCAGCCGCAAGCACCGGTGGCCGCGCAATACCCGCAAGGCCCGGCCTATTCGCCAACGGAGGCCGCCAACCAGGCGGCCGCCGAACAGGGCTGGCGGCAGTTCTTCCATGACCCGGCGCTGCAACAGCTGATCCAGACCGCGCTGGTCAACAACCGCGACCTTCGGGTGGCGGCGCTGAACATCGACGCTTATGCCGCGCAGTACCAGATCCAGCGCGCGGACCTGTTCCCCGCGGTATCGGCCAATGGCAGCGGCAGCCGCCAGCGGACCCCGGCGCGCATGTCGCAAACCGGCGAGTCGGGCATCACCAGCCAGTACTCGGCCACCCTGGGTATCAGCGCCTATGAGCTGGATCTGTTCGGCCGCGTTCGCAGTTTGAGCGAGCAGGCCCTGCAGACCTACTTCTCCAGCGAAGAAGCCCGGCGCAGCACCCAGATCAGCCTGGTGGCCAGCGTGGCCAACGCCTACCTGACCTGGCAGGCCGACAAGGAACTGCTGAAGCTGACCCAGGACACCCTGGGCGCTTTCGAGGAGAGCTACCGGCTCACCTCGCGCAGCAACGAAGTCGGGGTTGCCTCGGCGCTGGACCTGAGCCAGTCGCGGACCTCGGTCGAGAACGCCCGGGTGCAACTGGCGCGCTACACGCGCCAAGTGGCCCAGGACGAAAACAGCCTGACCCTGCTGCTGGGCACCGGCCTTCCCGCCAACCTGCCTGGCGCACAGCCCCTGGCGGCCGACCTGTTGAGCGAAATGCCAGCGGGCCTGCCTTCGGAGCTGTTGCAACGGCGTCCGGACATCCTTGAAGCCGAACACAAGCTCAAGGCGGCCAATGCCAATATCGGCGCCGCCCGCGCGGCGTTCTTCCCGAGCATCAGCCTGACCGCCAACGCCGGCACCTTGAGCCCGGACCTGTCCGGCCTGTTCAAGGGGGGTTCGGGGACCTGGCTGTTCCAGCCGCAGATCAATCTGCCGATCTTCAACGCCGGCAGCCTGCGTGCCAGCCTGGACTACTCGAAGATCCAGAAAGACATCACGGTTGCGCAGTACGAGAAATCCATCCAGACCGCCTTCCAGGAAGTCTCCGATGGCCTGGCGGCACGTCAGACCTACAACCAGCAGTTGCAGGCCCAGCGTGATTTCGTCAGCGCCAACCAGGACTACTACCGCCTGGCCGAGCGGCGCTACCGCATCGGGGTCGACAGCAACCTGACCTTCCTCGACGCCCAGCGCTCATTGTTCAGTGCGCAACAGGCGCTGATCAGTGACCGCCTTTCGCAGCTGACCAGCGAGGTCAATCTGTACAAGGCCCTGGGTGGCGGCTGGAACGAGCAGACCGCGAAGAACGAACCGGTGGCCGAACAGGCACCGAAGCTGCGCCTGTTCTAAGCACCTGCCGGCAGTGAAAAAACCCACCTCTCGGTGGGTTTTTTTTGGCCTGGGCCCGGCCAGTCACTTGTGTTCGTTTATCGCCCAAAACCCACTTGTACCCGATTGAATCGCCCTATCCGGCACCGCACCATTCCCCGCAGCGATAAAAACCAATAACAACAGGCTCTGCACCATGACCCCTCGCCCTGCCCTCTCCGGCTGATTTACAGCCGTTTCACCACGCCCACTTTTCACCTGGCTCTGCGACTGACATAGCGGCAGTGCCGTGCTGCGCCCTAACAATTAGAGAGACCGACAACATGAAGCCAACGACCCCCACTTCTCCTTTCCTCCTGCCGGGCCTGCTCGGCGTGGCACTGGCTGCCGCCGCCCTGCCGGCGATGGCCGAAGAGTCCGGCTTTCTCGAAGATGCCAAGGTCAACCTGAACCTGCGCAACTTCTACATCAACCGTAACTTCACCAACCCGACCAGGGCCCAGGGCAAGGCCGAAGAGTGGACCCAGAGTTTCATCCTCGATGCCAAGTCCGGGTTCACCCAAGGCACCGTGGGTTTCGGCATGGACGTGCTGGGCCTGTACTCGCTGAAGCTCGACGGCGGCAAAGGCACCGGCGGCACCCAGTTGCTGCCTCTGGACCGTGACGGGCGCCCGGCCGACAACTTCGGGCGCCTGGGGGTGGCGTTCAAGGCGCGCTTGTCGCAGACCGAGGTCAAGGTGGGGGAATGGATGCCGGTGCTGCCGATCCTGCGTTCCGATGACGGCCGCTCGCTGCCACAGACCTTCCGTGGCGGGCAGATCACGTCCAAGGAAATCGACGGCCTGACCCTCTACGGCGGCCAGTTCCGCGCCAACAGCCCGCGAGACGACAGCAGCATGAGCGACATGTCGATGACCGGCAAAGCCGCGTTCACCTCCGACCGTTTCAACTTCCAGGGTGGCGAATACACCTTCAACGACAAGCGCACCCAGATCGGCCTGTGGAACGCCGAACTCAAGGACATCTACAGCCAACAGTTCATCAACCTGGTTCATACCCAACCCGTGGGCGACTGGACCCTGGGCGCCAACCTCGGTTTCTTCTACGGCAAGGAAGACGGCAGTGCCCGCGCCGGCGACCTGGATAACAAGACCTGGTCCGGCCTGTTCTCGGCCAAGTACGGCGGCAGCACCTTTTATGTCGGCCTGCAAAAACTCACCGGGGACAACGCCTGGATGCGGGTCAACGGCACCAGCGGCGGCACCCTGGCCAACGACAGCTACAACTCCAGCTACGACAACGCCAAGGAAAAATCCTGGCAACTGCGCCACGACTACAACTTCGCCGCCATCGGCGTACCGGGCCTGACCCTGATGAACCGCTACATCAGCGGTGACAACGTGCACACCGGCACCATCACCGATGGCAAGGAATGGGGCCGCGAGTCGGAGCTGGCCTATACCGTGCAGAGCGGCACCCTGAAGAACCTCAACCTCAAATGGCGCAACTCCAGCATGCGTCGCGACTACAGCAATAACGAGTTCGACGAGAACCGCGTGATCGTCAGCTACCCGATCAGCCTGCTGTAAGTCACGTCGCCAGGACCTGCTCCGGCAAAACCCACCCATGAAAAAGGCCAGCCCGGTTGACCGGTGCTGGCCTTTTTTATCGGCGTGCGCTGCTCAGACCTCGCGGGACTCGACACCCAACTCATCCCACACCGACTCGGCGAGATGGAAGGTCGCATTGGCCGCAGGAATGCCGCAGTAGATCGCGCTCTGCATGATCACTTCCTTGATCTCGCCACGGGTCACCCCGTTGTTGGCAGCGGCACGCAGGTGCAGCTTGAGCTCTTCATTGCGGTTCATGCCGATCAGCATGGAAATGGTGATCAGGCTGCGGGTATGCCGCGGCAGGCCCGGGCGGGTCCAGATGTCGCCCCAGGCGTGTCGGGTGATCATCTCCTGGAACTCCGAGTTGAACTCGGTCAGGGCATTAAGGCTGCGATCGACGTGGGCATCGCCCAGCACCGCGCGGCGCACCTGCATCCCCTCGTCATAACGTTGTTTCTCGTCCACAAGCGACTCCTCAGATGCTCTTGTCGGCCAGCAGGAATTCCACGACCCGGTCGCTGAATGCGGCGCCGGCCTGCACGTTGGACAAATGCGCGGCGTAGAACTCGGCGTACTCGGCGCCCTGCACTTGTTCCTGAATGTAATGCCCGCCCGACGGAGGCGTGACTGCATCTTCGGTGCCGGAAATCACCAGGGTCGGAACCTTGATCGCCGACACCTGGTCACGGAAGTCTGCGTCACGCACGGCCGCGCAGTTGGCTGCATAGCCCTCGGGCGACGTCGCCGCCAGCATGTCGGTGATCAACTTGGCCTGGTCAGGGTGAGCGTCGGCGAAGTCCGCGGTGAACCAGCGGGCAATCGAAGCATCGCGCAGCGCCACCATGGCCGCCTCGCCGTCACGCAGTACGGTTTCGATGCGCGGGTTCCAGATCGACGACTCGCCAATCTTCGCCGAGGTGTTGCACACCACCAGCTTGTGCAGGCGCTCGCCGGCATTGATGCCCAGCCACTGGCCGATCAGGCCGCCCATGGACAGGCCGCAGAAGTACGCGCGCTCGATGTGCAAGGCATCCAGCAACGCCAGCACGTCATGGCCCAACTGCTCAATGGTGTAGGGCCCGGGGGTGACCAGCGACTTGCCGTGGCCGCGGGTATCCATGCGCAGCACACGGAAGTGTTGGATAAAGGCCGGGATCTGGATATCCCACATGCGCAGGTTGGTGCCCAACGAGTTGGACAGCACCAGTACCGGAGCGTGTTCCGGACCATCAAGCTGGTAGTGCAGTTCGCCATCGGCGAGTTTTACGAATGCCACAGCAGTCTCCTTCAGGCGTTCAAGGCAAAGTGTTCGGCCACCGCGCGCTCGACCCAGGTCTGAGCCTGGCCGAGGTAATGGGCCGGATCGAGCAGGCGATCCAGTTCAGCGGCCGAAAGCTCGGCACCGACCTGGGGTTCATCGCCCAGTACCGCACGCAGGTGGCGCCCTTCGGCCACCGTCCGCTTGCAGCATTGTTCCAATAGATGATGAGCCGTCTCGCGTCCCAGGCGCTGGGCCAGGGCGATGCTCACGGCTTCGGCCAGTACCAGGCCGCGAGTCAGGTCGAGGTTGCTGGCCATGCGCTCGGCGTCGACTTCCAGGCCCTCGGCTACCAGCAAGGCTTGTTGCAGGGCACCGGAAACCAGGCAGCAGATCTCCGGCAGGGTTTCCCACTCGGCATGCCACAGGCCCAGGCTGCGTTCGTGCTCCTGGGGCATGGCGCTGAACATGGTCGCCAGCAGCCCGGGCACCCGGGTCGCGGTACTGATCAAGACCGCCGCGCCCACCGGATTGCGCTTGTGGGGCATGGTCGATGATCCGCCCTTGCCCGGCGCCGAGGGCTCGAACACTTCGGCCGCTTCGGTCTGCATCAACAGGCTGATATCCCGTCCCAGCTTGCCCAGGCTGCCAGCGATCAGGCCAAGCGCAGCGGCGAACTCCACCAGACGGTCGCGCTGGGTGTGCCAGGGTTGTTCCGGCAGGCCCAGGTGCAGCTCGCCGGCCAGTGCCTGGGCAATCGGCAACGCCTGCTCGCCGAGGGCCGCCAGGGTCCCGGAGGCGCCGCCGAACTGCAGCACCAGCAGCCGCGGCTTCAACTCCTGCAAGCGTTGCCGGCTGCGGCTGACCGCCCCCAGCCAGCCGGCGATTTTCATGCCCAGGGTGACCGGTGTCGCATGCTGCAACCAGGTCCGCCCGGCCAGCGGCGTGCCGGCGTAGCGGGTGGCCTGGGCCGCAAGGATTTGCCCGAGGCGCCCCAGGTCGGCCTCAATCAAGCCCAGGGCCTGGCGCAGTTGCAGCACCAGCCCGCTGTCCATCACGTCCTGGCTGGTCGCCCCCAGGTGCACATAGCGCTCAGCCTCGGCGTCGCACTGGGCAATCTGTTTGCCCAGCGCCTTGACCAATGGAATCGCCGAGTTGCCGGCCGTGGCAATGGCTTCGCCGAGGGCCGCGAAATCATAGAGTTCGGCGCGACAGGCCGCCTCGATCGGCGCCACCGCACTCTGCGGAATCTGCCCGACGCGGGCCTCGGCTCGGGCCAGGGCCGCTTCGAAATCCAGCATGGCCTGGACCCGGCCCTGATCACAAAACACTTCACGCATGCTGCGAGCAGTGAAATAAGCATCGAACAATTGGTTGCTCGCCGGTGTACTCATAAACAATCCCTTGGGGGCACGCGCCCGTGATGGGCGCGCGCGGACAGGTCAAAGATCGTGGTGCAGATACGCCGCCTGCTTGGGCAGGCGCAGACTGAACAGGAACGCCACCGCCATCATGACCGTGACGTACCAGTAAAAGGTGTTTTCCATGCCCAGGGTCTTCAGGCCCAGCGCGACATACTCCGCCGAACCGCCGAAAATCGCATTCGCCACCGCGTAAGCCAGGCCAACTCCAAGGGCCCGCACCTGAGGCGGAAACATCTCGGCTTTTACCAGACCGCTGATGGAGGTGTAGAAACTCACGATCGCCAGGGCCAGGGTGATCAGGACAAAGGCCAGGAACGGGCTGGAAACGGTTTTCAGGGTCATCAGGATCGGCACCGTGAACAAGGTCCCCAGGGCCCCGAACCAGAGCATCGAATTCCGGCGGCCGATCTTGTCGGCCAGCATGCCGAACAACGGCTGCATGCACATATAGAGAAACAGCGCGCCGGTCATGATGTAGCTGGCGGTCTTGGCGTGCATCCCGGCGGTGTTCACCAGGTACTTCTGCATATAGGTGGTGAAGGTGTAGAAAATCAGCGAGCCGCCGGCGGTGTAGCCCAGCACGGTGATAAAGGCTGCGCCGTGATTCTTGAACAACGCGACAATACTGCCTGCATCCTTGTCTTCACGCATTTCCTTGCTGGTGGTTTCTTTCAGCGTGCGGCGCAGCAACAGCGAGATCACGGCGGCAATCGCGCCGATCACGAAAGGAATTCTCCAGCCCCAGGCCTTGAGCTCCTGCTCATCGAGGAACTGCTGCAGGATCACCACCACCAGTACCGCCAGCAATTGCCCGCCGATCAGGGTCACGTACTGGAAGGAGGCGAAGAAGCCGCGCTGGCCCTTGAGCGCCACTTCACTCATGTAGGTGGCCGTGGTGCCGTACTCGCCGCCCACCGACAACCCCTGGAACAGCCGCGCCACCAGGAGCAACGCCGGGGCCCAGGCGCCAATCGTGGCGTAGGTCGGGAGGAAGGCGATGACCAGGGAGCCGGCGCACATCATCAGCACCGAGATCATCATTGAATTCTTGCGCCCGTGCTTGTCGGCTACCCGGCCGAACAGCCAGCCGCCGATGGGACGCATGAGAAACCCGGCGGCAAACACGCCGGCGGTGTTGAGCAACTGCACCGTGGGATCGTCGGAGGGGAAAAATGCCGGGGCGAAGTAGATCGCACAAAAGGCATAGACATAGAAGTCGAACCATTCGACCAGATTGCCCGAAGACGCGCCGACGATCGCGAAGATCCTCTTGCTGCGTTCTTCACCGGTGTAGTGACTGGTTGTGCTTGTCATGGGTTTTCACTCTTTGGGGACAGTGTGAGTCTAGACACACTTGGCAACAGTCCCGTTCCCCTGTCTGCCGCCGCTGCTTGCGGCAACCCCGAAGGGTCGCCGCAGACACCGGCGCCGGCGTCGCCGGTCAGTAATCGAAAAACACCGTCTCGGCTTCGGTGCCTTGCAGGATCACGTTCCACTGATACGTGCCGTCGGCATCGGTCTTGGCCAGCAAGGTGCTGCGGCGCTCGGCCGGCACGCAGGCCAGCAACGGGTCGGCGGCGTTGGCCGATTCGCCGTCGAAGTAAATGCGCGTCAGCAGGTGCTTGACCAGGCCCCGGGCGAACACCAGCACCACCAGGTGCGGCGCCTGGGTCGCGCCCTTCAGGCCGGGCACCGTGCCTGGCTTGATGGTGGTGAAGCGGAAGCGCCCTTCGGCGTCCACCGGTACCCGGCCAAAACCCTGGAAGCTCGGGTCCAGGGCCTTGGCCTGGTCGTCTTCAGGGTGGTCGTACTTGCCTGCGGCATTGGCCTGCCAGATCTCCAGCATCGCGTCGTTGACGAAATCGCCATTGCCGTCCACCACCTGCCCGGTGATCGCCACACGCTGGCCAAGGGTCTCGGCCTGGGTCAGGTCTTCGCGGTTCAGCCAGGTCAGGCCGATGTGGTAGTAGGGGCCGACGGTGTGTGAAGTGGTCGCGGTCAGCGTCATCTTATTTCTCCATCGGCGTGGCATCGCGGCCGCGCAAGACGATGTCCCAACGGTAACCGAGGGCATAGGAAGGAATGGTCTTGTCCAGGTCGAAACTGGCGATCAGGCGTTCCTTGGCACGGGTGTCCGGCACGCAGTTGTAGATCGGGTCGTAAGCCAGCAGCGGGTCACCCGGGAAATACATCTGGGTCACCAGGCGCGTCAGCACGCTGGGGCCGAACAACGAGAAGTGGATATGGGCCGGGCGCCAGGCGTTTTCGTGGTTACCCCACGGATAGGCACCGGGCTTGATGGTCTGGAACTGATACCAGCCGTCGGCATCGGTCACGGTGCGCCCGGTACCGGTGAAGTTCGGATCCAGGGGTGCATCGTGCAGGTCGCGGTCATGGTTGTAGCGGCCGGCGGCGTTGGCCTGCCAGATCTCCACCAAAATGCCCGGCACCGGCAGACCGTTCTCGTCCAGGACCCGGCCGTGGATGATGATGCGCTCGCCCTGGGGCTCGCCGGCGTGTTGTGCGGTCAGGTCGTTATCGCCTTCGTGCAGCGAATCGGCACCGATGGTCGGGCCGGTGATTTCCGACAGCGAATGGGGCAGGAACACCAGCGGCTTGGAGGGCGAGCGGGTGTTGGTCGACTTGTAGGCCGGGTGCAGATAATCAGGCTGAGTACCCGCTTGCGGGCGCCGGTAACCGGGCTTGTCAATCATGGTCAATCCTCTTTTCTTATTAGACCCTGGTCACGATCGGCTGCGCTGGGCTCAGGCGGCGTTGAACATGCCTGAGGGTCGCTCGCCAGATCGTGAACAGGCTCCTGGAGCAGGCGTCAGACGCGTTCGATGGCCAGCGCCAGCCCTTGGCCGACACCCACACACATGGTCGCCAGGCCTTTTTTACCGCCGGTTTTTTCCAGTTGATGCAACGCCGTCAGCACCAGACGTGCACCGCTCATGCCCAGCGGATGACCCAGGGCAATGGCGCCACCGTTCGGGTTGACCTGCGGCGCATCGTCCGCCAGGCCCAGCTCACGCAGGACCGCCAGGCCCTGGCTGGCAAAGGCTTCGTTGAGTTCGATCACGTCGAAATCGCTGATTGCCACGCCCAGGCGCTCGATCAGTTTGCGCACCGCAGGCACCGGGCCGATGCCCATGACCCGTGGTGCGACACCGGCGCTGGCCATGCCCAACACCCGGGCACGGGCCGTGAGGCCGTGTTTTTTCACCGCTTCGGCCGACGCCAGGATCAGCGCCGCGGCACCGTCGTTGACGCCCGAGGCATTGCCGGCGGTGACGGTCTTGTCCGGGCCGTTGACCGGCTTGAGCTTGGCCAGGGTTTCCAGAGAGGTATCGGCACGCGGGTGCTCATCCTGCTCGACCACACTTTCGCCCTTTTTATGGGCAATGCGCACCGGCACGATTTCCTCGGCAAAGAACCCGGCCGCCTGGGCCGCCGCCGTGCGTTGCTGGCTGCGTAGGGCAAAGGCGTCCTGGTCGGCGCGGGATACCTGGTAATCGTCCGCCACGTTGTCGGCGGTTTGTGGCATGGCATCCACGCCGTACTGGGCCTTCATCAACGGGTTGATAAAGCGCCAGCCGATGGTGGTGTCTTCAAGCTTCATGTTGCGTGAAAAAGCGCTGTCGGCCTTGCCCATGACAAAGGGCGCACGGGACATCGACTCGACCCCACCGGCAATTGCCAGCTCCATCTCGCCGCTGGCAATCGCGCGGAAAGCGGTGCCGATGGCGTCCATCCCCGACGCGCACAGGCGGTTGAGGGTAACCCCAGGGATGCTTTCCGGCAGGCCGGCCAGGAGCAACGCCATGCGTGCCACGTTGCGGTTGTCTTCGCCAGCCTGGTTGGCGCAGCCGAGGAACACCTCGTCCACTGCGCTCCAGTCCACCGATGGGTTGCGTTCCATCAGCGCCTTGATCGGCACGGCTGCCAGGTCGTCGGCACGCACGGCCGACAGGCCACCGCCGAAACGGCCGATCGGGGTCCGGATCGCATCACAGATAAAGACTTCGCGCATCAGGCTTCTCCCGGTGCCTGGCCATGGGCCGCGGCGGTACGTGCTTCCAGATCGCGCAGTGCGGCCAGTTCGACTGCAGTCGGCTCGGCGGTCTGCTCGACAGTGTCGGCAAAGCGAATCGCCCAGCCGGTGGCGGCCACCACCTGCTCACGGGTCACGCCCGGGTGCAGCGCAGTGACCACGAATTCATGGCTGCCGGCTTCCGGCTCCATGATGCACAGGTCGGTGATGATCCCCACCGGACCGGCACCCGGCAAGCCCAGGCGTTTGCGGGAGTCGCCGCCTTCGCCATGGCCCACCGAGGTGATGAAATCGAGCTTGTCGACGAACGAGCGCGACGACTGCTTGAGGATGATCAGTACGCTTTTCGCCGAACCGGCGATTTCCGGGGCGCCACCGGCGCCGGGCAAGCGCACTTTGGGGTGGTGATAGTCACCGACCACCGTGGTGTTGATGTTGCCGAAGCGATCGACCTGGGCCGCGCCGAGGAAGCCGACGTCGATGCGCCCGCCCTGCAGCCAGTAGCGGAAGATCTCGCCGGTCGGCACCACGGTGTCGGCGGTTTCGGCCAGTTCGCCGTCACCGATCGACAGCGGTAGTACGCTGGGCTTGGCGCCAATCGGGCCCGATTCGTAGATCAGCACCACGTCCGGCGACGACGTCAGGCGTGCCAGGTTGGCGGCCTTGGACGGCAGGCCGATGCCGACGAAGCACACCGCACCGTTCTTCAGACGGCGGGCGGCGGCAACGGTCATCATTTCATTGGTGGAGTAAGTCATTATTGGGCCTCCGAAGCGCGGGCCAGCTTGGCCTGGAATTCACTGAAATCGGCGCTGCCGTGGATGTATTCGTTGATCCACGCGGTGAAGGTTTCACGGTCGCGGGCGATCGGATCCCAGGCCTGGTAGAAAATATTGTCACGCTCGGTGTAACCGTGGGCGTAGGACGGATGCGCACCGCCAGGTACGTGGCAGACCGCGCTCAGGGCCCAGGTCGGCAGGACACAGGCGTTCATCGGGGCGTTGAGGTCGTCGACGATTTCCTCGACGGTGACGATGCAGCGCTTGGCCGCCAGTGCCGCCTCTTTTTGCACCCCGAGGATGCCCCACAGCAGCACGTTGCCTTTACGGTCGGCCTTTTGCGCGTGGATCACGGTGATGTCCGGGCGTACCGACGGCACGGCCGCCAGCACTTCGCCGGTGAATGGGCAGGTCACGCTCTTGATCAGCGGGTTGACCTTGGGCAGGTCGGAACCGGCATAAGCGCGCAGCACCGCGAACGGCAGGCCCGAGGCACCGGCCACGTAGGCGTTGGCCAGGTCGGCGTGGCTGTGCTCTTCGATTTCCAGGGCATGCGGCCACTGTTTTTCCACGGCGTCACGCAGGCGGTGCAAAGAACCGACACCGGGGTTGCCGCCCCAGGAAAAAATCAGCTTGCGAGCGCAACCGGCACCGATCAACTGGTCGTAGACCAGGTCAGGGGTCATCCGAACCAGGGTCAGGTCTTTCTTGCCTTGGCGGATGATTTCATGACCTGCGGCCGTAGGAATCAGGTGGGTGAAGCCTTCGAGCGCGACGGTATCGCCGTCGTTGACGAACTGCTTCACCGCGTCGTGCAGCGAAAGGATTTCAGCCATTGGGGGGCTCCCGATTGTTATTGAGCGACTGGACGAAAAAGGCGCGACAAGCGCTGCCTGCGTGCCCTGAAGATTAAGCCGGAGGCATGGTCCAAACAATCCGATAATCGACTGAGTGTTCGTTTATCGAACATATTGTTGTCGAGCTATCGATCCCCATGCCCTCCCCCTTCACCTCAAAACCAACCGCTCTCAAGTCGCATCCGCGTGGCTCACCATGCCCTTGATCACCACCGCCGTCGCCGCCAGGCCCGCCGGAATCACCAGCGCAGTCAGCACCTGCTCGAAGTTCCAGCCGAGCCCCAGCAAAGTGGCACCCATCCAGGCCCCGAGAATCGCGCCGAAACGCCCGATCCCGAGCATCCACGACACGCCCGTGGCCCGCCCCTGGGTCGGATAGAACCGCGCAGCCAAGGACGGCATGGCCGATTGCGCGCCGTTGACGCACATACCCGCGATCAGCACCAGGGTTGCGAGCAGGGTGATATTGCCCAGGCTCTGACCCACCGCGTAGGCAAAGACCCCAGCCAGCAGGTAAAAGGTGCCGATGACCTTGTGCGGATTGAACCGGTCCATGGCCCAGCCCACCGCCACTGCGCTCAGCACTCCGCCGAACTGGAACAGCGCGCCGATAAACGCCGCCTGCTCCATGCTCGCGCCACTGTCACGCATCAGGGTCGGCAGCCAGCTGGTGAGCAGGTAGACGATCACCAGCCCCATAAAATAGGTCAGCCACAGCAGCAAGGTGCCGACGCTGTAGGTGCCGGAGAAAATCACCGCAAACACATTGCGCGCCTTGACCGTCTTTTGTTCCGGCACGCTGAAGCTCGCGGCCTGGCCGACGATGGTCGGCTCAATGGGCGCCAGGGCCTTGCGCACCTTGTCGGTTCCTCGATTGCGCACCACCAGGTAACGCGCCGACTCCGGCAACCAGACCAGCAGCACCAGCGCCAGAATCAGCGGCAGGATCCCGCCGATCAACAACAGGCTGTGCCAGCCAAACGCCGGGATCAGCTTGGCAGAAATGAAACCACCACCGGCCATGCCCAGGTTAAAGCCGCAGAACATGCTGGTCACCAGCAGCGACTTGTGGCGCTCCGGGGTGTATTCGGACAGCAGCGTGGTGGCATTCGGCATGCCCGCACCCAGTCCCAGGCCGGTGAGGAAGCGCAGTACCAACAGTTGATCGACGTTAGTGCTGTAGGCCGAGGCCAGGCTGAAGGCGCCGAACAGCAGCACCGCGCCCACCAACACCAGCTTGCGCCCGAAACGATCGGCCAGCGGGCCCGAACCCAGGGCGCCGAAGACCATGCCGATCAACGCCGCACTCATCACCGGCCCGAGGCTGGCGCGGTCGATGCCCCAATCCTGGGACAGTGCCGGGGCGATAAAGCCCATGGCCGCGGTGTCCAGGCCATCGAGGAAGACAATCAGGAAACACAGGATCACCACGCGCCACTGATAACGCGACAAGGGCTGGGCATTGATAAAGGACTGCACATCGAGGCAGTTGCCAGAAGCTGACAGGGGTTGGTTCATTATTTTTATTCCAGGGTAAAACGCGGGCGCGCCGAAGCTCGCCAAGGGTTGGTCAGGTCATTGCAAAGGAGAGAATTCCGGGATCAGGCGGCCAGGGGTCGAAGGCAGCTTCGATGGCGACGCAGAGGGAGCATGCTCATGGGGGTGGACCTCTTCTTTATTATGGGGTCGCCGCACGGCCGCCCGCTGAAGCAGGGGCGGCGGCCGATGACGCTGCCGCGACATTAATAAGGCAAGGGAAAGAGCGTCAATTCGTCAAATACGTAGTTGTGCGTTTATCGAACAGGTTAGGCAAACAGCTGGGCGCTCAGGTCTCGACTGGCACTGAGCAAACCCGGCAGAAAACGCTGCTCCAGCTCGGTGCGGCTGACCCGGCCGGCGTGGGTGCTGACGTTCAGCGCCGCCAGCACCTGGCCCGAAGCGTCGTAGACCGGCACCGCGATAGAACGCAGGCCTTGTTCCAGTTCCTGATCGACGATGCACCAGCCCTGCTGGCGGACCTGCTGCAGGCATTCGAGCAAGGCCTCTGCGGTGTGCAGGGTGCGACTGGTCTTGGCTTGCAGGTCGGCGTGTTCGAGGTATTCACGCAGGGAAGCGTCGTCCAGCGCCGCCAACAGGATGCGGCCCATGGACGTGCAGTAGGCCGGCAGCCGCCCACCGACGGAGAGGTCCACCGAAATCAGGCGCTGGGTGGTGGCTGAACGGGCGATGTACAAAATGTCATCCCCCTCCAGGGTCGCCATGTTGCAGGCTTCATGAAGCTGCTCGCTCATGCGGTCCAGGTAGGGCTGGGCCGACACCGCCAGCGGCGTCGACGACAGGTAGGCGTGCCCCAGGGTCAGCACCTTGGGCAGCAGCGAATAGGTCCGCCCGTCGGTGGTGGCGTAGCCGAGCTTGATCAGGGTATGCAGGCAGCGGCGCACTGCCGCCCGGGGGATCTCGGTGCGGTGGCTGATCTGGGCAATGGTCAGGTGGCGCTTGCGCTCTTGAAAGGCCTGGACCACGGCCAGGCCGCGGGCCAGAGAGGTCATGAAGTCCGGATCACCGGTCAACGCCTGAATCCTCTTCGCCGGAGAGGCAACAATCGGAGGCGCCACCGAGGCGAAGGAATTGCGCAATTGATCGTTCATTTCATGCTCTCTGCGTCGAAGTTCGGCCTTATTACAAGCCGTATTGGAGAAAATGCACAAGCCAGCACCGCCAACATTGGGCGATTATCGAACCATCGGCCGATAATCGCAATCGATGCGGTTCCGCAGTAAAGATCGCCACCTGCGACGGGCGTCATAAAAAATCCATCGGCCAAGGTTATCTTCCCCCGCACTGCAAGATTGCGGACACCCTTGATTTACCCGATAACTTGCCCCATCTACGCTAAAGACCCCACAGCCTGTAGTGCCTGGCAACAGGCGGCATTAATGATTAAAACTTTCGTGTAATAAAAGCCTCATATGTAATGACGCTTTTTTAACTTCTCGACGATAGAGTTGTTCATGACCCTCGCTATAATGTAAAACGGTGAGGTTCACAGCATTCTTTGCTTTGATCACTCCATCACTCAGGTAACGCATCATTGCATGCTGTTTCCTGTCGCAAGTGTCTGCCCCCCGTCATTGACCCGGTCAACGCGCTTGCAGGAAGTAAATGAAGACTGTTGCTACGACAGTTGTTCTTGAATCGGTGGCGTGGCCGCGTGCAACAAGGACATGACTTGGCGAACTCTAATGGCCAGCTCGGTGCTGCAATGGATCCGAGTATCCGCGAGTTGATGAGTCATGCACCGGGCAATGCGTATCACCGATTTTTATCCCACTTAATTAGGTAACACTGTGACGAAAGACGAACTGCGCGCGGAACTTGAGCGCCAGGAACAACGTTACAAGGAAGTTTACGGCGGGGAAGTCACCACCTACGCCGCCCAGCCTGAACCGGAACGCAAACCATGGCGTAAACGCGCCAGCATTCTTGACCAGGCCTTCACTCAAGAACTGCAAAAGATGGAACAAGAACTCAAGGCCGATCATCCTTGATGACTGTTGCCTGATCTCTTCACGGCTGGCCACCTGTTCGACCCGATTACCGCGGACGCAGGGCTGGCCAACGGCGCTCGTTACCCTCGGGCGATCTATTGCCTCCATCGACCGGAGCGAGGCATTTGGCCGCGGCCAGCCCTGAAGAGCAAATTTCATACAAGCGTTTGAATGATCGACGGCGACGGCCGCATGCCCTCTCCCGGGCCTGCTCCCTGCAAAATCAATGACTTGCCCGACCTTCCGGCAACCCGAGGAAAAGCTGCCCTGGGTCAGTTTTTTCATTGAAGAATGTTACCGATGAGCACCTTGTGCATTGATTACCAGGGTTTTCTGGCATAATCGCGCCCCCTTATGACCGGGTCAGAAAACCTTCATGATCGATTTATTCAGCGGACTGGATGCTTGGGTTCTTGTGAGCCTGTTGCTCGCCCTGGCCTTTGTCCTCGCCTTCGAGTTCATCAACGGCTTTCATGACACCGCTAACGCGGTTGCCACTGTTATCTACACCAAAGCCATGCCTCCTCACCTGGCAGTGTTCTTTTCCGGGGTGTTCAACTTCCTCGGTGTACTGCTCGGCGGTGTTGGCGTGGCATATGCCATCGTCCATTTGCTGCCGGTCGAGCTGCTGATCAACGTCAACACCGGCCACGGGCTGGCGATGGTGTTCTCGCTGCTGGCCGCCGCCATCACCTGGAACCTGGGCACCTGGTACTTCGGTATCCCGGCCTCCAGCTCCCACACCCTGATCGGCTCGATCCTGGGGGTCGGCCTGGCCAACGCCCTGATCAACGACATTCCGCTGGCGGACGGGGTCAACTGGCAGAAAGCGATCGATATCGGCGCCTCGCTGGTGTTCTCGCCGATGGCCGGCTTCCTGGTGGCTGGCCTGGTGCTGGTGGGCTTGAAGTGGTGGCGCCCGCTGTCGAAGATGCACAAGACCCCGGACCAACGCCGCAAGCTGGACGACAAGAAGCACCCACCGTTCTGGAATCGCCTGGTGCTGGTGATCTCCGCCATGGCGGTCAGCTTCGTGCACGGCTCCAACGACGGTCAGAAAGGTATCGGCCTGATCATGCTGGTGCTGATCGGTATCGTGCCTGCGCAGTTCGTACTCGACCTGGGCAGCACCACCTACCAGATCGAACGCACCCGCGATGCCACCTTGCACCTCAATCAGTTCTATCAGCGCAACAACGAGACCCTGGGTGAGTTCCTGGCCCTGGGTAAAAGCGTAAAAGATGACTTGCCGGGTAAATTCCGTTGCAACCCGCAACAGACCGAACCGACCATCAACGCCCTCCTCGGCACGCTCAAGGGCGTCTCCGACTACCACTCGCTGAGTTCCGAGCACCGCATCGAAGTTCGCCGTTACCTGCTGTGCCTGGACGACACTGCGAAGAAAGTCGGCAAGTTGCCAGGGCTTGATGCCCGTGAAAAATCCGACCTCGACAAGCTGCGTAAAGACCTGACCGCCACCACCGAGTACGCCCCGTTCTGGGTGATTCTCGCGGTTGCACTGGCCCTGGGCCTGGGCACCATGGTCGGCTGGAAGCGCGTGGTACTGACCATCGGCGAAAAAATCGGCAAGCAGGGCATGACCTACGCCCAGGGCATGTCGGCGCAGATCACCACGGCCAGCATGATCGGCCTGGCCAACATCTTCAGCCTGCCGGTGTCGACCACCCACGTGCTGTCCTCGGGTGTGGCCGGGACCATGGTCGCCAACAAGAGCGGGCTGCAAGGCGGCACCGTGAAGACCATCCTGATGGCCTGGGTCCTGACCCTGCCGGCAACGGTCGGCTTGTCGGCCGGTCTGTTCTGGCTGGCATCGAAGGCCCTCGGTACCTGATAGCTCGGGCCGAAACACAAAAAGGTGCGCCCTGTGGGTCGCACCTTTTTTTGTGCCCGGCCGCAGCCGGGCATCTGGTTTTTTCAAGGCAAAAAAAAGGGCAACCGAAGTTGCCCAAAATGCCTTGCGTGCTCGTGTAACTGGAAAGATCGATGTTGATCTATGGTTTTTTACGCTTGTTCGCGTCTTTCCAGATGAAGAATCCAAACCCTGCGAAAAACAGAACCATGAGGCCGACAGTCAGCACTCCGGCGATCACCACATTATCGAAAAACATGACTGGCCTCCTGCTCTTGCCCTGTTGCGATGGGGCTAAGTTAACCAAAGAGGCGGGGGGATAAATTGACCGGGGTCAATGTCGCCCAAGACAGGGCGACGGGGAGGGGGAATAACTGATCCACATCAACGGAAAGCCGCCTGTTCAGCGCTTTTTCGGTTTGTTTTTCGGTTTTTTCTTGGCTTTGCCCAACGGCATCGCCTGCTCGAATGCCTGGCGCACTTCATTCAGGCGCTTGTCATTGAGGTCATGCACCCGCTTGGCACGTTCGGTGTTGAGATCGATCAGTTTGTCGTCTTGGCTCATGGCGTCGGCTTGCGTCTAGTGAGGGTCAATGCCCGCCGCGTCCTCATCCTGGAGAGAGCTGCGGCTGGGGCGGATGCGCCAATAATGCGGCGCCCGGCAGCGCTTGGCCAGCCATGGGGGCCTTGGCGCAGTAACAGCGCCTCAAACTTCGACGTCGACCCACAGCCCCTGGCGCGGCGCATCTTCCATCAGCGGTACTACGGGCACCGTGTTGTCGGCGTTGAGTTCATCACCGGGGATCGCCAGGTGCTCCTCGGGATCGTCCTCGGCTTCGCGCTGGCGTTTTTGCCGTTCCTGCTGGCGTTGCTGCTCTTCGCGCAACAGCAGCGCCGACTGCTCGGTGTCGCGCTTTTTCAGGTCGATCGTGCTTTCGTTGGAACTCTCTTGCACAGGCACCACCGGCGGGATGTCCGGGCGTGGCCGGATCGGGTCCTGCTGTGAAGTAATGGGCACGGCACTCAAGGGGAGCATCGGTGGCAGCATATTATTGGTCTCCTGTCGGCAGGCTGTCGGCTGCGGCAACGACGACTTGAGCCATCTGTCGCAAACTTGTGACCCAGTCGTCAGCCAATGGTGCCCCAGAGCCCGACAAATAATGGGATGCGCTACCTTTTATCCAGGCTGTTTTGATCAGAGTCCTTTGGTCTCGGGGCATCGTTCCGTTAAGATAGTCGGCTTTTTCAAGGCGGGAGTCAGGCAGCATGGCGCAGCAGTATCAACCGGGGCAACGCTGGATTAGTGACAGCGAAGCTGAGCTAGGTTTAGGCACCGTTCTGGCACAGGACGGTCGCTTGCTCACCGTGCTCTATCCGGCCACTGGCGACACTCGCCAGTATGCGCTACGGAATGCGCCCCTCACTCGCGTGAGGTTTTCGCCGGGTGACAGCATCACCCACTTCGAAGGCTGGAAAATGACCGTGCAAGAGGTCGACGACGTCGACGGTCTGCTGGTCTACCACGGCCTCAATGGGCAGAACGAGCAGGTCACCCTGCCGGAAACCCAGCTCTCGAACTTTATCCAGTTCCGCTTGGCCAGCGACCGGCTGTTCGCCGGCCAGATCGACCCCCTGGCCTGGTTCTCCCTGCGTTATCACACCCTGGAGCACACCAGCCGCCAGTTGCAATCTTCGCTGTGGGGCCTGGGCGGCGTACGCGCCCAGCCAATCGCCCACCAGTTGCACATTGCCCGTGAAGTCGCCGACCGCATCGCCCCGCGCGTATTGCTGGCCGACGAAGTGGGCCTGGGCAAGACCATCGAAGCCGGCCTGGTGATCCATCGCCAACTGCTGTCGGGCCGTGCCAACCGGGTGTTGATCCTGGTGCCGGAAAACCTGCAGCACCAATGGCTGGTGGAAATGCGCCGCCGCTTCAACCTGCAGGTCGCGCTGTTCGACGAAGAACGCTTTATCGAAAGCGATGCCAGCAACCCCTTCGAAGACACCCAGCTCGCACTGGTGGCCCTGGAATGGCTGGTGGACGACGAAAAGGCCCAGGACGCGCTGTTCGCCGCCGGCTGGGACCTGATGGTGGTCGACGAAGCCCACCACCTGGTGTGGCACGAAGACCAGGCCAGCCCCGAGTATTCGCTGGTCGAGCAACTGGCCGAAACCATTCCCGGCGTCCTGCTGTTGACCGCGACCCCGGAACAACTGGGCCAGGACAGCCACTTCGCCCGGCTGCGCCTGCTTGACCCCAACCGTTTCCACGACCTCAAGGCGTTCCGCGCCGAAAGCGAAAACTATCGCCCGGTGGCCGAAGCCGTGCAGGAGCTGCTGGACCAGGGTCGCCTGTCGCCAAAAGCGCACACGACCATTCAGGGCTTCCTGGGTAATGAAGGCGAGGCCCTGCTGACGGCGGTCAACGATGGCGACACCGAAGCCAGCGCGCGCCTGGTGCGTGAGCTGCTCGACCGCCACGGCACCGGTCGCGTGCTGTTCCGTAACACCCGCGCCGCCGTGCAAGGCTTCCCCGAGCGCAAACTGCACCCTTACCCGCTGCCGTGCCCGGACGAATACCTCGAACTGCCCCTGGGCGAGCACGCCGAGCTGTACCCGGAAGTCAGCTTCCAGGCCCAGCCAGACACCGACGAAGAACAACGCTGGTGGCGCTTCGACCCACGGGTCGAGTGGCTGATCGACCAACTGAAGATGCTCAAGCGCACCAAGGTCCTGGTGATCTGCGCCCACGCCGAAACCGCCATGGACCTGGAAGACGCCCTGCGCGTGCGCTCCGGCACCCCGGCCACGGTGTTCCACGAAGGCATGAACATCCTTGAGCGCGACCGCGCCGCCGCCTACTTCGCCGATGAAGAATTCGGTGCCCAGGTGCTGATCTGCTCGGAAATCGGCAGTGAAGGTCGCAACTTCCAGTTCGCCCATCACCTGGTGCTGTTCGACCTGCCGTCGCACCCGGACCTGCTGGAGCAACGCATCGGCCGTCTGGACCGGATCGGCCAGAAGCACGTCATCGAAGTCCACGTGCCGTACCTGGAAACCAGCCCGCAAGAGCGCCTGTTCCAGTGGTACCACGAAGCGCTGAACGCCTTCCTCAACACCTGCCCGACCGGCAACGCCTTGCAGCATCAGTTCGGCCCGCGCCTGCTGCCGTTGCTGGAAAACGCCGATGACGGCGAGTGGCAAGCCCTGATCGACGAAGCCCGTGCCGAGCGCGAGCGTCTGGAACAGGAACTGCACACCGGCCGCGACCGCTTGCTGGAGCTCAACTCCGGCGGTGCTGGCGAAGGTGATGCGCTGGTGGAAGCGATCCTCGAACAGGACGATCAATTCGCCCTGCCGATCTACATGGAGACCCTGTTCGACGCCTTTGGCATCGACAGCGAAGACCATTCGGAAAACGCCCTGATCCTCAAGCCGAGCGAGAAAATGCTCGACGCCAGCTTCCCCCTGGGCGACGACGAAGGCGTGACCATCACCTACGACCGCAACCAGGCGCTGTCTCGCGAAGACATGCAGTTCATCACCTGGGAACACCCGATGGTGCAGGGCGGCATGGACCTGGTGCTGTCCGGCTCCATGGGCAATACCGCCGTGGCGCTGATCAAGAACAAGGCGCTCAAACCTGGCACCGTGCTGCTGGAGCTGTTGTATGTCAGCGAAGTGGTCGCCCCGCGCTCCCTGCAACTGGGCCGCTACCTGCCACCGGCCGCCCTGCGCTGCCTGCTGGACGCCAATGGCAACGACCTGTCGGCACGCGTCGCCTTCGAGACCCTCAACGAGCAGCTGGAAAGCGTGCCGCGGGCCAGCGCCAACAAGTTCATCCAGGCCCAGCGCGATCAGCTGACGCCACGGATCAACGCCGGCGAAGAGAAAATCACCCCGCGCCATGCCGAGCGCGTGGCCGAGGCCCAGCGTCGCCTAGCAGCTGACACCGACGAAGAACTGGCGCGCCTGACCGCCCTGCAAGCGGTCAACCCGACCGTGCGCGACAGCGAACTGGTGGCCTTGCGCCAACAACGCGAGCAAGGCCTGGCCATGCTCGACAAGGCGGCGCTGCGACTGGAAGCGATTCGGGTGCTGGTGGCCGGTTGATCACCGCCCTGCCCTGCTGAAATAAAAAGCCCGCGCAATGCGGGCCTTTTTCATGGGCGCTGATTCTCGGTGATGAGGGAGCCTGCTCCCCCATCACCGCACGGTGCATTCAAGCCGTGACCGCTGGAATCGGCACCTCCACCGCGCCCAGGCCATCCTTCATCCGCTGGGAATCGCGCACAAAACAGCGCGAGGCCTGGAACAGAAACAGCATGGTCAAAAACAGCGCGACCGGAATCAGGTACATGGCGTCGTGCAAGCCGACGGCCTTGAAGGCCTCGGTCATTTGCTCGGCACCGGCGGCGTACATCGCCGAGTGGGCGAAATGGTCGGACAGCCCGCCCACCACCACCGGCCCCAGGCCACCGCCCAGCAGGTACAGACCGGCAAAGAACAGGGCCATCGCCGTGGCCCGCAGCCGTGGCTCGACCACGTCCTGGATCGCCGTATAGACGCAGGTGTAGAAGTTGTAGGCAAACAGCCAGCCGACACTGAACAGCGCGACAAACACGCCGATCTCGATCCGCCCGGCATGCAGCGCCCAGGCGGTACACAGGGTGGAGATAATCAGGCTGCCGGCGGCAAACAGCAGGCGCCCGTTGGCCACGCGCTGGTGAATCTTGTCGGCGATCCAGCCGCCCAGGGTCAGGCCGATCAGGCCGGTCACCCCGACGATTACCCCGGTGGCCACGGCGGCCTCCTGCAGCGGCATCAGGAAATAACGCTGGAGCATCGGCACCAGGAACGAGTTGCAGGCATAGGTGGCGAAGTTGAAGCACAACCCGGCCAGCACCAGCCAGAGAAAGGTCGGGATCGCCAGTACCCGGCGGATCGGCCGGTCCACCGGCTCCTGGGAGACCTTTACCGTCTCGGCGGCGCCCCGTGCCGGCTCCTTGATGAAGAACATGAACACCGCCAGCAGCAGGCCCGGCACGGCGGCAATAAAGAACGGCGCGCGCCAGCTGTCGAAAGCCTTGACCATCGCGCCGATGGTGAAGAACGCCAGCAGCAGCCCCAGGGGCAGGCCCAGCATGAAGATGCCCATGGCCCGGGCCCGACGGTGCGCGGGAAACAGGTCGCCGATCAGCGAGTTGGCCGCCGGGGCATAACTGGCCTCGCCAATGCCCACCCCCATGCGCACGATCAGAAAGCTCCAGAAACTGCCCACCAGGCCGTTGACCGCCGTCAGCCCGCTCCACACCGCCAGGCCCCAGCCCATCAGCTTGCTGCGCGAGCCGGTATCGGCCATGCGTCCCAGGGGCAGGCCGGCAATGGCATAGACGATGGTAAAGGCGGTGCCGATGATCCCCAGCTGGAAGTCACTGAGGTGCCATTCCATGCGGATCGGCTCGATGATGATGGCCGGAATGGTGCGGTCGAAAAAGTTGAACAGGTTCGCCAGAAACAACAGGAATAGAATGCGCCAGGCATTCGCCGCTTGGGTCGAGTTGTGCATGGTTCGGTCTCTTTATTGTTATTCGGCCAGACGCAAGCGAGCCTGGAAACTGCAATCTAGTCAGCCCTGCCGCACCTGTCTGTGATCATTCGCCATCCTGATATCAGGCCATGGCATCTTGCCTCGGGCTGAAAGCCACGGTCCTTGGGCCAAGCCCGAAAATCTGCAATCAAAGTGCCACTTTTACCGGCAGAAAATATAGTCCTCGCCCCCCCTTCCCAAGGCCATTGCGAAGCCTAGAATGGCGGCCTTGCCTCCCCCCTCTCCTACCCCCTTTTCTATTGATGACGCCCATGTCCGAAGCCAGTCCGTGTCTGAGTTGCGGTGCCTGCTGTTCACACTTTCGCGTGTCTTTTTTCTGGGGAGAATGCGCCTCGGCCGGGGGCTCGGTGCCCGACGACCTGGTGGCGCCCATCAGCCCCAGCCGTGTGGCCATGCTCGGCACTGACTGCAAACCCACGCGCTGCGTGGGGTTGGTCGGTGAGGTGGGGAGCCAGGTCAGCTGCGCGATTTACCATGAACGCTCCAGCACCTGCCGCGAGTTCGAAGCCTCCTGGACCGACGGCCTGGCCAACCCCGATTGCGATGCCGCGCGCGCCGCGTTCGGCCTGGCCCCCCTTGAACCGCGTTTCGACGAGCTGTATTTCGAACAGAGCGCTTAGCTCCAAACGCTATCTGTCCCATAACCAAATCATTAGAACCAGTTTGCCATCACCGCTTGCAGGCTACGGGCGAGCTCTATACTCAAGGCATTCGTCGGCGCCGGGATCCGCCAGGGCGAGCAAATTCCGTGATGGGGCATGCTATGGGATGGCTTGGGGCGCATTTTTTTACCGAGCTTCCGGAAGGTGGTCAGGTATTGCTCGATTGCAGCCATAACCCCTTTCTGGTGCTGCTGGCTTATCTGGTCGCCTGTGCGGCCAGCTTCGCCACGCTGGACATGGCCGAACGCGTGGGCCACGTGGATAACCCCGCGGCCCAGCGACTGTGGCGCTGGATAGGGGCCGCCTGCCTGGCGGGGGGCATCTGGGCCATGCATTTTATCGGCATGCTGGCCTTCCAGCCGCCGATCGAGGTCAGCTACGACCTGCCGATTACCGTGCTCTCGCTGCTGACAGCCCTGGTCGCCTCCTGGCTGGCGATGAATACCCTGAGCCAACCTGAACTGCGACTGGGGCGCTACATCAGTGCCTCGATCTGGATCGGCCTGGGCATCTGCGCCATGCATTACGTGGGCATGGCCGCCATGCGCTCCAACGCCGTGGCCCTCTATGACCCGACCCGCTTCGCCCTGGCAGTGATCGTCGCCATCACCTGCAGCTTCGCCGCCTTGCTGCTGTCCAGTTTGCTGCGCGAAGGCAGCGGCATGTTCCATCAATTGCTCAAGTACGCCAGCAGCCTGGTGCTCGGCGCCGGGATCGTCAGCATGCATTTTCTCGGCATGTGGTCCATGACCCTGGCCCTGCCCCTCGGCGCGCCGCAACTGGCCCCCCAGGACAACAACCATATGCAGCTGGGGCTGACCATTGCGGTGATCATCCTGCTGCTGATCGGCAGTTGCATCAGCGCCGCCCTGGCCGACAAGAAGCTGCAACACAAGGAGCGCGACCTGCGGCGGGTCAACGCCCTGCTCAGCCAGCTCGATCAGGCCCGTGTTTCCCTGCAACAGGTGGCGCACTACGACGCCCTGACCAGCCTGATCAACCGTCGCGGCTTCAATCAGCTGTTCGCTGAAAAACTCATCGAAAAAACCGCATGCGGCGGCATGCTGGCGGTGATGTTTCTGGATATCGACCACTTCAAGCGCATCAACGACAGCCTCGGCCATGACGCCGGCGACGAGTTGCTCAAGGTCCTGGCCGGGCATATCAAGGGCTCGACCCGCAGCCACGAGGATGTGGTCGCACGTTTTGGTGGCGATGAGTTCTGCATCCTGATCAGCCTGCATAACCGCGACGAAGCGCGGCATATGGCGCAGCGCATCATGCAAAAGATGAAACTGCCCATCGAGCTCGCCGGCCGGCGCATGGTGATGACCACAAGCATTGGTATCAGTGTGTTCCCCGACGACGGTCGCACCTGCGAAGAGCTGCTGAAAAACGCCGACCTGGCGCTGTATCAGTCCAAGGGCGCGGGTCGCAACAGCCTGCATTTTTTCAGCTCCAACCTGAAGACCCGCGCCACCCTGGAGCTGCAACTGGAAGAAGAACTGCGCCACGCCCTGCGCAGCGAAGCCGGGCTGACCGTGTATTACCAGCCAATCTACGACCTGAAGAACGCCCGGGTCAGCAAGCTCGAAGCGCTGATCCGTTGGCAGCACCCGGTGCATGGGCTGCTGGCGCCGGACCGCTTTATCAGCATTGCCGAGGCCAACGGCCTGATCGCCGAACTCGACAATTGGGTGTTGCGCCGGGCCTGCGAGGACCTGGCCACGCTCAGGCGCCAGGGTTTCAACGAACTCAAGGTGGCGGTCAATTGCTCGGCGCTGAACCTGATGCGCGACGAGCTGACCGACGAGATCAAGATGGCCCTGCACCACGCCGACCTGCCGGCCCAGTGCCTGGAGCTGGAGGTCACGGAGAACGCCCTGATGGGCAACATCGCCAATACCCTGATGCTGCTCCAGCAGATCCGGGCCCTGGGCGTATCGCTGTCGATCGACGACTTCGGCACCGGCTATTCATCCCTGGCCTACCTCAAGCGCCTGCCCCTCAACACCTTGAAGATCGACCGCTCGTTCATCCAGGACATCCCCCATTCGACCCAGGACATGGAGATCGTCCAGGCCATTATCATCATGGCCCACACCCTGCATTTGCAGGTGGTCACCGAGGGCGTCGAAACCGTGCAGCAGTCCGCGTTCCTCAGCCATTACGGCTGCGACTTCATCCAGGGGTATCTGCTCAGCCGCCCGGTGTCCCTGGAGCTGCTGCCGGCATTGCTCAGCGAACTCCACGAACACCAGCCAGCCTGGGCCGCTACGCGCCTTCAGCCCCCGACTGACGATAGAGATGGATCAGGGTCGCCGGGTCTTTTTCCAGATAGCCCTGGGCCCCATGCAGGCGCATCAACTGTGCTGCCAAGCCGCTGATGGGCGTGGCCGAGCCCTGCTCGCGGGAAAATTTCACCGCTCCGTCCAGGTCCTTGAGCAAGGTCCGCACATGCCACTTCACCGGTTCGAAGCGGCTTTCAGCCATTTGCGGGGCGAGGAACTGCAGCGGCCGCGAGTCGGCAAAACCTCCGGCCAGGGCCTCGGCAATCAGGCTGGCATCGACCCCGGAACGCTCGGCCAGGGCCACCACTTCGGCAATCACCAGGGCATTGCAGGCAACGATCATCTGATTGCAGGCCTTGGTCACCTGGCCGGCGCCGATCGGCCCCATGTGGGTCACCCGCTGCCCGAGGTTGAGCAGCAGCGGGCGAATCCGCTCGATATCCGCCACCGCACCGCCTGCCATGATTGCCAGGCTGCCGCTTTCGGCACCCGCCGTGCCGCCGGAAACCGGCGCATCGACCCAGCCCATGCCGGTCGCCTCGGCCAACTGGGCGGCCATTTCACGGGTGGCGGTAGGCTCAAGGCTGGAAAAGTCCACCAGCAGCTGCCCGGCCCGGGCCCCCTGGGCGACGCCCTGATCGCCGAAAACCACCTCGCGCACCACCTCGGTATTGGCCAGGCATAACAGCACCAGGTCACTGGCTGCGCACAGCTGGGCCGGTGTGGCGACTTGTCGCGCTCCGGCGGCGACCAGTGGCGCGCACTTCTGCGGATTGCGGTTCCACACGGTGAGCGGATATCCCGCAGCCAGCAGGCGCCGGCACATGGGCAGCCCCATCAGGCCGATACCGGCAAATCCGAGTGAAGGTAACGCTGCCATCATCTTGCCTCCTTTTGATTAAAGATCGCCGGATATTGGCCGATTTATCTGAACGAAGGAAAGGATTCCCCCCTGCGTCCATAGGCATATTCCCTGACGCGGGGGCCAATATCGCACTGTAAAAGTCGCGAAACCCACTCCGTGATGGCTCGATGGCATTTTGTCTACGAGCCGACCCGTTCAGGCACATGGCGCACAATGACTTCTAAAAACAACTCTGCCGACGCAGTATCCGAGCTGACGCTGGCCTCTCCGACTCCAAGCCCCTCGATTTCGAAGCCATTGTCCAGCTCCCGCCCGCTGGCCACCCAGCAGTACCTGTATTTCACGGAGACCAACACCGACCGCATCCTCGATAACCTCGACGGCCTGCGCGACAGCGTGTTCCCGCGCCCACCTCACCTGGAAGGCGACAACGAGATCCGCCGCGACCAGGAATTCCCGTCGGTGTGCCTGATCGGCCTCGGCCGCTGCGGCTCGAACATTGCCCTGGATGTCGCGGAACTGGTGTACAACGCGCGCAAGTTCTACCTCAACGAATTCAATAACGAAGACAAATCCTACGAGGCCAAGGGCTATAGCCCGGGCCAGTGGATTCGCAACAACCTGCGCCTGGGCCAGAACAAGGCCAGCAAGCCGGTGTTCCTGGTAGAGCCGCTGGTGATGCTCGGCGACCTGGACAAGGACATTGCCGGGCGCATCCGCTTCTCGCGCAAGGGCGAAAAAAGCGGCTTTATCCGCGACTACAGCAAGATGAAGATCATGGACCTCTCGGAAGTCCATGCCGGCGGTGCCGGTAACGCGCCGATCCTGGGTCAGTACCTGGCCAAGATCATCCTTAACAAGGACACCCAGCGCTTCTCCAGCCCCGACTGGAAAATGATCCACTCGTACCTGATCGATTCCTGCGGGATCAAGGCCAACCAGTCGCGCCTGTACTTCTCGATCTTCAGTGCCGGCGGCGGTACCGGTTCGGGCATGGCGTCGGAGTTCGGCCTGGCCCAGCAGTACTCGTACATGAACAAGACGTTCGACACCAAGCCGGTGGATGAACACGACAGCAAAAGCGGCCATTCCTTCGTCTTCGAGCCGATCTTTACCAGCGGCATCTGCGTGCTGCCGAATATCTCCGACCACCGCAGCGAAATGTCCGAGGCGTTGCACATCAACGCCGGCCGCCTGCTGTGCAAATACCTGTCGGAAGAGTGGGACTTCTCCTACAACTTCGACAACGAAGACAGCAGCGAAGCCAGCGTCATGGGCCGGATCCGTCCCTGGAACGCGATGATGCTGATCTCCAACGACATCATGCGTTACGCCGAAGAAAGCGATGACGGCAACATCCAGAACATCGACGTCAACGCCATGGAGAAGCACGCCAACCAGTACATCTCCCAGCAGATCTTCAACATCCTCACGGCGCAGGCGGTGACCACCGACTACGACCAGAACTACTTCCGCCGTGCCGGTATCGACATTGGCGAAACCATCCGCCTGGATGCCAACGACCTGTTTATGAGCCTGGCCGGCCCGGTGGCGATTGCCTACGCCGAATCCGTGGTGCCCGAGCAACCGGCGCCGTCGGGGGACAAGTTCAAGGTGTTCGAGAAAGAGCCGCAGCGCCTGAACATCGACGACCTGTTCTTCCGCTCGATCGATTTGCCGCACTTCAACAAGGTGACCCAGGCCATCGAGGGCATCAGCCTGCTGCCGATCGAATCCAAGCGCTATCGCGCAGCCCTGGAGCAGTACAAGGCTTCGGGCTACGACGCGGCGGCGCTGCACGACCTGCACTTCTTCAAGAACTGCTCGTCGGTGGTCTCCATCGTCTCGCTGCCCAAAGACTACAAGCTGTCGTATATGGATCTGAATCGACTCAAGACCCATCTCAACAGCCTGTTCCCCAACACCACCCTCAAGCGCTATGCGCTGGTGATCGGGGCGTCGGCCAACCTGTCGCTGACCACCCTGATTGCCAAGAGCCCGTGCTTGTCGGACGACTTCCTGACGCTGATCGTGGCCTTTATCAAGCGTTGCTTCGCGCGTAACCCGTACCGTTTCGACGAGACCCTGGACAACTCGATCCTCGATTTCATCGTCAGCGAGCACTTCGATGAAAGCCTGATCGACGACCTGCTGAACGAGTTCGAGAACCCGGCGAAGATCCTCGATACCAACTGGTACGCGATCAAACCGATGTACGAGAAGAAATACCGCGAGCTGATCAACGACAAAGACAAGTTCGTCTCGATCAATGACATTCGGCTGTCCCGCGATTGCGTGAAAAAGGCCATCAAGTACCTGCGCGAGATCTACCGTCACCGCATCGGCAAGACCAAGGTCATCTCCCTCAACAACCACACCGGCAAGACCGACCACTGATCGCCGCCGTGGCACGCCGGCTCCCGCCTTTGTCTGGGGGAGCCGGTGTCAGCGGCCACTGCGTCGCCCCTCTCCCCCCGCAAGACCCAGGCCTGGCGTTGATGGCAACTTTATGGTGGCCGCACGCCCTGCCAACTCACACTCCGAAACAATTGAGCAGCCCGTCGGCTGGGCTTGAAACTGTTCCCCTTCCGTGAACGTCACCCGGGTTGAAAACGCGGTGGGGCCTTTCTTCACGGCAAGATGCCATCACCCGGATCGCGGTTACTCCGCTACACACTTTGCCCAGCGAAAAATGCGCACCATGGCGGTGCGCAGCATCAGGCAGACGCCCTTTCCTGGACCATAATCCACGGCGATACCACCACCGCCCACAGCTGCGGATCGCGCTCCACCAGATCCAGCGCCCGCGTCGCAGACACTTTGGCAACCTTCTCTTCGGCCAGCCAGGCAGCCACTTTCTCGGCCTGGTTCTCGGCCATGGCCTGCGCCGCTTCGATCAGATCCAGCCCGGGGTCGACCCACAATAGGGCACCCTTGGCAAAGAACGGTTCCAACTCCTTCCAGGTAATAGATGCGGTTTCACCAAGCAGCTTGGCATAGAGGGTGCTAGGTTCTTGAGTCATGGGACTGTCCAGAAAAGAAATCGGCGCAATCATAACGTCGGTGATCTGGCAGAAAAACCCAGATGCCAACGCGTCAACGATAGAGAACTCCAGAAACGCCAAGGATTGCCCTCGAACAAGGCCGCACTACAGCGAAAATCCCGCCGCAATTCTGTCTTTTTCTTTCAATAAAGCGACACCCTATGGTTTTGTCCCCAGCAGCCAGCTTTTCAAGCGAACAACCGGCGCTCTACACTGTACCGGTACAGTTGCCAGGGACACTTCCGGGGATAACCAAGATCTATCTGACCCGGTTCTGCGTCTCTGGCCGCCAGAACTATAAAAATTACAACAGTAAGAGTGGAGCACTATGAATAAGGCTACTAAGCAGATTTCCAAACTGTTTGCCGCTATGGTCCTGGCCGGGGTTGCCAGCCATTCGTTCGCAGCTGACACCATCAAGATCGGTATTGCCGGCCCTAAAACCGGCCCTGTAGCCCAGTACGGCGACATGCAGTTCAGTGGCGCCAAAATGGCCATCGAGCAAATCAACGCCAAGGGCGGCGTCAACGGCAAGAAACTCGAAGCCGTTGAATACGACGATGCCTGCGATCCGAAACAAGCCGTGGCCGTGGCCAACAAAGTCGTCAACGACGGCGTCAAGTTCGTGGTCGGTCACCTCTGCTCCAGCTCCACTCAACCCGCTTCCGACATTTACGAAGACGAAGGCGTGATCATGATCACCCCGGCTGCCACCAGCCCGGACATCACCGCCCGTGGTTACAAAATGGTGTTCCGCACCATCGGCCTCGACAGCGCCCAGGGCCCTGCCGCCGGTAACTACATCGCCGACCACGTGAAGCCGAAAATCGTCGCCGTGCTGCACGACAAACAGCAATACGGTGAAGGCATCGCCACTGCCGTGAAGCAGACCCTGGAGAAAAAAGGCACCAAGGTTGCCGTGTTCGAAGGCATCAACGCCGGCGACAAAGACTTCTCCTCGATGATCGCCAAGCTCAAGCAAGCCAACGTCGACTTCGTCTACTACGGCGGCTACCACCCAGAGCTGGGCCTGATCCTGCGTCAAGCCCAGGAAAAAGGCCTGAAAGCCAAGTTCATGGGTCCGGAAGGCGTGGGTAACGACTCCATTTCCCAGATCGCCAAGGACGCTTCCGAAGGCCTGCTGGTGACCCTGCCGAAATCCTTCGACCAGGATCCGGCCAACGTCGCCCTGGCAGATGCCTTCAAAGCCAAGAAAGAAGACCCAAGCGGCCCGTTCGTATTCCCGGCCTACTCCGCTGTTGAAGTCATCGCCGGTGGCATCACTGCCGCCAAGAGCGAAGATGCCGCCAAGGTGGCTGAAGCCATCCACGCAGGCACGTTCAAAACCCCGACTGGCGACCTGAGCTTCGACGCCAAGGGTGACTTGAAAGACTTCAAATTCGTGGTCTACGAGTGGCACTTCGGCAAACCTAAAACCGAAGTCTCGCCTCAATAAGGCCCTGTCCTACTGAGCGTCCAATAAAGCCCACGGCGTGCCGTGGGCTTTGTTTTACGAATGTAATGGGCCGTGCTTCCGTGATCCGGGGCCTCCCCACCTGAAAATCTCAAAACCGTCATCAGCGGTTCGCTGGCAAAACTTGCACCCGAAGTGGATGCAGATCTACGGGGTCCAAGCGGGAAAATGACTCCACCAGTGAAATGCGTATCAGGTTTTTAGGAGCGTTGTAATGCCTGACATCTATCACTTTTTCCAACAGCTGGTTAACGGTCTGACCGTTGGCAGCACGTATGCCCTGATCGCCATCGGCTATACGATGGTTTACGGCATCATTGGAATGATCAACTTCGCCCACGGCGAGGTATACATGATCGGCTCCTACGTGGCGTTCATCGCCATCGCCGGGCTGGCCATGATGGGACTCGACAGTGTCCCGTTGTTGATGACCGCAGCCTTTATCGCGAGCATCGTCGTCACCAGTGCCTACGGCTACAGTATCGAACGGATCGCCTACCGCCCCTTGCGTGGCAGTAACCGCCTGATCCCGCTGATCTCGGCCATCGGCATGTCGATCTTCCTGCAGAACACGGTTCTGCTGGCGCAGGACTCCAAGGACAAATCCATCCCCAACCTGATCCCGGGCAACTTCTCCATCGGGCCAGGCGGCGCACATGAAGTGCTGATCTCCTACATGCAGATCGTGGTGTTCGTGGTGACCCTGGTGGCCATGCTCGGCCTCACGCTGTTCATCTCCCGTTCTCGCCTGGGTCGCGCCTGCCGTGCCTGTGCCGAAGACATCAAGATGGCCAACCTGCTGGGTATCAATACCAACAACATCATCGCCCTGACCTTTGTCATCGGTGCGGCACTGGCGGCTGTGGCGGCGGTGTTGCTGAGCATGCAATACGGCGTGATCAACCCGAACGCCGGCTTCCTGGTCGGTCTCAAGGCCTTCACCGCAGCGGTTCTGGGCGGTATCGGCAGCATCCCGGGAGCCATGCTCGGCGGGCTGGTGCTGGGGGTGGCTGAAGCCTTTGGCGCCGATATATTCGGCGACCAGTACAAGGACGTCGTGGCTTTCGGCTTGTTGGTTCTGGTGCTGTTGTTCCGGCCGACCGGCATTCTGGGCCGTCCGGAGGTTGAGAAAGTATGACTAGGAATCTTAAATCGGCGCTGTTCAGCGCCCTGTTGGTCTGGGCCGTTGCCTACCCGGTACTCGGACTGAAACTGACCATCGTCGGCATCAACCTGGAGGTCCACAACACCAGCAACACCACCCTGGCAATCATTGCGATCTGCTCGGTGCTGATGTTCCTGCGGGTGCTGTTCAACCACCAGATCAGCGCGGCCTGGAAATCCTCGCCCAGCATGCCGTTGATCCCGGCCAAGGCCAGCAACTTCCTGACCCTGCCAAAGACCCAGCGCTGGATCATTCTCGCGCTGATCGTCGGGGCCCTGGTGTGGCCGTTCTTCGGCTCGCGGGGGGCGGTGGATATCGCCACCCTGATCCTGATCTACGTGATGCTGGGCCTGGGCCTGAACATCGTGGTCGGGCTCGCCGGCCTGCTGGACCTGGGTTATGTCGGCTTCTACGCCGTGGGCGCCTACAGCTACGCGCTGCTGTCGCACTACTTCGGCCTGAGCTTCTGGATCTGCCTGCCCATCGCCGGGATGATGGCCGCCACCTTCGGTTTCCTGCTGGGTTTCCCGGTACTGCGACTGCGTGGCGACTACCTGGCGATCGTGACCCTGGGCTTTGGTGAAATCATCCGTCTGTTGCTGCGCAACATGACTGACCTCACCGGCGGCCCGAACGGCATCAGCAACATCGAGAAACCCACCTTCTTCGGCCTGACGTTCGAACGTAAAGCCGCTGAAGGCATGCAGACCTTCCACGAGTACTTCGGCCTGCAATACAACTCGATCAACAAGGTGATCTTCCTCTACCTGGTTGCGCTGTTGCTGGCATTGGCTGCCTTGTTCGTCATCAACCGCCTGCTGCGCATGCCGATCGGGCGTGCCTGGGAAGCGCTGCGTGAAGATGAAATCGCCTGCCGTGCCCTGGGTCTGAACCCGACCGTGATCAAACTCTCGGCCTTTACCCTGGGCGCCAGCTTCGCCGGTTTCGCCGGCAGCTTCTTTGCCGCGCGCCAGGGCCTGGTCACGCCCGAGTCCTTCACCTTCATCGAGTCGGCGATCATTCTCGCCATCGTGGTCCTGGGTGGCATGGGCTCGCAGCTGGGGGTCATCCTCGCTGCCGTGGTGATGATCCTGCTGCCGGAAATGATGCGCGAGTTCAGTGAATACCGCATGTTGATGTTCGGCGCCTTGATGGTGCTGATGATGATCTGGCGTCCACAAGGTCTGCTGCCGATGCAACGCCCACACATGGAGTTGCGAAAATGAGCCGCGAGATCCTTAAAGTCGAAAACTTGAGCATGCGCTTCGGCGGCCTGCTCGCGGTCAACGGCGTGGCCCTGACCGTCAAGGAAAAACAGGTCGTGGCCCTGATCGGCCCCAACGGCGCCGGCAAGACCACGGTCTTCAACTGCCTGACCGGTTTCTACAAGCCCAGCGGTGGCAGCATCCAGCTCGACGGCCAGGCCATCGAAGGCCTGCCCGGCCATGAGATCGCCCGCAAAGGCGTGGTGCGCACCTTCCAGAACGTGCGTCTGTTCAAGGACATGACCGCGGTCGAGAACCTGTTGATCGCCCAGCATCGGCACCTGAACACCAACTTCCTGGCGGGGTTGTTCAAGACCCCGGCGTTTCGCAAGAGCGAGCGCGATGCCATGGAGTTCGCCGAGTACTGGCTGGACAAGGTCAACCTCACGGAGTTTGCCAACCGTACCGCCGGAACCCTGGCCTACGGTCAGCAACGGCGCCTGGAAATCGCTCGCTGCATGATGACCCGTCCACGGATCCTGATGCTCGACGAACCTGCCGCCGGCCTCAACCCCAAGGAAACCGAGGACCTCAAGGCGCTGATCAGCATGTTGCGTGAAGAGCACAACGTCACTGTGCTGCTGATCGAACACGACATGAAACTGGTCATGAGCATTTCCGACCACATCGTCGTGATCAACCAGGGCACGCCCCTGGCCGACGGCACGCCGGAGCAGATCCGCGACAATCCTGAAGTGATCAAAGCCTACCTGGGGGAAGCGTAAATGCTGCAATTCGAAAACGTTTCCACCTTCTACGGCAAGATCCAGGCCCTGCACAGCGTCAACGTGGAGATCCGCCAGGGCGAAATCGTGACCCTGATCGGGGCCAACGGCGCGGGTAAATCCACCCTGCTGATGACCCTCTGCGGTTCGCCCCAGGCCCACAGCGGCAGCATCCGCTACATGGGTGAAGAATTGGTGGGGCAGACCTCGGCGCAGATCATGCGCAAGAGCATTGCCGTGGTGCCGGAAGGTCGTCGGGTGTTCGCGCGGCTGACCGTGGAAGAAAACCTCGCCATGGGTGGTTTCTTCACCGAAAAGGGCGACTACCAGGAGCAGATGGATAAGGTCCTGCACCTGTTCCCTCGGCTCAAGGAACGCTTCACTCAGCGCGGCGGCGACCATGTCCGGCGGCGAACAGCAAATGCTCGCCATCGGCCGTGCGCTGATGAGCAAGCCCAAGCTGCTGCTGCTTGACGAGCCGTCGCTGGGCCTGGCACCGATCATCATCCAGCAGATTTTCGACATCATCGAACAGCTGCGACGTGATGGGGTGACGGTGTTCCTGGTGGAGCAGAACGCCAACCAGGCGCTGAAAATCGCCGACCGCGCCTACGTGCTGGAAAACGGCCGTGTGGTGATGCAAGGCTCCGGTGAAGACCTGCTGACCGACCCCAAAGTGCGCGAAGCGTACCTGGGCGGCTAGCTGCATGCGTCAACCAAAAACGGCCCTTCGGGGCCGTTTTTTTATGGCTCCGTTGCCCACTCCCAGGGTCCGAACGCGACCCGAGCCTGTGCCAGCGGCTACAGGCGGTCGAGGGCTTCGCCGCTGCGCTTGAACCAGCCGATCAGGTAATCGGCCAGGACCTGAGTGCGCTTGGGCAGGCCGCCCTGGTAGGGGTGCACCAGGTACATCGGCATGCTGCGGGTCTGGTAGTCGCGCAGCAGCCAGCGCAGACGGCCGTCGGCCAGTTCGGCCTGCAACAGGTAGGACGGCAGCCGCGCAACGCCGGCGCCAGCCAGTGCAGCTTTCTTCAACAGGTTGTAGTGATTGCTGGCAAACGGCCCGGAAACACGCACCCGCAGCAACTCGTGCTGTTGGTGATACAACCACTCCTCGCGGCCGCTGTAGTGGCTGTTGAGCAGGCAGCGATGCTCGGCCAGGTCCCGGGGCGCCAGGGGCTCGCCGTACTCCTCGAGGTAGGCCGGGCTGGCGCAGGTCAGCTCACGCCAGGCCAGCAGCGGCCTGGCCACCAGGCGCTGGTCATTGGCCACCTCGGAGCGGATCGCCAGGTCGAAACCGTCCCGTGACAGGTCGCGGTACAGGTTATTGAGCTCCAGTTCGATCTGCACCTGGGGGTAGCGCCGGGAGAACTCCAGCAGCAGCCCATCAAAAAACGTCTCCCCCAACGACACCGGCACCGTGATCCGCACCGGTCCGGCCATGTCGTCCTTGAGCCGCGCCAAGGCTTGGCGCGCGCGTTCCACCTGCACCACCAGTGCCTGGGCCTGGGGCAGCAAGGCGGCGCCGGCGGCGGTCAGGCTCAGCTTGCGGGTGGTTCGCTGCAACAGCACCACGGCGAATTTGGCCTCCAACTGACTGATGCGCTTGGACAACTGGCCCTTGCTGCAGCCCAGCTGCTGGGCGGCCAGGGTAAAGCTGCCGGCTTCGATCAATACGGCAAACGCCGCCAAGTCATCCATCTCACTCATGGATTGTTTCCATTTGAAAACCAAAGGTTGCCTATTAGCGCGTTAATCAACAGAAAAAACCACCTTAGACTGCAACTTCGTTCACCCACCCTCAGGAACCTCAGCATGAAAATCCTCTTGATTGGCGCCCACGGCACCATTGGCTCGGCCGTTGACCACGAACTCTCGCAACGCCATGAAGTGATCCGCATCGGCCGCACCAGCGGCGAGTTGCAGGTGGACATCAGCGACAGCGCCTCGATCCGCCGCCTGTTCGAACAAACCGGCAAATTCGACGCCCTGATCAGCGCCACCGGCAGAGTGACCTTCGCCCCCCTGGGGGACATGAGCGCCGACGACTTCACCCTGGGCCTGCAGAACAAACTGATGGGCCAGGTCAACCTGCTGCTGATCGGCCGTGAGTTCGCCAATGACGGTGCCTCCTTCACCCTGACCTCGGGCATCCTCAACCGCGACCCGATCCGTACCGGCGCCTCGGCGGCCCTGGTCAACGGCGCCATCGATGGTTTCGTACGCTCTGCCGCTCTCGAATTGCCCCGCGGCCTGCGAATCAACGCCATCAGCCCCACCGTGGTCCAGGAAGCCATGGGCAGCTATGCCCCGTACTTCCGTGGCTTCAAGCCGGTAAATGCCGCCGAAGTCGCCCTGGCCTACGCCAAGAGTGTCGAAGGTCTGCAAACCGGCCAGGTCTACCAGGTCGGCTAGGCATTGCCGGAGCGGGGTTGTGATGCGCGGCCAGCCTGCGTAACGTGGCGGCACTTGTCTGGAGACCCGATAATGCGCGCCGCCCGTTCACTGCTTTGTATCGCCCTGCTCCCTCTGTTTGCCGGCTGCCAGATGCTGCCGATGCTCAATGGCCAACCCCAGGCCCCGTCCATGGCGGGCCTGACCCGGATGCAAGGCGAACTCACCGCCGCCGACGGGCAACTGCTGTTCAAACCGTGCAATGAACAGCGCCGCTATGCGGTCAAGGACAGCGGCGGCACCAGCGTGCTGCAGGAAGCCGCGACCCTGGCCGACCAACAAGGCAAGCTGTTCGCCGACCTGCGCGGCAGCTTCTCCTCGAACAAGGCCAGCGGCGATGGCCAGGTGGAGCTGCGCCAGCTGTACCGCGTCGAACGCTCGGGCAATGCCTGCAACGACCCCAACTTCCAGCGCCTGATCCTGCGCGCCAGTGGCAAGACCCCGGCCTGGAGCCTGGACGTCAGCGCCAAGGGCATGATGCTCGAACGCGCCGGCCAGCCGGCCCTGGCCCTGCCCTACCTGGAAGAGCAATTGGGTGACGGCCGCTTCAACCTCACCAGCGAAGCCAACAACCAGCACGTCGAGCTCTGGGTCGCGCCCCAGCGTTGCGTCGACAGCCAGACCGGCAGCGTCCAGCACCTGACGGCCGAGCTGCGGATCAACGGTGAAGTGCAGCGCGGTTGCGCCTATTTCGGCGGCTCGCGCAACGACTGATTCGACGGACGACCGTTTTAACCTCACGGGATCCGGGCTTTGCGGCTTATAATCGCCGGTTTGTAAAACCGCCCTGACGCATTTGTGCGTCCCGCGAATCGGATCCCGTCATGTTACGAATCACTGAACTCAAGTTGCCGATCGACCATCCTGAAGAAGACCTGCGGCCTGCCATCGCGCAGCGCCTGGGCGTCGCCAGCGATGACCTGCTCGACTTCACCCTGTTCAAGCGCAGCTACGATGCGCGCAAGAAGTCGTCCGAACTCTGCTTCATCTACACCATCGACGCCCAGGTGCGCGACGAGGCCAAGGTGCTGGGCAAGTTCGCCGATGACCGTAACGTCAACCTGGCGCCGGATGTCAGCTACAAAGTGGTGGGCCAGGCTCCGGCCGATTTGAGCCAGCGCCCGATCGTGGTCGGGTTCGGCCCGTGCGGCATCTTCGCCGGCCTGCTGCTGGCGCAGATGGGTTTCAAGCCGATCATCCTCGAACGTGGCAAGGAAGTGCGCGAGCGCACCAAGGACACCTGGGGCCTGTGGCGCAAAAGCGTGCTCAACCCCGAGTCCAACGTGCAGTTCGGTGAAGGCGGCGCCGGGACCTTCTCCGACGGCAAGCTCTACAGCCAGATCAAGGATCCGAAACACCAGGGCCGCAAGGTCCTGCACGAGTTCGTCAAGGCCGGCGCGCCGGAAGAGATCCTCTACGTCAGCAAGCCGCACATCGGCACCTTCCGCCTGACCGGCGTGGTGGAGAACATCCGCCAGCAGATCATCGCCCTGGGCGGCGAAGTGCGCTTCGGGCAACGGGTGACCGACGTCCTGATCGAAGACGGGCAATTGACCGGTGTCGAGCTCAACAGCGGCGAACAGCTGCACTCCGAGCACGTGATCCTGGCCCTGGGCCACAGCGCCCGCGACACCTTCCGCATGCTCCACGGCCGTGGCGTGTTCATGGAAGCCAAGCCGTTCTCGGTAGGGTTCCGGATCGAACACCCGCAGTCGCTGATCGACAGCGCGCGCCTGGGCAAATACGCCGGGCACCCGAAACTCGGCGCCGCCGATTACAAGCTGGTGCACCACGCCAAGAACGGCCGCACGGTCTACAGCTTCTGCATGTGCCCGGGCGGCACCGTGGTCGCCGCAACCTCCGAGCCGAACCGGGTCGTGACCAACGGCATGAGCCAGTACTCGCGTAACGAACGCAACGCCAACTCCGGGATCGTGGTCGGCATCACCCCGGAAGTGGACTACCCGGGTGGCCCGCTGGCCGGCATCGAATTGCAGGAGCGCCTGGAATCCCTCGCCTTCGAACTCGGCGGCAACAACTACGAAGCACCGGCGCAGCTGGTGGGCGACTTCATCGCCGGCAAACCTTCCACCGCCCTGGGCAGCGTCGAGCCGTCCTACAAGCCGGGCGTGGCCCTGGGCGACCTGGCCCTGGCCCTGCCGGACTTTGCCATCGAAGCCATCCGTGAAGCGCTGCCGGCCTTCGACCGCCAGATCAAGGGTTACTCGCTGCACGACGCGGTGTTGACCGGGATCGAGACCCGCACCTCATCGCCGCTGCGCATTACCCGTAACGAAGCCATGCAAAGCCTGAACGTCAAAGGCCTGTACCCGGCCGGGGAAGGCGCCGGTTATGCCGGCGGCATCCTCTCGGCCGGCGTCGACGGGATTCGCATCGCCGAAGCCGTCGCACGCAACATGCTCGGGCTCGACGCTTAAGTCACGAGCCTGCACTGCCCTCGCCAGGGTCCTGACCCAGGACCCTGGCGCCGGGTCGATCAGATGCCGGCGCGCAATACGCTGGCCGGTAGCGCAACGCCCTGCTCCACGCTGGCGGCTACCGCATCGATCAAACCACTCAACTCATAGCCCTGGGCGGCCAGCCACGGCTGATCGTAATAGGTGGTCGCATAGCGCTCGCCGCCGTCGCACAGAATCGCCACGATCGAACCCGACTCCCCCGCCTCCTTCATCTGCAGCGCGGCGACCAGAGCACCAATCAGGTTGGTGCCGCTGGAACCCCCTACCCGCCGCCCCAGGCGCTGGGCCAGGTAATGCATGGCCGCGAGCGACAGCGCATCCGGCACCTTGACCATCGCATCGATCACCTTGGGCAGAAACGAAGCCTCGACCCGTGGCCGACCGATGCCTTCGATCCGCGAACCGCACTCCAGGCGCAGGCTGGCGTCGCCGCTCTGGTAGTAATCGAAAAACACCGAACGCTCGGCGTCGGCGCACAGGACCCGGGTGCAATGCTGGCGATAACGCACATAACGCCCCAGGGTCGCGGTGGTGCCGCCGGTGCCGGGGCTGGAGATCAGCCAGCTTGGCTCCGGGTAACGTTCGCAGCGCAGTTGCTGGAAGATCGACTCGGCGATGTTGTTGTTGGCGCGCCAGTCGGTGGCCCGCTCGGCGTAGGTGAACTGGTCCATGAAGTGCCCGCCGCTTTCCCGGGCCAGACGCTCGGACTCGGCATAGATCTGCGTCGGGTCCTGCACCAGATGGCTCTTGCCACCGTAAAAGGCGATCTGCGCGATCTTCTCCTGGGAGGTGCTGGCCGGCATCACCGCAATGAACGGCAAGCCCAGCAGGCGCGCGAAATAGGCTTCGGAAATCGCCGTCGAGCCGCTGGAGGCCTCGATCACCGGCGCGCCGGGCTTGAGCCAGGCATTACACAGCGCATACAGGAACAGCGAGCGCGCCAGGCGATGCTTGAGGCTGCCGGTAGGGTGGCTGGACTCATCCTTGAAATACAGCTCGATCCCGGGCAGGCCAGGCAGCGGCAGGGGGATGAGGTGGGTATCGGCGCTGCGCTGGAAGTCGGCTTCGATAATGCGAATGGCCTCGCGGGCCCATTGTCGGTTGTCGCTCATGGTCGGTTCTCGCTGGATCGAACGCCACGGCGGCGCAAGAGGAGGATAGTGGCCCGGAGTGGGTACCCGGCGCCCTTGAAACATCTGCACGGCGGCGGCGATGAACTATGTTCAAAGGGCTGTGGGGCGCCATGGTAGGAAAAATCCGGGGGGCCTCACAGGTACAGCTATGAAGCAATTGGATACACAACTGACAGGCCGTATTTTCAGCAGCACGCTTTCCTTCTGCTTATAACAAAAAAGAATATAACTTTTGTTTTAACAACTAACGGTACGGGTTAGGGTGTGCCACCTTTAGCGTTTTTATGGAGAGCGACCTTGCCTCTGCGTAGTACTTTCACTCGTTTCTTTCAGTTGGAAGCTGCCAGCGGTCTGTTATTGATCGCCGCTGCAGTTCTGGCCCTGATCATCAATAACTCACCGCTGTCCTGGCTCTACAACGGACTGCTGGACACCCCGGTAGTCGCCCAGATCGGCGCCCTGAAAATCGCCAAGCCCCTGCTGCTATGGATCAACGACGGCCTGATGGCGCTGTTTTTTCTGTTGATCGGGCTTGAGGTCAAGCGCGAAGTCCTCGAAGGGCACCTGTCCAAGCCGTCGCAGATCGTGCTCCCGGGCGCCGCGGCGATCGGCGGCATGCTGGTGCCGGCGCTGATCTACTGGTTCCTCAACAAGGACAACCCGCCGGCGCTGAACGGCTGGGCGATCCCGACCGCCACCGACATTGCCTTCGCCCTCGGGGTCCTGGCCTTGCTCGGCAAGCGGGTGCCGGTGTCACTGAAGCTGTTCCTGATGACCCTGGCGATCATCGATGACCTGGGCGCGATCATCATTATCGCGATCTTCTATTCCGGCACTCTGTCGACTCTGTCGCTGATGCTGGCGGCCGCCTGTGTGGCGGCGCTGGTGGCGATGAACCGGCTGGGGGTGGTCAAGCTCGGGCCCTATATGATCATTGGCCTGATCCTCTGGGTCTGCGTCCTCAAGAGCGGCGTGCATGCCACCCTGGCCGGCGTGACCCTGGCCCTGTGCATCCCGCTGCGCACTCGCAATGCCGAACCCTCACCGTTGCGCAACCTGGAACACGCTCTGCACCCCTGGGTGGCCTACGGCATCCTGCCGCTGTTCGCCTTCGCCAATGCCGGGCTGTCCCTGACCGGGGTCACCGCCGAGAGCTTCACCCACTTCGTGCCCCTGGGCATCGCCGTCGGCCTGCTGCTGGGCAAGACCGTCGGGGTGTTCGGCCTGACCTGGCTGGCGGTCAAGAGCGGCCTGGCCGCGCTGCCCAGTGGCGCCAACTGGGGGCAAGTGTTTGGCGTGGCGATCCTGTGCGGGATCGGCTTCACCATGAGCCTGTTCGTCGGCTCCCTGGCCTTTGTTCCGGGCAGCAGTGAATACGCCGGCATGGACCGCATGGGCATCCTCACTGGCTCGCTCTTTGCCGCCCTGATCGGCTACGCGGTGACGGCCGCCGCCAGCCGCAAGAGCAACGCCCTGCCCTCCTGAGCCAGGGTTGGCCCAGGCTGAAAACAAAAAACCCCGGTCAGGCAACTGACCGGGGTTTTGTTTTGCAGGGTGCGATCAACGAGTAACGCGGCTCGTGCCATTGACCGTCATGATGCGCACGCGATCACCGACGCGGAACACTTCGTTTTCCTGCACCTGCTGCACATAGGCACGCATGCTGCCGTCGTCTTCACGGACGGTGATTTCCACGCCCTGGGTGCGGGTCAGGCCTTCCTCGGTGGCCGAGCCCAGCAGGCCACCGGCGACTGCGCCGATCACCGCAGTGACGATGCTGCCGCGACCGCCACCGATGGCGCTGCCGCCGACACCGCCAATCACAGCGCCAGCAGCGCCGCCGATCGGGGTCTTGGTGCCTTCGATTTTCACCGGACGCAGGGATTCAATGGTGCCCATGCGAACGGTCTGCACACGACGCGCTTCATCACGGGAGTAAGAGTCACCGGTCAGGTTCGAGGCACAGCCACCGAGCAACATCGCCATCGTGGTGAAGGAAGCAACCAGCAGAACAGACTTACGCATAGGATCAACTCCAAAGGACAGATCGTCATTAAACTCCGCAGCTTGATACCTGTCACGGCATCGCCCGGATAAAATTGCTTTCATTCAGTCTCAGTACAGACTACGCAGACCGCCAAAACGCTCAAAAAAGCTCAGGCAAAATTTACGCGCACCCGAGTACAGGACTTCTCATGGATTACTTCATCATCATTGCCACCACCGCCGCCGGCTTGTACTTCCACTGGTGGTTGTATGTGCGGATCAAACGCTGGATGGACCGCGACCTGGCGCTTTCCCTGGCCGGTACGGATGAGCAGAAAAAGGCCTTTATGCTGCAACAACTGGCTAAAGCCCATCAGCAGAAAGTAAAACGCCGGGACCTGCCGCAGTGGCTGGCAGCCGCCGCGACCGGTTACCCCGGCGCCTGACCTGAAACCTTAAGGCGCCAGGCGTTCACGCACCCAGTCAGCGCCCTGTACACGATAATTCAAGCGATCGTGCAGACGGCTGGGGCGACCTTGCCAGAACTCGATACGCTCGGGCAGCAGGCGATAACCGCCCCAATGCTCCGGACAATCGGGCTGGCTGTCACTGAAGCGCGCCTCGGTCGCCTTGAGCAATTGCTCCAGCTCCCCGCGCCCATCGATCACCCGGCTCTGGGGCGATGCCCAGGCCCCCAGGCGGCTGCCCAGCGGACGTACCTGGTAATAATCGTCGGACTCCTGCGGGCTGACCTTGACCACCCGGCCCTCGATGCGCACCTGGCGCTCAAGGGTCGGCCAGAAGAAGGTCATGGCCGCAAAGGGGTGAGCGGCAAGCTGCTCACCCTTGGCGCTCTGGTAGTTGGTGAAGAAGGTAAAACCCTGCTCATCCAAACCCTTGAGCAACAGAATGCGGCAATGCGGGCGGCCATCCGTGTCGACGGTCGCCAGCGTCATGGCATTGGCCTCCACCGGTGGCTGCTCGGTTTTCACCGCGTCTGCAAACCACTGGTGAAACAAGGCGAAGGGCTCGGCCGGAGCCTGGGCTTCGGTCAGTCCATCACGCGTGTAGTCGCGGCGCATATCAGCCAGGGCCTGGGTCATGGCAGCTTCCTTTCGCTAAAGAATCAGTTCTGTGCGGTGGTCGCCGGCGCTTTTGCCGGAGCGGCTGCCTTGGCCGGGGCTACCTTCTTCGCTGGTTCTTTCTTGGTCGCTGGCTTCTTCGCAGGAGTGGCGGCCTTTTTCGCAGGAGCGGCTTTCTTGGCCGGCGCGGCCTTTTTCGAGGCAATGGCCGGCACAGCTGGCTTCACGTCCTGCACAGCTACCATTTCGGTTTCCGAAGGGGTTGGCTGGTTGTACTTGCTCAGCAGGCCGAGCATGGTGCTGCGCTGGGTCAGCATGATTTCCACGCGACGGTTCAAGGCACGGCCCTGCGGGCTGTCATTGGCCGCACGTGGCATCACCGAACCCATGCCGCGCAGCATCAGACGGTCTTGTTTCAGGCCGCTGAGGCTGAAGATCGCCGCTACCGATTGCGCACGGTCACGGCTGATTTTCTGGTTCAGGGCAGTCGCACCGACGGTATCGGCGTGCCCCAGCACCAGGACCGCAGTCTTGGAGTCGCCTTCAACAGCCTTGGCCACGCGGGTGAATGGACCCAGGGTCACCGGCAGCAGCATGGCAGGACGGTCCGGGTTGAACGAGCCGTCGACCAGAGCGGTGACCACCAGTACGTTTTCGCGGCGTTCCAGTTGCAGCTTGCTGTCCTTGATCGCTTCACGCAGGCGCGGCTCATAGTCATCCAGCCAGGCTTGGGTGATTTTCGGATCAGGCATCGGGATATCAGTGACATCGACCTTGCTCAGCGGCTTTGGCTCGCTCGGGCCAAATGGCCACCACCAGTTCTTGCCGGTGTCAGCCTTGGCAACGCTTGGAGCCGGTGCCGGTTCAGCTTTCTTGGCTTCGGCTACCGGCTTGTCGCCAGCGTCATCCTTGGAGGAAAACGGCCACCACCAGCTGCCGCTTTCGCTCTTGGCTGCTGGAGCAGCAGCGGCGGCCGGTGCAGGCTCGGCCGCGGAAATCGCGGCGGGCTTGGCAACCGGGGCTGGCGCGGCG
>NZ_ATLP01000104.1:0-6165 GCF_000416215.1 Pseudomonas sp. CF161
GCCTCCAGGCGCCGCCGTACGCGGGGGTCGAGGTGCTCGGCGTCGGGGCTGTCGAGCAGGCTCTGATGCAGGGCAAAGGCTTCGGCCGCGCCCAGCCAGCCGTGGTCGGCGATCAGTTCCAGGCTGGCCTGGAACGCCGGCAGCGGGCGCACGTCCAGCAGCGCTCCGGCACTGCGCAGGCGTTCAACCGCCACCAACAGATGGGCCCGCACTGCGGGCTCGACGCGGGCATCTTCCAGCACCGTTTGCTCAACCCACACCCGTTGCCCGGCCAGGCTGCGCACCGGTGGCGCCTGGCGAGGATCATGGCCGCGCAGCAGCTCATCGAGCAGCCAGGCGTCACGCACACTGCGGGTCAACGGACCAAGGCTGTCGAGGCTGCGCGCCAGGGGAAAAACCCCATCGCGGCTGTAGCGCCGGCAACTGCTGCGAAACCCGACCAGGCCATTGAACGCCGCCGGGATGCGAATCGAACCGGCAGTGTCGGTGCCCATGGCCAGCGGCACGATCCCGGCCGCCACCGCCACCGCCGAGCCCGACGACGAACCGCCAGGCACACGCGGCTGGGCATCGCTATGGGGGTTGAGCGGGGTGCCGAAGTGCGGGTTCAGGCCCAGGCCGGAATAGGCGAACTCACTGAGGTTGGTCTTGCCCAGGCTGACCAGGCCGGCGCGGCTGAACTGGGCCACGCTGTGGGCATCCACCAGGGCCGGGGCGATTTCGCGGCGCACCGCGGCCCCGGCCGTGGTGCGACTGCCGGCGAGGTCGAACAAATCTTTCCAGGCCAGTGGCACGCCATCCAGGGCGCTCAGGGGTTGCCCGTCACGCCAGCGCGCGGCAGCGGCTTCGGCTTCCCGCCGCGCCCGCGCCGGGCTCAAGGCGATAAAGACGTGGGGCGTACGTTCAGCCTGTTGCAGCGCCTGTTCCAGCACCTGCACCGGGTCGTTGCGGCGCTGGGCAAACTCGGCAGCCAGCGCGGTGGCGTCCAACAGCGGTGAAGGGGTCATGGTGGGCACTCCAAATCCAGATAAAATGTACTAATTATTAAAATATACATTTTATACAGAGCAGGTTCCGTGCCACCTGGAGTTCGCCTTGGACCGGCAGGGTCTGTTGAAGCATGCTGAATGGGGCAACAGGGCCGGTGTAGAGAGGATGAATAAGGAGGCCGGGATGCCGACGGACGGAAAATCGGCTCGGCAAAAGACCCGCCACTGAAATAATGTACCTTTTACTAAAAAGTACATTTTAGTGCAGAAAAGTAACATTCCCCCTCTCCAAGCCCCAGGGCGGGGCACAAAAACGTGGCGCGCAGTGACACTGGCCAACTGTGAGAGAATCCCCGGCCATCGCCGCACAGCCCCCAGAGGAACCGATGAAAGCAGCACCCACCGAGGACCCACGCACCGCATCGCGCTACGCGATGATCCGTCAGGTATTACGTGACGCGATCATCCAGGGCACCGCCTTGCAGGGCCTGGTGTTGCTGGAGGCGCCGCTGGCGGAACTGTTCGGCACCAGCCGCGTGCCGGTGCGCAAGGCGCTGAACTTGCTGCACGACGAAGGCCTGATCAGCCGCTTCGATGGCCGTGGCTACCTGATCAACCCCGAAGGCCTGGCCATCGAACCGTTGCGCCTGCCCTTGAGCCATACCCACCTCGGCCTGGACAGCGGCGAAGAGCTGGTGGACACCCGGCCCCTGGGGGAACGGATCTACGAGGAAATCGGCAGCGCGCTGTCGACCTGCATCGCCTTCGGCCATTACCGCCTCGACGAACAGGCCGCCGCCGAACACTACGGCGTCAGCCGCGCGGTGGTGCGCGAGGCCTTGATGCGCCTGCGCGATCGCGGGCTGGTGGAAAAGGAGCCCTACTCGCAATGGCTGGCCGGGCCGCTGACCGCCCGCGAAGTCACCGAAGACTACGAACTGCGCGCCTGCCTCGAACCCGAAGCCCTGCGCCAGAGCGCCCCGGGGCTGAGCCGCGAAGTGCTGGAAGCGATGCTGGAACGCATCACCCAGGCACAACAGGTCGAGCATTGCAGCCTGCAACAACTGGAACGCATCGAAGAAGACCTGCACCAGCACTGCCTCGCCGGCCTGCAGAACCGCAAAATGGCGACCCTGATCCGCCAGGCCCAGAGCCCGATGATCATCAGCCGGATCTTCTACCGCCTGCTGGGCATCGGCGCCGACCCGGCGATGCTCGCCGAACACCGCCTGATCCTCGAACTGCTGCTGCACGGCGCCTTCGACGCCGCCGCCCTCAACCTCAAGGAACACCTGCAACGCGCCCGCCAACGCATGCTGCAACGCCTGAAAGTCCTCTCGGTCGTACCGGAACAGGAATTGCCGGCCTTTCTCAGCAAAATTAGCTAAGCCGCAGCCCATCCCCTCTATAAGAGCTTTGCTGGCGTTCGCTTAGAGGAGTCCCTTGAAGCACCGCGCCATACCGCAAAATCACAGGTGACGGTGGTAGAGCTTAATAGCCTAACAACTCAAGTTCGGCAGAGATTGCGTCTTGGGACCTTAGAGGAAACGAAGCCTTTTTCCCGTCAATAGTTCCATCTAGTCCGCTTTGTTTCTCCCGAGAACAAAGCTGCTATTTTTAAATTGAGGAATTCCCCCCTTACCTGTGTATCGATACAAAAAGACTCTATATAAGTCCCCACAAAAATCCGAGGCACGCGAACAAATGTGCCACTTCGCACAGACTACGAGAGTTTCCTTTTCCCGAACAAAAGTAGTGAACACGTCAGGTGAACCGCCTTCAACCTTATAGGTATCAACCAGAACCTCAGGTGCTCCATCACATATCCAACTGACATTTATTTCAGTTGAAGGAGCACCAAGACTCTCTTCATCCAACGTCGCCGGCATTGGTTTAAAGACATTTGAACAGCCTGAGCTTAACTCGCCAGCTGACAGGGTCAGGGTGTTAGGGGAGGCTTTATCTCCATAAGTTACACCAGGAGTTAAAAACGCTAAGATCACCAGCCATTTTCTGGTTTTAGAGTTGATATCCAGTTTTCCCTGCATGGATTATCACCTCTGTCGCCTCGTCTTTCACTCGCTGTCTGCCGGTAAAAAGCGGATGGAGCGAATAATTTCCAGCATCGCAGGAAGGGCAGTTTCAGAAGTGGACTGAAGTTTTTTCCCTGGGGTTTCCGAAACGTCCCTGGTGTCGTAGCCGAGCTCAATCCCTCCATTGTCAGTCGCCAACGTATGAGCGTTGTCTCCGAGGCAAACATTGAGTTTTCTCACTTGGCCCGGGAAGAAACTATTAAGAGAAAACGAGGAGATTTGGGCAATATTAAAATACGTTGGATGCACGCTCTCTAGGCGGCGCACATTGTAGTATCGCGTGTTCTCGGGGGACTCCACGGGAAGTAATTCCGGGCATAACTCCTTTGCTTGACCAAGATAACAACTAAAGTTAAGCGACAGAGATAGCTGATTTTTATAGTTAGGGAAGTATCGCTCGTGATTGAACGAGCCGAGGGCTAGGTCACCAACATAAGCAGATGTGCGCCCTCCTTTTCTTGCGACAAACTTAATGGCGCAATTCTGCATTGGAATAACGTAGAGCTGCATATCTGCGGGCAAAGCGACGCCCGCGTAGTCCGTGACGGTATCTTGTCCTGCGATAACAAGGGAACCCGGGAAATTAACAAAGAGGCCCACCACGAGCAGTCGGACCATAGGTAGCCTATTCATCGCGGGATCTCGCCTCTCAATTGATAGCCGTCCGGCAGGAACACCAGCTTGCCACTGGCGTCAGGGAAGACCGGGTGGTCGAGCAATAGCACTTGCGCATAGGCATACGCGTAATAACGGTCGACTAAGCCGTTGAGCTGCGGATCGGTACCGTTGATGTGGCCGGGCAGATTGATCAGGCAACTTACACGGCGAAAGAATTTGTTTTCATAGAACGTGAAGTTTTGACCAGGTTGCCGTTGTGCTTGCCTCAGTCCATGCACAACGGCGGGAGTAATCGTGCGGCCGCGCCAATGCCAGTAGCCAAGGTAGTTGCTTGGATGGGTGAGTTGCAGGAAACCGCGCCCGAACCACGGCGCGTACCAACGGTTGCCCGCATATTCTTCGAAGGCAACTGCCGACCAGGCCGGTTCCTGTACTGCGTTGCCCAAGAATGCTGCCATACGCGCCGGGGTGTTGATGATGAATTTACGTAGCGTGCGATTGAGTTCGGTTTTGAGGGCGGCGACCAGCCGGCCAGCCCTCGGCTGCATATCCTCATATACGATCTGAGCAGAAATACCGACCCCTACTCCACGCAACGCTCGTGCCGGTACCATGTGCCTAAGCTCGGCAGGGCTCAACCACCCACACCTCTTGAACACCTCAATAAACCGCAACGGATGAAAGTGATAATGCACCTTGCCCAAGGCCAGCACCTCTTTCACCACATCCTCCCAAAACGCCAGCGTCCCTTGCTCGATTCGCCATGGCCAGAGCGTCAGTATTGGCACATAGACTTTCTGTAGATAACCGGGATTCCATGATTACTTAACCTTCGACAAATCTAATACTCTTAACTATTTTGAGGAAGATGTTATAGCTAAGACCGGCATCAAGATCAAAGTCATTATCTCGCCGCGTTAAGCAGTACTGCCCCATAACCGCTGACTCTTTCGAATTTCCAATTACCATTCTGATACATCTGTTATGTTCAGAAAATCGTTCGCAGTATTCAGGCCGTGAAGTGGCCCTACTGAGCTCCTGATAAGAATCCTCTGCAATCCAGCCTTTCCAGTTGCCTCCAGACAGTTTTGACATGTGTGTCCTGCGGTTTAACGAACAGTTTTTTTCGGCGAAATCATTCATTGATTGCACTAGACCGGACAAATCTCGGCGGATGCCACTTTCGTTATTTATGGATAAAAGCTCATCAATACCTTTAGAGTATATTCTCAGCGAAGGCATCATATCTAACCACCTCGGACTTCTCTGCCCCTCCAGCAAAGCCCCTAGTAGTAAAAGTGCTCCTTCTTGGTCGCGATATGAACTGGTGCACAAATCCGACTGCACACCTTGATCAGAGGGTAGCTCCGCAGGAACATTCAATACCAGCCCACACTTCAATAGTAATTTATTTTCACCAGCCGCCTCATCACCTTTTGCAAAACTGCAGCCACACAAAAATACAGCCAGCAAAAACATCATCCAGAAAGTATTTTTTTTCAGCGCCATGTTAGTCATCCATGATCAGTATAAATTTTTCTAGTCTTCAGTTTGTCTTTCTAGAGTTGCTGTTACTGGCATACTGACTTCATCCTCAAAAACAAATCGGATGTATTTGAATAGCTCTTGGCGCCCATTCAATCCAATACTGCCACCGTTCACAGGGGTTGTGATTGCGGCGACGTTATTATCACCCCAACCAAGATCTGCACGACGATGTATATTCATGCCACTACGAAGTGTTTCATTATTTGCTGACACCATTAATTTACTTACCCAGAAGTACCCAGCGGAGTCCGCCGCCACCTCAGCATTTGTGGATAAAAAAATAGGATTAGGGTCTGCTGTAAAGTTAGCATTTCGAAATGTGCCGTAGTCTCGATAGTTATTTCGACCGGTAAGGTGAAGGAGTCCTCTTCCACAAAAACGAGGACCATCTCCGGCTTGAATATTTCCTAAAGCTTGTGCTTTTTCACGAATCTCTCCTGGACGCTGTGCCACATAGGTAGGTCGGTTCCTTCCTTTCAAAAATCCTGTTGCCTGTAACCAAGCATGCTTATTATCAAAATCTTCGCCGGCCTCCTGAGGTGTTAGAACTTCATACATGGTCCTAAAGTAGTGCGAATTACCTTTTTCGACTGTCGCCTTTAGCACACCGCTTTCCTTGTATATCTGGGCAAGGAAATGGGCCTGGCGCAATGTCGTGACGAATCCAAACTTCCTCCACATCCTATTTATTGATACATGTATATTTGCGGGCATTAATCCATTACTACTGTTGCCAATGGTCCAGCGCTCCAAGGCGTCTCCCCATAAGATAAGGCCTCCCGCGTTCTGAGAAGAGCGTCTTGGCAGTGTCTGCGCTAGTTCGCGCGCGCTACGCCAAGAGCAACTTTTCATAGTCTGAATAAACCGCAACGGATGAAAGTGAAAGTGCACCTTGCCCAAGGCCAGCCCCTCTTTCA
>NZ_ATLP01000105.1:0-35121 GCF_000416215.1 Pseudomonas sp. CF161
GTGCAGTGGTCACCCTCGATGGCAGCCGGCTGCTGCCGCGCGGGGCGCTGATCCCGTCCGGCACCGACATCAAGTTGCCGGCCGGGGTCGAATCGGTGCAGTTGCGGCCCGAGGTGGCAGGGCGCCAGGGCAAGCTGTGGGCCATCGCGCCGATGCTGGCCGAGGGTTCCCAGTCCTGGTCGCTGCGCCTGGTGGCGGGGGCCGATACCCAGGCCGCCGACAGCCGTCTGGTGCAAACCCAGGCCCGGGCCGGCGATCTGCATCTGGCGGACAGTCATTACGGGATGTACGGCCAGCCGGAGTTTGTCTGGACCGAAGAGGGCTCGCTGGACTTCTTTGGCGACGACAGCATGGTGGGGCTGCCGATCGATTTCGTTGAGCTGCAATACCCGGGGCTTTGCGACGATATGCCCAGTTATTGCCAGGTCGGCAGTGGCTATAGCCTGATCGCCAGCAGCACCCGGCCCAGCGTGGTGCGTACCGGTGCCGCCGACCTGGAGCTGCTGGCAGCGGGCAACCTGAGCATGGACTCGCTGTTCGGCGTCTACACCGCCGGCACTTCCTCGACCCCGACCTCTGCCAGCGACCCCTATAACCTGGCGCGCTCGGGCAGCGACGGCAAAGTCCTGAAGAACCTCGCCGGCGGCTATGAAGCCCTGGTCGACGGTGGCACCCAGAGCCTGTACCGCGCCTGGTACCCGGAAGACGGCGGCAACCTGCGGATCAAGGCCGGCGGCGACCTGAGCGGCAATATCGTCGACCTCCCGGGCCAAACCCCCAACGGCCGCCCGGTGGGCTCGGACATGGGCCATGACTCGAGCAATGTCGGCAACTGGCTCTGGCGCCAGGGCAACGACGCCGGTGCCGGCCAGGCGCGGGACACAGCCTGGTGGATCAACTTCGGCACCTACACCGCCAACAGCGGGTCCGGTGCCGACCAGATGGTGGGCTTTACCGGTTTCGGCACCCTGGGTGGCGGCAACCTGGAGGTCGAGGTCGGTGGCGATGCCGGGGTGCTTGCACCGCTGGCGGCGTCGAGTTTCGCCGGCTACGTCAACCGCCGCAGCCAGGGCCTGATCCTGGCCGTGGGCAGCACCGGGCGCCTGGCCGCCGATGGCAGCCGGCAAACGACCGGCGGCGGCGACCTGAGCCTGCGGGTGGGCGGTGCCCTGAACCCTTATCGGCAAAACGGGGCCGGTGCGTTCAACGGCGCGCTGGTGGACCTGCGCGGCCATGTGCAAGTGAGCGGCAGTGCCCTGGGCAGCCTGGATCTGCATTACGGCACCCGGGTGGTGGACCAGAGCTCCAGCGAAATCCGCGCCTTCGACTTCCAGCGCGCAACCCTGGCGGCCGCCTCGGGAGGCCTGACCCTGGTGCCGGGGGACGCCACGTTCAACCTGTCGACCCGTGGCGACCTGGTGCTGCAGACCGTGGCCGACCCGGGTCGGGCGACCCTGGTCAATGGCTGGAGTTATCAGACCCCCGCTGGCACCTGGGGCGTCGGCCAGAGCTGGTTCACCCTGTGGACCGAGCGCACGGCGGTCGATCTGTTTTCCGCCGGGGGCAACCTCACGCCCATGAACGACGGCAGCCCCACCGATATGGCGACGGTGTACCCGGCCACCCTGCGGGCGGTCGCTGCCAGCGGCAGCCTGTATTACGGGCATTCCAGGCAGTTTTCGGCAGGTTCGAACAACGTCCCGGCGGCCCTGGTACTGGCGCCGTCGCTCAATGGCCAGTTGCAGTTGCTGGCCGGCGATTCGATCTACGGCGGGGACCTGACGGTGAGCCGTTCCAGCGCCGCGGCGCGGGTCCTGGCGACTCCGCAGCACCCGGCCTATATCGTGACCGCCGACAACCTCACGGGCACGCCCATCGTCGGCAGCGGCAATCTGCCCAGTGACGGCAACCGGGCCCGTGGCGGGACCTTTCCGTTGTTCGCCTTTGGTCCCAACAGTGCTTCCACCGAGTGGGGCAGCGCCGCCGAACCGGCACGCTTCTATGCCATCAATGGCGACTTGATGGGGGTCAGCAGCGGCCGGGCGATCACCATGACCACCACCACCGACTCGCGCTTCGGGCAAACCTTCTACGAGGGCGGTGGGCCGGTACGGATGCTGGCCGGACGCGATATCGTCAGCAGCGGCACGCCCATGAACGGCAGCGCCGGCGGCGACTTCAACTTCGGTGCCTATACCCTGGTGGGCAACCTGTTTATCCATAACGACCCGACCGATATCTCCATCGCCAGCGCCGGGCGCGACCTCCTCTACAGCAACTTCAGGGTCGCCGGCCCCGGCACCCTGGAGCTGACGGCGGGGCGCACTATTTTGATGGAGGACAAGGTCAGCGTCATCAGCCTCGGCGGCGTGGCGCCCGGTGACAGCCGCCCCGGGTCGAGCATCGTGATGCAGGCCGGCGTCGGTCCCAATGGCCCGGACTACCAGCGCTTCGTGCAGGCCTACCTCGACCCGGCCAACCTGGCCCAGCCCGGGGAAAGCCTGGGCGCCGGCAAGGTGGCCAAGACCTATGAGGGCGAGTTGCAGGCCTGGCTGGCCGGGCGCTTCGGTTTTGTCGGCGACAGCACCCAGGCCCGGGCTTATTACGCGGCCCTGCCGGCGGAGCAGCAGCGGGTGTTTGCCCGTGAGGTGTATTTCGCCGAACTCAAGGCCGGCGGGCGCGAATACACCCAGGAAGGCGGCCTGCGCCAGGGCAGCTATGCCCGTGGGCGCACGGCGATTGCGGCGTTGTTTCCACAGACCGATGTGGCCGGCAACCCCCTCCGCTACCAGGGCGACATCACCCTGTTCGGCGGCGCCGGGGTGCACACCGATTTTGGTGGCTCGATCCAGATGCTGACCCCCGGCGGCAACCAGACCTTCGGCATCGAAGGCGCGGCGCCACCGGCTTCGGCCGGGGTCATCACCCAGGGCGCGGGGGATATCCAGCTGTATTCCCTGGGCAGCATCCTGCTCGGCCAGAGCCGGATCATGACCACCTTTGGCGGCTCGATCATGGGCTGGTCGGCGGCCGGCGACATCAACGCCGGGCGCGGTTCCAAGACCACCGTGGTCTATACGCCGCCCAAGCGGGTGTACGACACCTGGGGCAACGTCGGCCTGTCGCCGTCGGTGCCGAGCACCGGGGCCGGGATCGCCACCCTCAACCCGATCCCGGAAGTCGCGGCCGGCGACATCGACCTGATCGCGCCCCTGGGCACCATCGATGCCGGCGAGGCGGGGATCCGGGTGTCGGGCAATATCAACATCGCCGCGCTGCGGGTGGTCAACGCGGCCAACATCCAGACCCAGGGCAAGTCGTCCGGGGTGCCGGTGTCGGCGGCGGTCAATACCGGGGCCATGAGCTCGGCCAGTTCGGCGGGCGCGGCGGCTTCCCAGGCCGCCGAAGATGCCGCGCGCAACCAGCAGGCGGCGGCGAAACAGGGGCGGGCGTCAATCGTTACCGTCGAGGTCCTGGGCTTTGGCTCCGAACCGCTGCAACGCGGCCGCGAAGACGCCAGCCGCGCCCCGGGCTACAACCCCGACAGCCCGGTGCAAGTGCTGGGCGCCGGGCCCTTGAGCGACCAGGCCCGGGCGCGCCTGACCGATGAGGAGCGTGGGCAGCTGACGTTATAGGGTTCTCCTCGTAGCACGTTCGGGGGCGATCGCTGATCGCCCCTTTTTTTTGCCTGCCGCCCAGCCGGGGCGAGCAGCGCGCGTGACAAAGCGGCTGGCTGAGCGGCGGATGTATCGCTAGGGTTGGCCGTGCAGAAAACGCAGCAGCGTCGCGTACGCGACGGCAGTTCGGCTGGTCAGCGCGGATGGCGACTCACTGGTATTCATGGCTCTGGGTTTCAATGAATTCCTTGAGCCAGTGGGCGATGTGTTCGACGTCGATGGGCTCGCCCTGCCTCACGCGTTTCAGCAGCAGGCCGGTCACGCCGATCTGCAGGGTGGTCTGCCGGTAGCGCAGGACCGGATCGACGCCGTATTCATCGCTGACTAGGGCCCAGGCCAGGCCGGGGACTTCCACCAGCAGTGCGTCGCCCAGCGCGATGCCCATGGCCTCCCAGGCCTGGACGTCGGAATCGTCCAGGGTCTGGCTGGCGACCATTTGCTGCAACAGGGCGAAATCGGCGCCGGTCCCGCTCAGGGAGGCGCCTGGGAACTGCCGGGCAATCCGTTCGCCGAGCTGGGCGCGCAAGCCGTGCATCGTGGCCAGCAGGTCACCAGGGATAGGGCCGAACGTTGCCGTGGCGGGTTGGGAATTCGACATCAGAAAGCTCCATGGGGTGGTGTCGTGGGGCGCTACTATCGGATTTTTTCGAGCCGATTTCCAGCGTGCAGACGCAGCTTGGCCGTGGCAGGCGAGGCGAGGTGACTGATGGAGGAGATCGTTGTGTGGGCCGGCATCGGAGCGCGGCTCAAGCCGAGTATCGGCTGCGGGATAACGGCTGGATAACCCTTGAAGAAAATGGCAGGGGCGGCTGGATTTGAACCAACGCATGGCAGGATCAAAACCTGCTGCCTTACCGCTTGGCGACGCCCCTGTAGCTGTTGCGACGTTGCTTGCTGTCACTGCAGGCCGTGGAGGCCCCTGTGCAAGAACGCGCGGAAATTTATCAATATTTATCGCGTATGGGAAGCGAAAGTTGAAAAAATAGTTTTTAAAACAGCGGCTTACTCGGGCGCTGGGCCTTCGGCTATATAGGCGGCCTGGGTATCCTTCAGGGGCCGGGCAATGTCCAGCGCATGGCGGATGGCCCGCAGCTCATCGCCCACCAGGCGCTTGCGGCCCAGGTCGCAGGTGCTGGAGCCCGGGTTCATATGCAGGGAAAACAGCCCGGTCAGTTGCTCGCCATCTTGTTCCAGGAGCATCTCCATAAAGGTTTCATAGGGGGCGCTGGCCGTTAGGTAGATCAGCCCCGCGACCTCGGCGCGACCGCACACGCGCACCTCATCCCAACTCAGGTGCCAGGCGTCTGGCGCCGGCGGCAGTGCGCGCAGCACAGGCAACAGTGCCTCGCAGGCAAGCACCTCGAATTCATAGCGGTACTTGCCATGCAGCAGGCCGTGGGCGTTTGCCGCGACGGGCAGCGCGCGGATAACCCTGGCCCGCAGCAGGTGGCTCAGGGCGATTTCCGAAGGTTGTTCGCTCCAGCCGTTGAGGTCGGAGACCGGCGGGCACCAGATCAGTTGCACGGTTTCACCGGGCGTCAGGTGGGCCTGCCAATCGAAGGCCGCCAGGGTGTTTTGACCCACGGCTGGCAGCAGGTCGTGCAGGTACAGGGTCGGTGCGCCGTAGTCGATGCCCAGGTCGGTGGCCCAGAACAGGGGCAGGTAGGTCTTCATGGGGCGCTTGCGGTTGCGGTTTTTTCGAGCGCCAACGGGCCGCCGGCGCCGAATGCGATCCTGGCGAAGCGCTGGCCGATCCGCTGGTGCGCGGCATCGTCCGGGTGCAACTGATCAGGCAGCGGCAAATCGGCAAAATCCTCGGCGCCATACAGCTGCAGGCCGTCGAGATAATGCAGGTTGGGGTCGTCGGCCCGGCGTTGTTCGACGATGCGCTGCAGTTCCTGGCGGATGCGGGTCAGGGTCAACTTGCCGGCCTGGGCTTCTGCGGGGTCGCCCGATGCGCGAAACAGCACCTTGCCCGCCGCCAGGGCCTGGCTATCAAAGGCACCGGGGCCGGGGGTGTGTTCATGAATCGGGCAGTAGATCGGTGAAATCAGCAGCAGCGGGGTGTGCGGGTGCCCGTCACGCAGGCTGTCGAGAAAGCCATGCACTGCCGGGACAAAGGCCCGCAGGCGCATCAGGTCGGCGTTCACCAGATTGATCCCGAGCTTGACGCTGATCAGGTCGGCGGCGATGCCGCTCATGCTGCGCGCGGTGAAGGGGTCGAGCAGGGCGTTGCCCGCCAGCCCAAGGTTGTACAGCTCGACCTGGCCGAGGCGGGCCGCCAGCGCCGGCCAGATCGAGGTCGGGCTGGCGGCATTGGAACCGTTGCTGATGGAGCTGCCGTGGTGCAGCCAGAGCGGGCGCCCCGTGGCCGCGGGCACCGCCAGCGGGGCGTTGCTGCGCAGGGCCTGGAGCCAACTGGTTTCGTTGTAGGGCAGCCAGATTTCCACGGTCTTGTCCCGCGCCGGCAGGCCGCCAAAACCCAGGGTGGCGACTGGCCCCGAGGTGCGCGTCTGCGCTCCCGTGGCCAGGTCGATGCGCACCTGGTCACCGCCCTGGGCGCTGCACTGGTGCAGCAACTGCCCATCCACCCAGAGGTCATAGACCCCCAGCGGCCGGGGCGGCGCGCCGCTATACAGGTAGCGGGTCGGCAGTACATCCAGCTCGATCTCGGTGGCCTCGGTTTGCAGCACCAGGCGCACCCCGCAAGGTTGGGATTCGGCCCGGGCGAACTGCGGGTCCGCACATTGCGCCCGGGCCCAGGCGGGCAGGCGGTGGGGCAGCAGGCCCTGTTCGCCGGCTTCCAGCTCCACTGCACCGCGCATCAGTTCCAGGCTGATGGGGGTGGTGATCAGGGCAGGGCGAGGGTGGGTCATGGTGGCGGCGCCAAATGGGGGGACGGCGGATCTTAACAAGGGGCTACATGAGGGAGCTACATGAGAGAGCTACATAAGGGAGCTACATAGGGCGCGTACCGCCCTTTGCGGCCGCTGCGCAGCCGAGCGGGAGCAAGCTCCCTCGCCACAGGGAGAAGAGCCAGGTGTATGGGCGTCGCACTGTGCTTTTTTTTGTGGCGAGGGAGCTTGCTCCCGCTGGCCTGCGCAGCAGGCCTGATCTGGTCACTGATACCTCTGACCCTGGCTACATAGGGGGCTACATGAGGCGCTGCGGTGGAGGCCATGTCTGCCGCGCGCGACGCGTTGCCGGGGTTATACTGCGCCGCCGCGCTCAAGGGCGGACTCTTTTTCAGGCAGAGGCGTTGCCGATGATCGTGTTACTCGACAGGCCATTTCCAGAGACCCAGCTGGCGCAAAGTGCCGAGCTCGACCTGCGCAATATCGGGCCCAAGGTCTGGCCCCAGGTGCTGGCGCACTGCTGCGCGCAAAAGCTGCGGCTCTACCACCTGACCCTGGCCTCCCTGCAAGGGCTTGAGCGGCTGGTCGAGACCCGCGAGCTGGAGCTGGAGTGGGCGCCGAAAATCGACGACCTGACGCCGCTGTGGCAATTGACCCGCTTGCAGAACCTGTCGATGGTTGATGTGCCCCGGCTGCGTGAACTGGCCGGCATCGAGGCCTTGCAGCAGCTGACCCGATTGCACCTGTCGGGCAGCCAGGGGGCGTCCGGCAATCCGATGCGCCTGGCCTCCCTGGAACCCCTTGTGGAGTTGCCCGGCCTCATCGAACTCTCGCTGTTCAACGTCAGGATCGATGACGATGACATCCGCGTGCTGGCACGCTGCACCGGCCTGCGCCGGCTCAAGCTGTCGAACCAGTTCGAGCGGGCCCAGGTGGCCTTTGTTGCCGGCCGGCTGAATTCGCAATTGGCGCAGCCGCTGACGGCCTGTGTCGAGACCCGCGTTCCCTGCAAGAAATGCGCAGCACCGACCTCGATGTTCAGCGGGCGGCGAATGCCGTTTCTGTGTCCTGATTGCGACCGCAAACGCTTCGAGAAATTGACCGGGGAGTTTGATCAGCTGGTGCGTGAGGCGCAGGGCTAGCCGCAGCCGCTAGCCCTTAAGCAGGCCGCACCGTCGCCAGGTCCAACTGCTCGACCACTTCCCCGGTGAAAAAGTCCACGACCTCGGCCAGGTGGGTCAACAGATGATCGCCAAACCAGTCGGCGGCGAGCCGGGCGGGTGGGCCTTTCTGGCGCACGACGGTGTTTTCGATCCGGCCGCTGTCGGCCGCGATGATGATGTCTTCGCCCCAGCGCGATTGTGACGTTGACGAGATCGGCAGGCATAAATGGCTGCCGGATTCGTTGAACAGGATCGTCCCCGAGCCCAGCTGGCCGTATTCCCCCAGGTCCCTGGACCACCGCGTGACGCCCGTGCGGTCGCAGCACAACAGTCGATTGCTGTCGGTAGTGACAAACAGGTATTGGCCGTCCCGGGAAAACCGCAGGCTCTTGCTCTTGGCCTCCAGCGCCAGCGTCAGCTTGTCGATTTCACCACTGGCGCAATCCACCGTCAGCAGGCTGTTGCGCGTACGTTCGTCGGGCACCCACAGCCGGCCGTGCAAGGGGTCGATGCAGCCGTAGCGCGCGTCCACATCTCGGGCGATAGGCTCACTGCAGGTTCCGCTGTCGAGGTCGATCACCACCGGGCGTTTTTTGCCATTGAAGGTACTGGTCAGTGCGTAGCGGCCACTGGGGTCGAACCGGCACCAGAACGACAGGAACTGTTGGGTCTCATGCAGCGCCGCACCGTTCTCCAGAAAACTCAGGCGAGAGCGGCTGGCGCCTCGCACCACCTGCCAGTCAGCCCCTTGCAGGGCCATGCGCCGACCGTCGCGCGCCACATCCCAGACCATGTCATCCGGTTGGGCACCCAGCGGTTGGGTCAGCGCCCTCGTGTCCGGATGGTATTGGGTCAGGCACGGGACCTTGGCGGTGTCGCTCTTGTCAAAAAACACCAGGCGGCGCGGAACATCGACGTACATGAAAACCCCAAAAGCCAGCGAGCAAGGAGCGGCAGGATAAAGGTTGGAAGAAGGCGAGGAAAGTAATGGATGGCGTGGCATAGCTGCGGGCTGGGCGGATCCTGCGTCGGCGTTGCATACTCCGGCCTTTTGCAATGGCGGACCCTTGAATCGATGAGCATCACCCTGAGCGACGCCGACCTTGATGACGTGATGCGCGCCGCCATCGAAGCAGGCTCCGGCCTCGACCTGAGCCCTATTGTTCAGCGCCTGCAGGTCGATCGGCGCGACCTGTTGAACCAGGTCGCGCTGGCCGTGGCCCGGAGGTTTACCTCCAACAGCCGGGATTTCGAGTTCTGCGATGAGGTGATGAACGGGTTGATTGGCGTGATTGTCGACCTGTCCTTGCACGGGCATATGCCTGAGCCGGCGTTTTCCATCTACCAGGCCTTTGATGCCGGGGAATATTGCCACCATGGCGATCCCCGGGAGGTGTGCCCCTGGGAGACATACACGCGGCCGGAGCTGGAGCGAATTTTAGCGGCGGTGGAGTAGCCGCTGCCGAAGGCCGCACTGGCCAGAAAACCCACCGCAATTGTTCCTGGTGTACTTTCGGCGCCTACGAGGGCCAGCGCAGCCTCGTGCCTCGGCAGCGGCTACTGCGGGGTTTGCACTGCTGCGGTGCCGAACAGGCTGACCCGGGTCAGTTCGCCGGCGGTTTCTTCCAGCAGCAGGGGCGCAGTGCCGCCGGGCATGATGACTTCAACGCGCCCGGCCTGGACCCAGCCGACCCGCCAGGCCGCGCTGGCCACGGCGCTGGCGCTGGTGCCGGAAGACGCGGTGGGGCCTTCGCCGCGCTCGAAGACCCGAGCCGCAATGCGCCCTTCACCTTCGCGCGTGGCCCATTGCAGGTTGACTCCGGCCGGGCACGGCTCGCCGCTGCCGACGGGTGGGGCGAACGCGCTGCGGGTCAGGCCCTCGAACAGCGGCGACTCAAGCATCTGCGAGTTGCTCGGCAAGCCGCTGGCGTCCTCCACCAGGGTCACGCAATGGGGGTTGCCGATCCGCACAAACTGGCTATGCCCCCATAACGGGTTCAACCCCACCAGCGCCGGCACCCGGCTCAGTGGCCGCCCATTGATCTGCGTATCTTCCACCCCCTGGGCCGCCACCGCCTGCGGCCCGAACCCCGGTTGCCCCAGGTCCAGCCAAAAGCCCTGGACCCCATCGACCACCGCCGGCAGCACCGCCGTCGCCACCGGCGACACCCCGCCCTGATCGTGATGCACCCGCAGCACCGTCTCGCCCGCTCCAGGCAACAGCCCCTGCTGGCTCAAGGCCTGGGAAAAAATCGTCAGGCCATTGCCGCTGCGCTCGGCCAGGGTGCCGTCGGTATTGACGATCAGCACATCAAACGGCGGCGCCGCCTGAAACGGTCCCACCAGCAACCCGTCGCTGCGATGTTCCTTGGCCCCCGCCGGACGCTGGCCCGGGGCCCAACTGCACAAGGCCTCGATGGCCGCGCCCGCCCACTCCTGGCGTGCCAGGGCGGCATCGGCCGCAGTGGCGGGCAAGGCAATGCCCCATTCAGCCAGGGCCGCGGGAGCCACCACGCCGTAGATATTGCCGCGCGCATCGAAGAAACAGGCCATCACAGGGATTCCAGAAAAAACCGGGGCGCTGACATTACTGTGAATGCAGCGCCCCGGCCAAGCCCTGTCGGCAGCCCCGCGCGCCTCAGCGCACCAGGCACGGCTGCTTGTTATCAAAGCGCCAGCCCGGAATCAGATACTGCATGGCCACGCTGTCATCCCGTGCGCCCAAGCCCTGGGCCAGATACAGCTCATGGGCCTTGGCCAGCGCGTCCCTATCCAACTCCACCCCAAGCCCCGGAGTCTGCGGCACCTGGATGCAGCCCTCGACAATCTGCAACGGCTGGCGGGTCAGGTGCTGGCCGTCCTGCCAGATCCAGTGGGTATCGATCGCGGTAATGTTGCCCGGCGCGGCGGCGGCGACATGGGTGAACATCGCCAGGGAAATATCGAAGTGATTGTTGGAGTGCGAGCCCCAGGTCAGGCCCCATTCGTGGCACAGCTGCGCCACCCGCACCGATCCCTGCATCGTCCAGAAGTGCGGATCGGCCAGGGGAATGTCCACCGATTGCAGAGCAACGGCGTGGCCCAGCTCGCGCCAGTCGGTGGCGATCATGTTGGTCGCGGTGGGCAGCCCGGTGGCGCGCCGGAATTCCGCCATCACCTCGCGCCCGGAGTAGCCGTTTTCGGCGCCGCAGGGGTCCTCGGCGTAAGCCAGCACCCGGTGCTGATCACGGCACAGGGCGATCGCCTGCTTCAGCGACCAGGCGCCATTGGGGTCCAGCGTGATGCGCGCATCGGGGAAACATTCAGCCAGGGCGGTGACCGCTTCCATCTCCTCTTCGCCGCGCAGCACGCCGCCCTTGAGCTTGAAGTCGTTGAAGCCATAACGGGCCTTGGCTGCGTACGCCAGGCGCACAATCGCCTCGGTATCCAGGGCTTTTTCATGGCGCAGGCGCAGCCAGGGGTCATCGGCCTCGGTTTGATTGTGATAGGCCAGGTCGGTCTGCGCGCGGTCGCCGATATAGAACAGATAGCCGAGCATCTGCACCGAGTCGCGCTGCTGCCCTTCCCCGAGCAAGGCCGCCACCGGCACCCCGAGAAACTGCCCGAGCAGATCCAGCAGCGCCGCCTCCAGCGCCGTCACCGCATGCACGGTGATGCGCAGGTCGAAGGTCTGCAGCCCGCGCCCGCCGGCATCGCGCTCGGCAAACCGGTGGCGCACCTGATTCAGCAGCTTCTGGTAATGCGCGATGGACTGCCCGAGCAGCAGCTCGCGGGCGTCTTCCAGGGTCGCGCGAATGCGCTCGCCACCGGGCACTTCGCCCACCCCGGTGCAGCCCGAGCTGTCGCTGATGATCACGATATTGCGGGTAAAAAACGGGCCGTGGGCGCCGCTGAGGTTGAGCAACATGCTGTCATGCCCGGCCACCGGGATGACTTGCAGGCGAGTGATGACCGGCGCCTGGCCGGCGGTAATCGAGGATGCATTGTTCATAAAGGGCTTCCTGTCGGGTCAGTGGGTCTTGGGCAGCAGTGCGCCGGGCTGGGGTGGCATCGACACCGGCTTGGGTCGGGTGCGGGCGAAGAACACGATGATCGCGGCGATGATCGAGGTCGCGGCCAGGCCGTAGAGCCCGCCCTGGATCGAGCCGGTACGTTGTTCCAGCAAGCCGAAGGTGGTGGGCGCGACAAAACCGCCGAGGTTGCCCACCGAGTTGATCAGGGCGATCACCGCTGCCGCGATGCGCGCATCCAGGTAGGCCTGGGGAATCGGCCAGAACAACGACGAGGCCGACTTGAAGCCGATGGCGGCGAAACACACGGCGACAAAGGCGAAGACCGGGCCGCCGGTGGTCGACAGGAACATCCCCGCCGCTGCCACCAACAGCGCCGTGGCCACCCAGGCTTGCTGGAACCTCCACTTGCCCGAGGCGGCAGCGAAGGCATACATGGCGATGATCGAAATCAACCACGGGATCGAGTTGAAGAACCCGACCTGGATATCGCTGAGGTCGCCCATCTTCTTGATGATGCTCGGCAACCAGAAGGTCGCGGCGTAAATGGTCAGCTGGATGCAGAAGTAGATCAGGCAGAACAGCAGGATCTGCCGGTCCTTGAGCAGCGCCCAGATCGACGGTTTGACCGGCGTCGCGATTTCGCGCTCACGCTGCTCGCGGTCGATGGCTTCGATCAGCACCTGTTGCTCGGCGCCGCTGAGCCATTTGGCATCGCGTGGGCTGGAGTCGAGCCAGAACCAGACAAACCCGCAAAGCAGCACCGAGGCCATGCCTTCAATGACGAACATCCACTGCCAGCCGTGCCAGCCCAGGCCTTCGATTTGCAGCAGGGCCCCGGACAACGGCCCGGAAATCAGCGACGCCAGGGCCGAGCCGCTCAAGAAGATGGCAATCGCCTTGCCCCGCTCCACCCCGGGCAACCAGCGGGTGAAGTAGTAGATCACCCCGGGAAAGAATCCGGCTTCGGCAACCCCCAGCAGAAAGCGCAGGACGTAGAAGTGGGTTTCGTTCTGGACGAAGGCCATGGCGGTCGCCACCAGGCCCCAGGTGAACATGATGCGGGTCAGCCAGATACGCGCGCCGACCCGTTGCAACAGCAGGTTTGACGGCACTTCGAACAACGCGTAACCGATGAAAAACAGCCCGGCGCCAAAACCATAGGCCGCCGCGCCGATGCCCAGGTCCTGCTCGAGGTGGCTGCGCACGAAACCGATATTGACCCGGTCGATGTAGTTGACGATAAACATGATGACGAACAGCGGCAGCACATGGCGTTTGACCTTGGCCACGGCGATGGCCAGCAACGATTCGTCATCGGCGGCGGACGGAGTGAGGGTGGTGTTCAAGAGTGTTCTCCCACGGGTTTGTTGTTATGTGCGGGTGACTGGGCCTAGCGCCTCAGTTGACAGTCATCCTACAAGCACAGCCCGCAACCCCACAAGTGAGCGCACCCGCGAAAAACCACTGGAACCGGGCAAACATCTAAAAACAGGTATTCAATCTGTTGATTTATAAGGTTTAAATAGTTTTAATGCTTGAGGTAAATTTTTTCTCCGCACTTTACGTCGGTAACCCAAAGCAAAAAAACGGGCAACTTGTCATACATGTCAGACAAGCAAAGGGACTGCTGCGCGATTTCGGTGATAAGCTTTTTTCTTTTTCCAGTGCGCCCCGCCATGAGCACCGAACCGCAGATCCCCGCCAAAAGCCGCCGCCCCTCGACCAACCTTGCCAATGACGTGGTCAGCGAACTGACCCAGCAGATCCTGCGGGGGCTGCTCAAGCCCGGGGACAAGCTGCCGTCGGAAAGCACCATCGTCCGCGCCCAGGGCGTGAGCCGGACCGTGGTGCGCGAGGCGATTTCCAAATTGCAGGCGGCCGGCTGGGTGGAAACCCATCACGGCGTGGGCAGCTTTGTCCTGGAGCGCCAGGACACCCACGGCCTGCGGCTGAACGTCGACACCGCCCTGAGCGTGCGCGACATCCTGGAGTTGCGCCTGGGCCTGGAGACCCAGGCCGTGGCCCTTGCTGCCCGTCGCCGCAGCGATGAGCAATTGCAGCAGATGCGCCAGGCCCTGGACGACTACCAGCACTCCCTGGCCAATAACGACAGCTGCGTCGAAGCCGACCAACGCTTCCACCTGCTGATCGCCGAAGCCACCGGCAACCCGTATTTCGCGCAGATCCTGCAATCGCTGGGCAACGCCCTGATCCCCCGCAGCCGGGTGCGCGACGCCGAGCGCGGCGATGCCGACCTGGCGCAATTGGCGACCCTGGCCAACCTCGAGCACCAGGCCATTCTGGCCGCCATCCGCCGCCAAGACCCGGACGCCGCCCGCGCCGCGATGTGGACCCACCTGAGTAACAGCCGCGAGCGCTTCAGCACGCCGTAAGCCGACCCAACCCGCACGCCGGTGTTCCTTTTCGCGGCGCGGGCCGGGGGGCGCTGCTCCCTTCTGTAACACCCTCACGGTTGCGCCGGGGTTTCGCGCCCCTCACCAGAACGGCGCGGCCTATCGCTGCAAATGAGGTGCGGCAAGGCCTGCCCAAGGAAAAAATTCTGGCGTCAAAAAAACAGGCACGGCGCTTGCTAGGAAAAATATCGTATACGAAATTCTACAAATCCAATTCCCCGCCCCATGCTCGGGAGTGACCGCCAAGGTCGCCCGAAGCCGCTCGACACCCCACAGCCTTGCAGTAAATCCACGGACTCGCCTTGCCCGAATCACGGAGGAACAGCATGACATCCATCCGCATCAACGACCTGAGCGTCACTTATGGCAGTGGCATTCAGGTGATCGACCGCCTGCACCTGGACATCGAGGAAGGCAGCTTCTTCACCCTCCTGGGGCCCAGCGGTTGTGGCAAGACCACCCTGCTCAGAGTGATCGCAGGGTTTATCGAACCCTCGGCCGGCCAGGTGCACTTCGGCAACATCGACATGACCCGGCTGCCGGCCCATCAACGGGGGATCGGCATGGTCTTTCAGGACTACGCCCTGTTCCCCGACAAGACTGTGTTCGACAACGTTGCCTACGGCCTGCGGGCACGCAAGATCGATGGGCTGACCATCACCCGCAAGGTTGGCGAATACCTGGAACGGGTCGGCATGCAGGGTTTCGCCGAGCGTTACCCGCCGGCGCTTTCCGGCGGCCAGCGCCAGCGGGTGGCCCTGGCCCGGGCGCTGGTGATCGAACCGCGGGTGCTGCTGATGGACGAACCGCTGTCCAACCTCGACAGCAAACTGCGCTTGCAGATCCGCTCGGCCATCGCCGACCTGCAACGGGAAATCGGCATCACCACGGTGTTTGTGACCCATGACCAGGAAGAAGCCCTGGCCCTGTCCGACCAGATCGCCCTGATGAAAAAGGGCCGCATCGAACAACTGGGCAGCCCCCAGGAAATCTACCAACGCCCGGCCAGCGCCTACGTCGCGGACTTTATCGGCGCCGCCAATCTGATCCAGGGCGAGGTTCAAGGCCCGCCCCTGGCCGCTGCCAGCCCCACCAGCGAAGTGGCCATCCGCATCGCCGGCCAGGACCTGCGCGCCCAGGCAACACCCGGCCAGGCCCTCAGCCTGGGCTGCCTGATCGCCCGCCCGGAAAACATCCAATTGCTGCCCGCCGAGCACGCCCCGCACAACAGCCTGCCGGGCCAGGTCTGGCGCAAACAGTACCTGGGGCACAAGACCAGCTACAGCATTGAACTGGCAGACCAGCAGCAGGTGGCGGTGGACTGCTTCGGCCCGGCGCGCCACGAGTTCGCCTGCGGGCAGGCGGTGTGCCTGCAATTCGACGCGCAGAGCAGCCGGGTGGTGCCACGATGAAGCGATCCTTCCTGCCTTCGATCTGGACCCTGCTGTCGCTGCTGGCCCTGGCCCTGCTGGCGGTGTTTCTGCTGTGGCCCCTGCTCAACCTGCTGGGCACCAGCCTGGCCGTGTCCGGCGGACAAAGCGGCTGGGCGCAGTTGATCGACGACCCCAAGTACCTGCGGGCGCTGGGCAACACCCTGCTGCTCGGCGCGGCGGTCACCCTCTGCGCCAGCGTGCTGGGGGTCAGCCTGGCCTATGTCACCGCGCGGTTCGACTTTCCCGGCAAGCCATGGGTGGCGATTCTGCCGCTGTGCACACTGGTGGTTCCGGAGGTGATCGTCAGCCAGACCTGGCTGATGATCCTGGGCAACAACGGGGTCCTGACCCTGTGGCTGGACCAGCACCTGGGGCTGAGGTTGCCGAGCTTTTATGGGTGGCCGGGGCTGGTGCTGGTCATGAGCCTGGTCTACTACACCTACATTTACCTCGGCACCCTGGCGGCGATCCGTGGCTTCGACGTGCAACTCGAAGAAGCCGCCCAGAGCCTGGGCACGGCGCCCGGCCGCGCGCGCCTGCAAGTGATGCTGCCGCTGATCATGCCGGCGGTGCTGGCCTCGGCGCTGCTGGTGTTCACCCTGGTGGTGGGCAACTTCGCCATCGCTACCCTGCTGGGCGGGCGCGTGCAATTGCTCTCGGTGCTGACCTACCTCAGTTTCATTTCCGAGATGGGCACCAACCCGGCGCTGCAAAGCAGCCTGGCCAGTGTGTCGATCGCCATCGTCGCCGGGGTGCTGTTCTTGCAGCGCTACCTGGTGGGGCGCAAGCGTTATGAACTGGTGCAAGGGCGCAGTGCCCCGTCGCGCAAACTGCGCGGTGTGCCCGGGCTGTTGCTGGGGGCGGCCATCGGCGGCTTTATCCTGCTGTCGTCGCTGCCGCTGCTGACGGTGCTGGTCAGCGCCTTTACCGAGTCCCGCGGGCCGGTGATGCAGTGGGGCACGTTCTCCCTGCAAAACCTGGCGCGGGTGCTGTTGCGCAGCCCCGAGCCGATCCTCAACACCTTGCTCTACGGCGGCATCGCGACCCTGATCAGCCTGGTGCTCAGCGTGTTGATCAGCTACCTGGTGATCAAGAAAAAGAACCTGCTGACGCCCCTGATCGACTACATCGCCATGCTGCCCATGGCCATGTCCGGCACGGTGCTGGGGATCGCCCTGGTCATGACCTTCAACACCGGCTGGCTGGCCCTGAGCGGCAGCGCGGCGATCATGGTCCTGGTGTTTGTGATCCGGCGTTTTCCGTTTGGCGTGCGCAGCGCGTCCTCGACCCTCTACAACATTCCCAACTCCATCGAGGAAGCCTCCATCAGCCTTGGGGTCGCGCCCCTGCGCTCGTTCATCAAGGTGGTGCTGCCGCTGATGGCCCCGGCCATCGCGGCGGCGGCGGTATTGACCTGGACCACCATCGTCGCCGAGCTCAGCGCCTCGCTGGTGGTGTACTCGGCGGGGCGCGAGACCATCACCATCCAGGTGTTCCGCCTGATCGAAACCGGGCTCCAGGGCCAGGCCGCCGCCTACGGCCTGATCCTGGTGCTGATGACCCTGGTGCCGGTGCTGTTCTGCACCTGGGTGCTGCGCATCAAAGTGTTTTAGCTAACGCTCTTTAACCCATAAGAAGGATCTGCAGATGCTCGACTTATCCCCTAAACGCCTGCTGTCACTGGCTGGTGCCTGCCTGTTCAGCCTGCCCCTGACCACCTGGGCCGCGCCGCAACAGGCGGTGCTCTACACCACCAACAACGACTCGGCGGTGCAAGCCGTGCTCGACAGCGCCAAGCAGCTGGCGCCCCAGCTCAAGGTCGGGGTGGTGACCGGCTCCAGCGCGGCCTTGCTCAAGCGCATCGACGCCGAGGCCGCCGCGGCCAAGGCCGACGTGTTCTGGAGTTCGCAGCCCAATACCCTGGGCGCGTTCACTGCGCTCTACCAGCCCTACCAATCGTCCCACAGCGCGGCCATCGACCCCGCCTGGCAGCAGCCGGACAACCTCTGGAGCGCGAGCAATATCCAGGTGGTGGTGATGATGGTCAACCGCAAGCAGCTCCAGGGACTGAACGAACCTCGCCGCTGGAAAGACCTGCTGGACCCGGTCTGGAAAGGCCGGATCATCGTCGCCGACCCTAGCGCGACCTCCACCGCCTACACCGCGCTCTGGGGCTTGTCGCAGTTGCTCGGCGCCGAGGATTTCGCCGCCCTGGCGCGCAACCTGGTGGTCTCGCGCAACTCCAGCGCGGTGCTCAACGCCGTGGCCCAGGGCGAGTACAGCATCGGCCTGACATTTGAAGGCAACGCCTATGCCTACGTCGCCGGTGGGCAGAAAGAGATCAGCCTGGTCTACCCCAGCGACGGCACGTTCGTCACCCAGGAAGCCCTGGCGCTGATCAAGAACGGGCCCAACCCCGAAGCCGGTCGCGCGCTGGTCGACCTGCTGCTGGCCCGCGAAACCCAGGTCGCCCTGCTGCAAGAGGCCTACCGCCGCCCCAGCCGCAGCGATATCGAGGTCAGCGCCCACGCCAACCTGCCGAACCTGGCCGACATCAAGGTCTTCCCGACGGACGACGAGCAGGCAGTGCGCGAGCGCGAGCGGTTCCTCAGCACCTGGAAAGACCTGCCCAAAGGCCTCTGACTCAAGGACGCTACCCAATGCCTCTGACAACTCATCTGCAACTGGCTGCACAACTGGCCGACGCCGCCCGCGCGATCCTCTGCCATCACTGGCAACGCGACGACGCCGGCGGCCCGGCATTCGCCACCAAAGACGACGCCAGCCCGGTCACCGAAATCGACCGCCGCATCGAAACCCGCCTGCGGGAAATGATCGAGCGCGCCCAACCGCAACACGGCGTGCTGGGCGAGGAATACCCGCCGCACAACCTCGACGCCGAGTACGTGTGGGTGCTGGACCCGATCGACGGCACCAAGCAGTTCATCGCCGGGATCCCGGTGTACGGCACGCTGATCAGCCTGTGCCAGGACGGCCAGCCGCTGCTGGGGATTATCGACATGCCCATCAGCGGCCAACGCTGGGTCGGTGCCCGGGGCCAGCCCACCACCCTCAATGACCGAGTGGTGCGCACCCGCACCTGCCCAAGCCTGAGCTCGGCGCTGATGTCATGCAGCAACCCGGAGATGATCCCCAAGGTCCATCGCCCAGCCTTCAACCACCTGCAACAGAACAGCCGCTGGCGCCTGTACGGCGCCGCGTGCAACGCCTACGCCAGCCTCGCCAGCGGCCGGCTGGACCTGAGCGTCGACAGCGGCGGCATGCGCGAAGTCGACTATTGCGCCCTGGTGCCGGTGATCGAAGGCGCGGGCGGGGTCATCAGCGACTGGCACGGCGCGCCGCTGACGATGCATTCCGACAGCACCGTGGTCGCCGCCGGCGATCCACGGCTGCATGCCCAGGTGCTGGAGTTGCTGGGGCGCCTGTAGTTCGCCGCCCTGCCCATTTGTCATCCCCAAGGTGATCACTATGTCTCGTATCTTTCGCACCCTGCTTGCTGCCGGCTGCCTGCCGCTGCTGTACCTGCCCGAGTCGGCAGCCGAGGGTTTTATCGACGACAGCCACGCCAACCTGTCGCTGCGTAACTTCTACATCAACCAGGACAACCGCGAGGGCACCAGCGGCCAGGCCCGGGAATGGGGCCAGGGCCTGCGCCTGGATTATCAGTCCGGCTTCAGCCCCGGCACGCTCGGGTTCGGGGTGGACGCCATCGGCCTGCTGGGCCTGCGCCTGGACTCCGGTGGCCGGGCCGGCAAGGCCGGGCAATCACGGGGGCCGGGGGCGCTGTTCCCGCTGCAGCACGACGGCCGCGCCCAGGACGAATACAGCAGCCTGGGCCTGACCGCAAAGGCGCGCCTGGGCCAGACCGAGGCACGGCTCGGCACCTTGCTGCCGCGCCTGCCGGTGATCAAGGCCAACGACGGGCGCCTGCTGCCGCAGACCTTTGAAGGCGGGCAAATCACGGTCAAGGACTTCGCGAATCTGACCCTGGTCGCCGGCCAGCTGCAACAGGCCAAGGGGCGCTCGCAAACCCACAGCGACAACCTCTCGGTCAACGGCGCCAACAGCGCGCGCCGGGCCTCGGGCAGCACCAGCGCCGCCCCCGCCCGGGACAGCAATGCCTTCAACTTCGCCGGCCTGGACTACAGCCTGTCCAAGGCCCTGCTGGCGCAGTACTACTACGGCAACCTGGAGGACTTCTACCAGCAGCACTTCCTCGGCCTGACCGACAGCCGGGACCTGGCAGTGGGCAGCCTGAAGAGCGACCTGCGCTACTTCTACACCTCGTCCTCAGGGCACAACGCCAGCGCCCAGGGCCGGGCCCAGGGCTACACCGCCAGCGGTTTCTACCCCGGCGACAACGGCCAGAGCGGCAGCACCCGGGGCGAAATCCACAACCGCACCTGGAGCGCCATGCTCACCTACAGCCTGGCGGGTCACAGCCTCGGCGGCGGCTACCAGCAACTGAGCGGGCGCAGCAACTTTGTCCAACCCAACCAGGGCAACGGCAGCGACCACTACCTGATCACCGACCGCCAGCTCAACAGCTTCACCCGGGCCGGGGAACGCACCTGGCTGGCGCACTACGCGGTGGATTTCGCCCGCTACGGGGTGCCGGGGCTGAGCGGCTCGCTGATTTACCTCAAGGGCCGCAATATCCAGTCCAGCCTGGGTGCGCTGGAGGAATGGGAGCGCGACCTGACCCTGGCCTATGTCCTGCAAAGCGGCGCGCTCAAGGGCCTGGGCCTGACCTGGCGCCATGCTTCGCTGCGCAGTCAGGCCGGCCCTGATGTCGATCAGACCCGGCTGTTCCTGAGCTACAACCTGCCGCTGTTCTAACAGCGCCGACCCGTCAGCCGGCCAGGACTGCCGTCGCCTCGATCTCGAACAGCATGCCGTCCAGGGCCAGGCGCGGCACCGGGATCAAGGTGCAGGCCGGCTTTGGCGCATCCCCCCACATCCGATGCAAGGCCGCGCCGAAGAGCTCCAGTCGCTCATGGCTGTGATCGACGATCAGCACCGTGAGCTTGGCCACCTGGCTGACTTCGGCACCGCCCGCGCGCAAGGCAATCTGCAGATTCTCCAGGGCCTGGTTCACCTGCTCGGCGAAGTCGCTGGACAGCTCGCTGTTGGCGTTTTCGCCGCCCTGGCCGGCGATGAACAGCAAGCGCGCGCCGGCAGCGACTCGGGCCACGTGGGAGTAGCCATTGGCGGTGGGGTCGTACAGGCCGGCGGGGTTGGACAGTTCGAGCAAGGGTTGTTTCGTGGACATGGAGCGCTCCAGACAAGCCATCAAGGGGCGAGCAGTTGAGCACACAACAGCGGGCAGTTGCAGCGCCGTGATGGACATGCCCATGGCATTGAGTGGTTTTTTAGGGATAATCGCGCCCTTGATTGCTCGATATTCAACCAGGGAGAAACAATATGGATGTGTTGGCAGCCATGCGTACCTTTCGCCGGGTAGTGCAGCGGGGCAGCTTCAACCTCGCCGCAGTCGACCTGCAACAGTCCACCGCCGCCGTGAGCAAGCAGGTGCGACAACTGGAAGAGCGCCTGGGCAACCTGCTGATCATCCGCACCACCCGCAGCATGAGCCTGTCGGAAGCCGGCCAGGCGTACTTCGTTGAATGCTGTCACCTGCTCGATGAATTCGACGCCCTGGAACGCGCCACCCAGGTCGGGGCCAACGCCCCCAGCGGCCGTCTGCGGATCAATGCGCCGCTGTCGTTCGGGCTCAAGGTGCTGTCGCCGATCCTTGCCAGTTTTATGCAGCACTACCCGCAGTTGCAGGTTGAGCTGAGCCTGGGCGACCGGGTGCAGGAGGGGGTGGGCGAAGGCTTCGATGTGTCGCTGCGCATCCGCAGCCAGTGGGCCGACTCGGCATTGATCGCCCGGCGCCTGGGGCAAGTCGAGCAGGTGATCTGCGCCGCCCCGGCCTACCTCCAGGCCCACGGCACCCCGCAAACCGTCGACGACCTGCGCCAACACGCCTGCCTGGCCTATCGCCAGGCCGAACACCCCGGCATCTGGCCACTTGAGGGCCAGGACGGCGCCACCCGCCTGGAGCTGCCGGTACGCCTGGCGGTGGACAACAGCCTGCTGCTCGCCGACATGCTGCTCGCCGGCCTGGGTATCGGCGCCCTGCCCTCGTTTGTGGCCAAGCCCCTGCTGCACAGCGGGCAGTTGCTGCAAGTGCTGCCGGAACAGGCACTGGCCCGCACCCAGATCTACGCCCTGTTCGCCAGCAACCGCCATGTACCGCAGAAAATCCGCGTGTTTGTCGACTACCTGGCCCAGGCGCTGGGCGGGGGAACGCAGGGCGAGCTTCAAGTGGCAAGCGACAAGCTTCAAGCGCAGGACTTCGGCGACAGTGCATGAGTGGGCGAGTCGCCCTCCCTACGTTGATGGCGGTTCACAGGGCTATTCGCCGGGCCTTGATTGCCGGGCGCGTCACATCAACGCCAGGATCACCACTTCCTTGCCCCACTCGCGGGACGCGGTTCGATGTGCAAGGATGTGGCGGTTTTTCGGCGTGGGCCTGTTGCGCGCACGCTTTTTTCTGTTAACCCGCATCACAGGTGTATCGGCAATGGGTCGTGAATTCGGCGCATCGGCTAACCCGGCAGCAACCGCATCAGGTGCTGCCCCGGGTCACCGCCAAGGACTTTTATGACAGCCAGCAACCCCCATACCCAGGCCGCTCCCGGCCGTCTCGAACAGATGTCGACGCGCATCGCCTTTTTTATCGCCGGTTTCGGCATCGCCGCCTGGGCGCCACTGGTGCCTTACGCCAAGGCCCGCGCCGGGCTGGATGAGGGCACGCTGGGCCTGTTGCTGCTGTGCCTGGGGGTGGGCTCGATCATTTCGATGCCGGTCGCCGGTGCCCTGGCCTCGCGCTTCGGCTGCCGCCGGGTCATGGCCGGCGGTACGCTGCTGATCTGCCTGGCCCTGCCGCTGCTGGCCACTGTGACCTCGATCCCGCTGCTGGTGGGGGCGTTGTTTATGTTTGGCGCCGGCCTGGGCTGCGTCGATTCCACGGTCAACCTGCAAGCGGTGATCGTCGAGCGGGCCAGCGGCAAGACCATGATGTCGGGCTTTCACGGTCTGTTCAGCCTCGGCGGGATTGTCGGCGCCGCCGGGGTCAGCGCCTTGCTCGGCCTGGGCCTGGCGCCGCTGGGCGCGACCCTGGTGGTGGTGCTGTTGATGTTGATCGCGCTGTTCAAGGCCGCGCCGCACATGCTGCCCTACGGCAGCCAGAGCAGCGGCCCGGCCTTTGCCATCCCCCATGGCGTGGTGCTGTTTATCGGTTGCCTGTGCTTTATCGTGTTTCTCGCCGAGGGCGCGGTGCTGGACTGGAGCGCGGTGTTCCTCACCGCCGAGCGCAACCTCGACGCCGCCTATGCCGGCCTCGGTTATGCCGCCTTCGCCCTGACCATGACGGTCGGCCGCCTGACCGGCGACGTCATCGTGCACAAGCTGGGGGCCCGGCGGGTCATTGTGTTCGGTGGCCTGACCGCCGCGGCCGGCCTGTTGCTGGCCACCCTGGCCCCGGCCTGGGAGGCGGCGCTGGTGGGCTACGCCCTGGTCGGCGCCGGTTGCTCGAACATCGTGCCGGTGCTGTACACCGCCGTGGGCAAACAAACAGTCATGCCCGAAAGCATCGCGGTCCCGGCCATCACCACCCTGGGGTATGCCGGGATTCTCGCCGGCCCGGCCGTGATCGGGTTTATCGCCCACGGCAGCAGCCTCAGCATGGCCTTCGCCCTGATCGCGGTGATGCTGCTGGGGGTGGCGGCCAGCGGCAAAGTGTTGAAAGTGTGAACACCCCAACCGCTTGCCCCGCGGCGTGGCGCCGGTCATGAAGCTCAACTTCGAGCTCGACACCCTGAAGATGCGCATCGCCGACCCGGCGTTGCACGCCCTGGAACTGCGCGTGCGGGTACAGCGCGCCCTGCGCCAGCTGATCCTGGACGGGGTGCTGCCTCCCGGCTGCCGCCTGCCTGCCACCCGCAGCCTGTCCAGCTCGCTGAACCTGTCCCGCGACACCGTGGAAATGGCCTACGTCCAGTTGCAACTGGACGGCTACATCTGCCGGCGCCCGGGTTCGGGCAGTTACGTGTCGAGCAAGATCGGCCCCGACCTGCACGGCCAGCCACAGAAAAAACGCCGCGCCGGCGCGCCTCGATCGACCCCGGCGGTGGTCGCCCCGGCACTCAGCCAGCGCGGCGCACAGATCCTCGCCAGCGGCGGCGTGACCGACCAGCAGAGGGTCCAGGCCTTTGTCACCGGGCTGCCGGAAACCCGCAGCTTTCCGTTGGCGCTCTGGGAGCGCCTGCAACGCCAGGCCCAGAAGGATTGCCAGCACAGCGGCATGCTGCACGGCGACCCCCAGGGCGCCGAGCCCCTGCGCCAGGCCATCGCCGGCTACCTGAACCTGGAACGCGGGGCCCGGGTCAGTGCCGACCAGGTGCTGGTGCTGAGCAGCACCCGCCAGGCCCTGTACCTCTGCGCCCAGGTGCTGGTGGATGCCGGGCAACCGATCCTGATGGAAGACCCGGGCTATTTCGGCGCGCGCAAGGCTTTCGAAATGGCCCAGCTCAAGGTGGTGCCCATCGCAGTCGACCGCCACGGCCTGAACACCGAGCAGTTGCAGGCTGATCGCAGCGGCGCCAACACCCTGTATGTGACGCCTTCGCACCAATACCCCACGGGCGTGACCCTGGCCCTGGATCGGCGCCTGGAACTGACCGCCTGGGCCGCCGAGCGCCAGGGCTGGATCATCGAAGACGACTACGACAGCCAGTTCCACTACGAAGGCCTGCCCACGGCCTGCGTCCAGGGCCTGGACCGCTACCAGCGCACCCTGTACGTGGGCACCTTCAGCAAGTCGCTGTACCCCGGCCTGCGCATGGGTTTCATGGTGTTGCCCCGAGAGCTGGTGGCGCCCATGACCTACGCCCGCAGCATCCTCGATGGCCACACGCCGCAGATCGCCCAGTTGACCCTGGCGCGGTTTATCGACGGCGGCCATTTCGGCGCCCATGTGCGGGCCATGCGCAAGATCTACGCCGTGCGCCGCGAGGCCATGGCCGCAGCCGTCGGCCGGCATCTGGCGGGTATCGTCCAGGCCCAGTTGCCCCCCGGCGGTCTGCAAATGCCCTGCCTGCTGGCCGAAGGCTGGAACGAGGCCGAGACCATCACCCTGGCCGCCCGCGCCGGCCTCCAGCTGCCCGGGCTGAGCCGCCTGTATGCCCGGCCGCCGGCCAATGGTGGCTGGCTGCTGGGGTTTTCCGCGCTGACGCCCCACGAGATCGACAGCGCCATGCAGCGCCTGGCCAAGGCTCTGCAACGTTAGGGCTCACCCTGCAAAGTGGTCTGCTGCTGATCGCAAAACCGGACTGATTGAAACCACCACTGCCCGCCTAAGCTAGCGCTCTTCAACGCCAGGGCCGCGCCCGCCTGCTCACGCAAGCCCGCGGCCCCCTCAGCCAGGAACGAGCCCATGCCCCACACCGCCCTACGCCCCAGCGACTTGCTGGCCCCCATCCTCGCCGCGCTGATTTCGGTCATCGTCAATTACGGCGGCACCTTTGTCCTGGTGTTCCAGGCCGCGCAACTGGGCCACCTGAGCCCGGCCCAGACCGCGTCCTGGGTCTGGTCGGTGAGCATCGGCGTCGGCCTGACCGGCGCCTGGCTGAGCTACCGCTACCGCGAGCCGATCATCACCGCCTGGTCGACGCCGGGGGTGGCCTTTCTGGCGACGATCATGCCCTTCACCCCCTACAGCGAAGTCATCGGCGCCTACGTGATCAGCGCCATCGGCTTTATTCTGCTGGGCCTGTCGGGGGCCTTCGAGCGCCTGGTGCGGCTGATCCCCGGGGGCATCGCCGCCGGGCTGCTGGCGGGGATCCTGCTGCAATTCGGGATCAATGCCTTTGGCGGCGCGAGTGCCGACCCGTTGCTGGTGATTGTGCTGGTGGTGGCCTATGCGCTGTTGCGGCGCTTCACCTCGCGTTTTGCGGTGGTCGGGATCCTGGCGATCGGCATGGCCCTGTTGCTGCTCCAGGAGCGCGTCGACCTGCACAGCGTCCACCTGAGCCTGGCGGCGCCGGTGTTTGAACGGCCGCAGTTCTCCATGGGCGCCTTCCTCGGTGTGGCCCTGCCGCTGTTCGTCATCACCCTGACCGGCCAGTACATGCCCGGCATGCTGGTGCTGCGCAATGACGGCTTCAAGACCAGCGCCAACCCGATCCTCGGCATCACCGGCCTGGGGTCGCTGCTGATGGCGCCGTTCGGGGCCCATGCTTTCAACGTCGCCGCCATCACCGCCGCCATCTGCACCGGCCCGGACGCCCACCCGCAACCCGGCAAGCGGTATATCGCCGGCCTGGCCTGCGGCCTGTTCTATGTGCTGGTGGGGGTGTTCGGGGTGACCCTGGCGAGCCTGTTCATGATCCTGCCACGCACCTTTGTCACGACCCTGGCCGGCCTGGCATTGCTCGGCGCCATCGGTGGCAGCCTGGCCAACGCCATGGCCGAGGTGCGCACCCGGGAAACCGCACTGATCACCTTCCTGGCCACCGCGGCCAATGTGACCTTGCTCGGTGTCGGCGGCGCCTTCTGGGGGCTAGTGGCCGGCCTGGTGGCGCACCTGCTGATGCACGGTGGGCGCCAGGCAGCGACGCCAGGCACTGCCACCCGCTGACAGAAAGGCCCGGCACCCACCCGGGTGCCGGGCGCGGGCATCAGAAGCCGACGCTGGCCTGGACGAAGAAGGTCCGTGGGGCACCGACATAGAGCCCGGAGTTGTTGTCGCTGGAGCGGGTGTAGTACTGGCGGTCGAAGATGTTTTTCACCCCGGCGCCGAGCTTGAGGTTCGACAACTGCGAACCGAAGTCATAGCCGCCGCGCAGGTTCCAGGTCACGTAGCCGGGGATATCGCCGTACTGCCCGTCCGCGGTGCCTTCGGTGATGTAGTTGTTGTTGAAGCTGCCATTGGTGTTGACCATGCTCCCCGGCGAACGCTGTTTGGACTGGGCGAACGCATCGACGTTATAGGTCCAGCGGTTGATGTCGTAGCGCAGGCCGAGGGTCGCCACCTGCCGCGAATAGAACGGCAGGTCGCGGTCCTTGAAGGCGTCGCTGCCGCCCTGGTAGGTGGCCCGGGTATAGGTGAAGCCGGCATTCGCGGTCAGGCCGTCCAGCCGTGGGTCGAGCGTCCCCAGGTCGTAACGCACCGAGGCTTCCAGGCCCTGGTGCTGGGTGGCCCCGAGGTTGGTCCAGCCCACGTCGTTGCTGATGTATTGCAGCTCGTCGGAGAAGTCGATGTAGAACGCCGTCAGCTCCCCGCCCCACACCTCATCGTTGTAGCGCGTGCCGATTTCGTAGGTCTTGGCTTTCTCCGGGTTCAGGCCGTTGGCGGTCTGGTCGCCGACGCCGCCCTGGCCCAGCTGGAAGTACTGCAGGCTGCCGAACGAGGTTTCGTAGTTGGCGAACAGCTTCCAGGCATCGGACAGGTGATACATCACGCTCAGGGCCGGCAGCGGTTCGTTGCTGCTGATCTCGCGGCGCTTCTCCGGCACTCGCGCGCCCGTGGTGCCCTGGCCGCCCATGACCGGGCGGTCGTGCCATTCGGTGCGGATGCTCTCGAAGCGAATGCCCGGGGTGAGGGTCCAGTTACCGACATCGATCTTGTCATCGAAGTAGAACGCATTGGCCTCGGTGCCGCCGGTACGGTCCTGGTACACATGGCCGTCGGCCTTGGCGGTGGCCACCGGCTGGTTGTTGATCAGCTCCAGGGCACTGGCCTGCTCATGCATGCCTTCCTTGAGGTAGCGATAACCGACGCTGGCTTCCTGGGTGGTCGGCCCCAGGTCGAACACATGGGACAGCCGTGGCTCGACGCCGAAGGTGTAGTAGGTGCGCGGGTAGGACACCAGGGTCTTCTGGTCGCGCGCGGCAATGTTGCTGCCACGGAAACTGTCGGAGTAGTAGGTCAGCACTTCGAACTGGGTGCGGTCGTCGATCTGGCGCAGGTACTTGAACGACACATCCTTGCGCCGGCCGCTGAAGGTGTCCCAGTCGCGGTCGGACTGGTAGGGATCGGCGTCGTACTGTTTCCGGGTCAGGCCGCCGGGCATGTCGGCGGTGGCGTCGTAGTAATGGAAATTCAGCGAGAAATCGTCCTGATCGGTCGGCGCCCAGTGGGTCTTGAGGATCACATCGTCGATGTCGTTGCCGTTGTTGCTGCGCCGGTAGCCATTGCCGTTGACCCCGGAATACAGGAGCGCCACCCCCATGCCGTTGTCGGCGGTGCCGCCCAGGAAGGCGCTGTCGATATGCTTCCAGCCGCCACTGCGGGAGGTTTCCAGGGTGGTGCCGATTTCCCCGGTGGCGTGCTCGGGAATGGCCCGGGTCACGAAGTTGATCACCCCGCCGACGTTCTGCGGCCCATAGCGCACGGAACCGGCGCCCCGTACCACGTCGATGCTGTCGAGGTTGCCGGTCGAAATCGGCGCCATGGACAGCTGCGGCTGGCCATAGGGCGCGAACGCCGCCGGCACGCCATCGATCAGCACCGTGGAGCGCGGCGACAGGCGCGAGGTCAGGCCGCGCACCCCGACGTTCAGGGAAATATCACTGCCGCCGGTGCCGTTGGCGTCCTGCACCTGGACCCCGGGCACCCGGCGCAACACATCGCCGACATTCATTGCGCCCTGCTCGACCATGGCTTCGCGGCGGATCACCGTGCGCGCCCCCGGGTGGTTTTGCACCACGGCGGCGTTGGCATCCCCCAGCCAGTCTCCCACCACCTTGATGTCGGTGACGCCCAGCTCCAGCGGCGCATTGGCCGCAGGCGCCGGGCTCAGGGTCACCGAACTGCCGTCGATCCGGTAGGCCAGGCCGCTGCCCTGGAGCAACTGGCGCAGGGCCTGCTCCGGCGACAGGCTGCCCTGCACCGCCGGGGCCTGTTTGCCGGCCACCAGCTCGGGGCTGAAAAACACCTGCAGCGAGGTCTGCAGGCCCAGCTGGCTCAGGGCCTGGGCCAGGGGCTGGGCCTGGATGTGAATCGCACTCGGTGCCTGCTCGGCATGGGCCTGGGGCAGGCCGGCGCTGACCGCCAGGGCCAGGGCCAGCGGCAGCCAGCGTGAAGTCGGCAGGGCACGGTTGGGGTGGTTGAGATCGAGGTTATTCACGTCGCAGCTTGTCCTGTTGAGCGCAAAGAAGTGCGGCTGTTAATGCAAACCAGTTGCAGTTGGACAAGAAGACGATGAACTCGAAAAAAACCTGAATCTAACGCGCAATTATTTCCTGGCTGCCATCGGCATGGGTTCGCACTGCCACTGGCAGGATGCTGGGCAAAGCCTTGAGCAGGGCGTCGGTGTCGTCGCAGCGGAACACACTGGTCAGCCGCAGATTGGCCACCGCCGGGTTGTCGACGCGCAGCGGTTGCTGGCGATAACGCGACACCTCAGCCGCCACTTCAGCCAGGCTCGCGTTGTTGAACACCAGCTTGCCGTTGCGCCAGGCCGTGAGTGCCTCGGGGTCGACCGCATAGGGCGCAGCCACCGTGCCGTGGCTGTCGATCCGCGTGCCGAGGCCAGCGCTGAGGCTGACAACATCACCTTCGGCGGCGTCGCGCCCCTGCACCTTGACCGTGCCCTGCTCCACGGCCACCCGGGTCTGGTCGGCCTCGCGGCGCACATCGAAGCGGGTCCCGGTGACCGTGACCCGGCCCTGCCCGGCGGCCACCACAAAGGGTCGGCTGCTGTCGTGCTCGACGCTGAACATGGCCTCGCCTTCGCTCAATTCGATATGGCGTTGGCCTTTTTCGTAGCGCACCTGCAAACGACTGCGGCTGTTGAGGTCGATCTGCGAACCGTCCGGCAGCGCCACATGGCGGCGCTCGCCCAGGGCGGTGGCAAACTCCGCGCGGTAGGAGGCCGAGGGGGTCAGGCCACTGAACAACCCCAGCCCCAGGGCCACCGCCAGCACACTGGCCGCCAGGGCGTAACGCAACACCGGACGGCGCCGGGCCGGTGGAGCCGGGTCTTTGCACAGGGCCTGCAAACGTTCCCTGGGCAACAGGTCGCTGGCGCTCCACAGGGTCTGCAGCAGTTGAAATTCATCCTGGTGCTGCGGGTGCTCAGCCAGCCAGGCGTCGAACCCCTGCCGCTCTTCAGCGCTCAGCGCGGGCTCTTGCAGACGCACGAACCACAGCGCCGCCTCATCGCGCACCGTCGCCGGTCCGCACGCGCAATCATGGCTATCCATCATGGAAGTTCCTGTTTGGCAGAGGGTGAAAAGTCTCGGCGGTTCATGGCATCGGCCCGTCCAGGCGGTCACGCAAATGCCGCAGGGTGCGGATCATATACTTTTCCACCATGTTTTTTGACAGGCCCAGGCGCTCGGCGATTTCCGCCTGGGTCAGGCCTTCGATCTTCTGCCAGACAAACGCCTTGCGGCAGTTCAGCGGCAACTCGGCAAGGGCCTGTTCAATGGAGTCAGCAAGCTGGATCGCGTGCATGAAATGCTCCGGGTCGCCGGTCGGCGGCGCGCTGTGATGAATCGCTTCCAGTTCCATGGCCCCGCGCCGGTCGTCGCGACGATAGCCGTCCACCGCAATGTTGCGCGCGGTCTGGTGCAGATAGGCCCGCGGCTGCTCGACCTTGGCCGGGTCCGACTCCAGCACCCGGACAAAGGTGTCGTGGGCCAGGTCTTCAGCCTGCTGACGGTTCTTCAGCCGACGCGTCCAGGTGCCGATCAACTCTTCGTAGTACTCGAAAAAGCCTGGTCTGCGGGGCGGCTGGGGAGTCATCGCGGTGTGCTGGGGGACTGGGGGCGTGAATAGTAATGCTTCTTATTAAACCCGGCAATTGATTAGAGGACGGTCGTGCCGGTCACCGTGGCCAGGCTGCGCAACATCATCGATTTCGACGAACGCTGGATCGGCGGGCACACCGCAACAGGCGAGGTGGTGGGCCTGCCAGGGAGTGCCGACCATGCACGTCCGTCGCAAAGTCGTCTAAAACGCGGTGCGGCGCCTAATCTAGAATGTGATGCATCCCGTTTTCGGGATGAGTCATTGCACTCGGCAGCAGGGACACTCGACCGCCGAGCTACCACTTCTTCAGGTACACAAGGAACAGGGAGTAAGGAATAACCCGGCAAGGCCACAGGCTTTGCTATCGGAGCGCGTCACCATGAACAGCACCCGAGACAGCATGGTTCTCACCCTCAAGATCATTGCGATCTTCGTCATCCTGATCAGCAGCACCCACCTGGTTCTGATCCCGCTGTTGGCCCCGGGCATGAGGAGCGGCTGCATCCTTATCGCCGGCGCCGCGGCCGCAGCCCTGTTCGGGGCTTCCATCGGCTACAGGGCGGTCGATGACATGCTGCTGGTCAAGCTCGGCTTGGGTGCCTGCTACGCCGCCATCACCACCCTGCTGGTGCTTTTACTGTCGGTATTTATAATGCGCCACGGTGTGACGGTCTGAAGGTTGCCAGGCGCGTTCAGGCAACCCGGGACTTGCCCCATCACCGACTGTTCACGCTCGATTTTCTACAAGGAACGTACCTGCATGCAGCGCATCCCTGGTCTGTGCGCCCTGCTCGGCCTACTGCTGGCCAGCGCCAGCGCCGTGGCCGACACCGCCGCCGACGAACACCTGTATTACTCCATGGTGCCCGGCCATTACGCCTTGATCGGCCAGGCGCCCGACGGCGGCGCGGCCTACTCCGGCAGCGCAGAAATCACCTTCAGCAACGGCGCCCTGACCCTGGTCAAAACCATCAATGGCCAGACCACCACCGCCATTGGCAAGGTGGAGCGGGCCACCATGGCCGAAGCCGATGTACTGGCCTTCAGTTGGCCGGGGCACGGCGCCACGTGCCTGGTGCGTGGCGACCTGGATAACTACAGCCGCCTGAGCTGCTACTGGACCCGCAACGGCGTGGACCACCAGGAACCGGGCCTGGAGGCCTACTTCCCGACCGCCACCTGGCCAGCCAATCGCGACCGCTAACCGCTTGCGCTTTTCTGACCCATGACCCGAGCCTGCCCCATGAAAATCGAACTGCTGGACCAGCACATGATCGGCCACTGGGACGTTAACCCGAGCATCACCCAGTGCGAGTTCCAGTTCGCCACCACCCTGATCTACGTCGAGTACGCCAAGGGCCAGTCCCCCGCCGCGCGTATCGCCCTGGCCCAGCAAACGGTACAGGCCGCCTGGGACGACCTGCCCGCCGCCCTGGCCTTTGCCGAGCAGGTCAGCCGGCCGCAGATGAGCGAATTCTGGACGCTGTATGCCCACAACCAACTCCAGGGCTCACCGCTGATGGTGTATTCGATCCACTACACCCTCGCCAGCCCGTACCCCGAGTACAGCCTCTCGTACAACCCGGATTTCCCCTGGGAGCTTGAAGTATTCGCCCCGGACGACCCGTTGCAGGAGCGGCCGATCCCCCTGGAGCGCTACGCCCCGGCGGATGATGTGTGGTTTTCGGTATGGCGCCTGGGAGCGGGGCATTTTCGCAGCCAGGCCTGAACCCGACCGCCCTGGCCCGCGACCGGCGAGCGCCGGTGGATAATCGGCGCTGGAAAAAAATCGCCACAAGGGCCATCCTCCGCGACTTTTTCAAACACGGCGTCGCCCTGGCGCCCCGACTTGCCAAGGATCATTGCCATGCCAGATCAACCCTTGAACGCCGCTGACTTCGACGTGATCGAGAACACCCTGCTGCAATACGGTGACGATCACTCGGTGCTCAACCCTTCGGAACTCGACGGCTACTTCAGCGCCCTGGTCTCCAGCCCTGCGCGGGTCGACATCGCCGAGTGGTTCCCGGCCATCTGGGGCGGGCAGAACCCGGACTGGGACAGCCCGGAACAAGGCAAGCAGTTCATCGAACTCTGCGTGCGCCACATGAACACCCTGGCCAGCCAGCTGGCACTGGACGCCTCGGCCTTCAAGGCACGTTTTGAAACCACCGAACACCAGGGCCAGCCCCTGACCCTGGCCGAAGAATGGTGCTTCGGTTACCTGCGCGGCGTCGCCGTAGGCAACTGGCCGCAAATGCCGGCGCCCCAGGCCGCCCTGCTGCAATCGATCATCGAGTGCGCCGAACAGGACAACTTCGAACTACCGGCCGACCTCAACGTGGCCCTGCACAATCAGCGCGTGGCAGCCATCGAACCGGCGGCGCGCAGCCTGCACAACTACTGGCTGGATCGACGCTAGTCACTCACTAAACACTGACTTACAGGGACGAATCTTTCATATGCTCGCATGGATCAAAGAACTGTTGAGGCTTAATAACCCGGCGCCAGAACAACCGCAGAACGTGGTTCAGAGCAGCCCGATCGCCCAGACGTTTGAGGAGTATCTGGGCGGTCTGGCTAACTGCGACCTGGAAAACCCTGCAGATTTCTATTACCGGACGGAGGCCGCCGAGAAGTGGAGCAAATACTTCTCAACCGAGTTCACCGTTACCTGCCGAAATAGCGCTGGCGCGAGCGGGACGCTACCCCAAGATCTAAAAATGAATGCTCCCATTAGAGCTGCTGCGGCCGGGAATCTGGTGTATGTGTTTTACTACTACGACTCGCTCGCCTTCGTAACAAAGAAAATCAACGACTATCACTTGAAAATCACCGACTCGGACACAGATCATTTTTCATCTTCTGCGAAATGGATGACTCTTTGCTTTCTCGCCCGATATAAAAGAAATAGTCCTGCATTAGTTGGCAAACAAAGCTATGTCGACGGCACACAAAACTCCCCCGACTGCCGATACATCATCTGCAATAGCAACTGCATCACCATCCCCCGAGAGGATATTCAGATTCACCTGAATGGACATTGGTATTCGTTACCCGCAATCACTGATCCAACCCTCGGGGACTTCATGGTGCAGTGGGCGGCGGACGGAGAAATATCAGGCACCCGAGCCCAATCCTTACTGAGCGCACTTCAGGTCTGAATAACAGCCCTGACGCAATAAGCATCAACTGCATTTTTCTGTAAATGCAGAGCAAAAACCGAACGGTGATTTGCCCTGCACTTTCCCTATAGAATTCGACGTCTTCTTACAGCGAGTCATGAAATGGATGTTCACTCGGTTTTGACCTACACCCTGGTCGCGGCAATCTCCATCGCCAGCCCTGGCCCGGCCACCCTGGTGGCCTTGCACAACAGCGTGGCCTACGGCGCCAAATCGACCCTGTGGTCGTCGCTGGGCAATGTCAGCGGCCTGTTTTGCATGTCCGCGGCGGCGATGCTGGGCCTTGGGGCGTTGATCGCCAGCTCCGAAATCATCTTCAACGCGGTGAAAATCGCCGGTGCCGGCTACCTGTTTTACCTGGGCGCCAAGCACCTGTTGAAGAAGGAGCCGGTGCTTTCGGCCAACAGCGACGGGAGCCCCGAGGGCCAGATGCCGCCGCGCTCGAAGCTGTTCAAGTCGGCATTCCTGACCGCCGCCACCAACCCCAAGGCGACGATTTTCTTCACTGCGCTGTTCCCGCAATTCATCGATCAGAACGCGGCGCTGGTGCCGCAGTTTTTCATCCTGACCCTGATCTTCATGGCCTTGTCGCTGATCTCCCTCAGCATCTACGCGCTGCTGGCCTCGCGGGCCAAGGGCGTACTGACCCGGCCGGCGTTTTCCAAGTGGGTCAACCGCGTAGTGGGCTCCACGTTCATCTTCTTCGGCAGCGCCATCCTGACCATGCGCCGGCAAACGGCGTAATCCGTTCACGGGCGGCCTGCCGTGCACCTGTGGCGAGGGAGTAAGCTCCTTCGCCATAGCGGAGCGAACATTGGCCCCTCCAAGACCGACCGTGTGTAGACCTCGCCCATGAATTTCTCCCTCGTCGCCAACGGCCACCTCATCCCCGCCACGCAACCCGACGCCGTCATCCCCTGGTGGAGTTTCACCAAGACCGTGCTCGCGGCGACCGCCCTGTCCCTGGTGCGTGACGGACTGCTGACCCTCGACGAACCGCTGGCCGAAGGGCCGTTCAGCCTGCGCCAATTGCTGCGCCACGAAGCCGGGTTGGCCGATTACAGCGAGCTGGCGGATTACCACACCGCCGTGGCCCGGCATGACACGCCGTGGTCGGCCGATGAGATGCTGCAACGCCTGGATGCCGGGCGCCTGCGCTACCCACCGGGCAGTGGCTGGGGGTACTCCAACGTCGGTTATCTGTGGCTGACCCGGGTGATCGAGCGGGTCAGCGGCCTGGCGTTGCACCAGGCCCTGAGCCAGCGCGTACTGGCGCCCCTGAAGGTGTCGGATGTGCGCCTGGCCCGCACTCGCGCCGACCTGGCAACAGTGGCGATGGGCGACTGCCCGGACTACGACCCGGGCTGGGTGTACCACGGGCTGCTGGTCGGTCCCTTGGCGCAGGCGGCGCTGCTTCTGGAACGCCTGCTGAGCGGGGACCTGCTGCCCCCGGCACTGTTGCAGGCGATGCAGACGCCACGCCTGCTCGGCGGACCGATTGCCGGGCGCCCCTGGACCGCGCCGGGCTACGGCCTG